>JBEKYF010000127.1:0-9495 GCA_049511255.1 Terriglobales bacterium | reverse complement strand
TCGATCATGCCGTCGATCCACGGCGAAGACGCCGTGCTCCGCGTGCTCGACAAGGAGTCGATGAGCGAGAAGTTCAAGAAGCTCACGCTCGACGTGGTCGGGTTCGACGAAGACGACCTGCGGCGCTTTCGCCGCTACATTAAGGAGCCGTACGGCATGGTGCTGGTCACCGGGCCGACGGGCAGCGGCAAAACCACGACGCTCTATGCCGCCGTCAACGAGATCAAGACCGACGAAGACAAGATCATCACCATTGAAGACCCGGTCGAGTATCAAATACGCGGCATCACCCAGATTCCGGTCAACGAAAAAAAGGGCTTGACCTTCGCCCGCGGTCTGCGTTCCATCCTGCGTCACGACCCGGACAAGATCATGGTGGGCGAAATCCGTGACAACGAAACGGCGCAGATCGCGATCCAGTCGGCGCTGACGGGCCACCTCGTGTTCACCACCGTCCACGCCAATAACGTGGTGGACGTGCTGGGGCGCTTCCTCAACATGGGCGTCGAGCCTTACAACTTTGTGTCGGCGCTGAACTGCATTCTGGCGCAACGGCTGGTCCGGGTCATTTGCGATTCATGCCGGACGGCTGTGCATTATCCAAACGATGTGCTCGAAGCAAGCGGCCTCGACCCGCAAGTGTGGTCGCAGGTTCCTTTGTACGAAGGGCAGGGCTGCATCGAGTGCGCGGGGACAGGGTTCCGCGGCCGGACGGCGATTCATGAACTTCTGGATTTGACCGACCGCATCCGCGAGATGATTCTGGAGAAGAGGCCGACCTCGGAGATCCGGAAAGCCGCCCGCGAAGAGGGCATGCGCTTCCTGCGCGAATCGGCGCTGGATAAGGTGCGCGGCGGATTCACCACACTGAAAGAGATCAACAAGGTCACCTTTATCGAGACCATGCGCTGAGGCTGATTACCAGAGGCATGGCCGGCAGTGCAGTAAGAGCACCCGCCGAGGTAACTGTTCTCGCCATGAAGGTACGAGATATCATCAAGTTGCTGGAGCGGGATGGCTGGTCTTCTGAAACAAACACGCGGAAGTCATCGGCAATACAAGCACCCGATGAAGCCAGGACGCGTCACATTGCCGGGGCATCCGAAAGACGATCTTCCTCCGGGAACTCTGAACAGCGTCCTCAAACAAGCAGGATTGAAGCCTTGAACTACGTTGTTGTTTATGAAAAATCCGGTACCGGCTGGGCGGCTTGCGTTCCCGACCTGCCAGGAGTGGTGACCACAGGCAGCACCAAGGCGGAAGTCCGCTCGTTGATCCGAGAGGCGATTGAGTTCCATCTGGATGGATTGAAAGAAGACCGGTTACCCATTCCGGAGCCGAGCGCAGAAGCAGAGGTTGTTTCGGTTTTGCAGCGATGACTTCCATCTCCAAACACGTTCGCCGTCCAACGCTCGCTTGCGAAATCGCCGCGGACCGCGTGCTGGCGGGGCGCGCTGCCGATGCCGGGCGAATGGTGGAAATGGCGTCGGCGCGGGAACTGGCGCCGGGCATGGTAGTGCCCGATTTGATGGAAGCGAATCTGCGGGATGGCACGGCCATCCGATACGCGATTGAAAGCACGCTGGGCAGCGTCGGCGGACGGTCCCGCGACGTGATCGCGATCCTGCCCGATACCTCGGTGCGCGTCGTGCTGCTGGATTTTGAAACGCTCCCCTCGAAGCGGGACGAGGCCGAAGCGGTGGTCCGTTTCCGGCTGAAGAAGTCGCTGCCTTTTGATCCCGCCGATGCCCGGATCTCGTATCACGCGCAGTCCACCGGTAAAGGTGTGCGCGCGGTGGCGGCAGTGGTGTTGAACACGGTTCTCGAGGAATATGAGTCGGCGTTTCGCGACACGGGCTACAACCCGGGGATGGTGATGCCGTCGATGCTGGCGGCGCTGGGAGCCGCGGACGCGGAACGGCCCACCCTGGTGGTCAAGGTGGACGCGCGCACGATCAGCATCGCGATTCTCAATCAGGAGCAACTGCTGCTGTTTCGGACACTCGAAAATGTGCGCGGCGTGACCATTACCGGCGATCAACTGGCAGAGGAAGTCTATCCCTCGGTGGTGTTTTTCCAGGACACCTACAACCTGAACATTGCGCGTGTGTATGTGGCGGGCCTGCCCGAAGCGGGTGTCGCCGCGCCGGCGCTGAAGAACCAGTCCGGCGCACACGTTCAGGAACTGGTGGCGGCGTCGCAGATCGGGTCCACGACAGGAGCAGTTCCGCGCTGGCGCATGGCGGGAGTGGTGGGAGCTTTAATTTCATAAAGCGCTTTTGGCTTCTGGCTCCTAGCTTCCAGCTAAGGGCCCCAAGGAGCCAGAAGCCGGAAGCTAATATGCGTTTGGATATCAATCTCGCGACCCGGCCGTATGAAGATGCCCGTGAATTCTGGACGCGCTGGGGATTGGGAGTGGGGCTGCTGGGCATTTTGACGCTCGCTCTGCTCGGCTTGGCGGTGCGCGGCTGGATCAACGCCGGAAGAGATCGCCACGACATCGCGCAACTGCAACAACAAATCGCAGAGCTCGACAACGAACGGGCGCAGGCGCAGGCCTTCCTCGACCTGGCCGCCAACCGCAGCACACGCGACCAGTCGCAGTTCTTGAATGGACTGATTCAACGCAAGGCATTCTCATGGACACGCGTGTTTGAAGATCTGGAGCGGGTCATGCCCCCGAACCTGCACGTAGTCTCGCTGCGGCCGGAATTGAATGAGCAGAATCAGATGCAACTGGACATGACGGTGGCGGGCGACACGCGCGCCGCAGCCGTGGAACTGGTCTATCGCATGGAAGGCTCTAAGCATTTCCAGGGAGCGCAACTGGTGCAGGAGGGACAGACGGGGGAGACCGGATCGGGCGTCCTCGCTTCGGTGATCTCGATTTATGTCCCTGACTCGACAGACAGGAGTGGAAAGTAATGCCGGATTTGGGGAACTCGCGGCGCAAATTGAAAATTGCGATTGGGGCGATGCTGGCTGCCGATGTGGTAGCGGTGGCAGTTTTGTTCTCGCCGCTGGTGGGTTCGGTGGATTCGCGGAAGCTGCAACTGAACCAGCTGAAAGTCGAACTACAAAGGAAGACCCGCGAAGTCGAGCCGCTGCGCGGCATGGACAAGAAGATTGTGCTGGCGAAGGATCAGATCAACGGGTTTTACAAGGACCGCTTTGCCGCGAAGGATTCCGATCTGGCCAATGAACTGGGGAAGCTGGCGTCGGAAAATGGGATCCGGATCCAGCAGGCGAGATATAAGCAAGAGGAAGCGGAAAGCTCCGGTGTAATTCCGGTCGCAATCGAGGGAAGTTTTTCCGGGGACTACCTGCAACTGGTGCGGTTCATCAATACGCTGGAACGGTCGAAGCTTTTCTTTGAGGTGAACAGCGTGGATCTGGCGGGCGAGAGCACGGGTCCGGTAAAGCTGGAAATCGCGATGCACAGTTATCTGCGGTCGGGTGCCTGAGTGAAACTGGGAATCGAAAATCGGAAGCAAGTCATCTGGCTGGCAGTGTTGGGCATGATCGCGCTTTTGATGCTGGGCCGCGAGTTCTGGCCCTCGTCGCCGGCAGCGGTGCCGGTAGCGGCGCAGCCGACTTCAACCGCGACCCGGCCCGGCGTACGACGGACGGCTTCGGGAAAGGTGCCTGCGGTTGAGCCGCGGCTGGATCCTACGCTTGACCTGAACCTGCTGCGCCAAAGCGAGGAAATCAAGTACGCGGGCAATGGAAGAAACATTTTTGTCGCGGGGTCTGTGGCAATCGAAAAGCTTAAGGCAAACGGTACCACGGACAAACAGGCTGCCACCACCATGCACGCGCCTCCGCCAATTTTACCGCCGCCGCCGATCACGCTTAAGTTTTTTGGCTTTGCCAACCGGCCGGGGGAGACGAAGAAGGTATTCTTGTCCCAGGGCGAAGATATTTTTATCGCCGCTGAGGGCGACATCGTCGATCGGCGCTATCGCGTCGTGCGCATCTCGCCGACAGCGGTGGACGTGGAAGATGTGATCAACAACAACCGGCAGAGCCTGCCATTAACGCAAGGATGAAACGGATTTGCAATTTGGTAATTTGTAACTGGTAATTTGATGGCGAGTGAGCGTTTATGCGGCGTCGTGGTTTGAGATCGGCCAAATTACAAACTACAGATTACAAATCGCAAATTTCCCAGCGCGGCTACATGCTGATTACGCTGATGCTGGCGCTTGCGTTAATCACGATTGGGCTGCTCACCGTGCTCCCTGACATTGGCCAGCAGATCCGCCGCGACCGCGAAGAGGAGATGAGACATCGAGGTACGGCGTACATGCGCGCGATTCAACACTTCTACAAGAAGTTTGGGCGATATCCGTCGCGCATCGAGGAACTGGAGAATACCAACAACATCCGTTTTATCCGCAAGCGCTATACGGATCCGATCAACCGGGACCGAGAGACGGGCAAAGAGAAGGATTTCAAACTTCTGCATCAGATGGACATCAGCCTAAACAATGGGCCGGTACTGGGACAAACGCCTGGACAGAGTGTGCTCCCGGGACAAGGTGGACTGCAGGGGCAAGGCGGACTCGGCGGGAGTGGGCTTCAACAGACGGGTACCACAGGCGGACAGACTCCGGCAAGCGGTGATTCCGGCAATCCATCTTCCGGTAATCCATCAGCTACGGAGGGGAATTCGAATTCGCCTGGATCGTCGTTTTCCAATTCCAACACAACTTCCAATTCCGGCTCCGGCTTCAACGGACCGACGTTCGGCGGAGGGCCGATACTCGGAGTCGCCAGCACGAGCAAAGCGAAAAGCATTCGCGTGTTCTACGATAAGAACCATTACAACGATTGGCTCTTCATTTACGTGCCGCAGGCCGACCGCGGCGGCCTGTTGACCGGTCCGGTGAACCCTAATATGCAAGCTGGAAACATGGGCAGCGTGGGCGGCATCGCTCCCGGACAAGCCGGCGGTCTGCTGGGGCAAGGGCAAGGACTAACGCCGAACGGCGTCCAACCCCAGAGCCTTCCGACGCAGCCTGCGCAAAACCCAGGGCAGACGCCCCAGCAGTAGACTTCACACTCCCCGCAATATTCCGGCAACAGAAAAGCCCCGCATCGAAAGCGGGGCTTGCTCTGAAACCAGACAGCGCTAAAGGTTAAAGCTTAAACGTTAAACGAGGAACCGCAGCCGCAGGTGCTCTTCACGTTCGGGTTTTCGAACTTGAACCCCGCGCCTTCCAGGGTCTCGACGTAATCGACGTGCGCTCCGCCAAGATACATCAGGGAAGTGGCATCCACGTAAACCTTCAAACCGTCAAAATTGAAAACCTTGTCCATCATGCCGGCGCCGTTCTCGAAGGCCATGGAGTATTGAAAGCCGGAGCAACCGCCGCCGACTACGGACAACCGCAATCCCGCTGGCACCGGCGTCTGCGAGGCCATGATTTCTTTGACCTTGGCAATCGCGGCGGGAGTAAGGACGGGTGCCGCGGTTTTGGGCTGTACTTCCGGTGTGGTGGTAGTCGCCATCTGTTTATCTCCTTGTGATTACTTATTATAACAAAGGTCGCAACCGGCTCGGCAAGGCTTTTCGGGAGCCGGTACCTTTTCTCGAATCTACCCTTTAGATGCTTCGGGTAGGCAAGAAGTCGCGACCCCCTCTTGCCAAGGGGTCTATAATCGCGCAGTAGGGGCCCGTACCCGGAATGCCAGCGGATGGCAGGACAGTTTTCGCTGGGCCTTAAGGCAACTTCGGGAATTGGCTCGATCTCAGCTCCGAGGTGGCATATGTCTCCTATGTTCGGGCTGCTTGTCGCGTGGGGTATTCTGACGGGGGTCCTCATTATCCTCCTGATCTATCGCAGCACCCTCACCATGCACGAGGACGATTCCATCTTCCTCAATGAAACCGAATCCCAGATGCATAAGGATCAAATGGAAGTTCTGGTCAAGATGAGAAAGATCACCCCAATCGTCAAGGTGCTCGGCGCCTTGTCAGGGGTCATGATCCTGATCATTGCGGGATTGTTCATCTATCATGGGCTGAACAGCGCCACCACGCTGCAGTAACCAGGAAGCTCGCGGATACGCGGGAATCCTTGCCAATCCCGGCTCCGGGGAAGAACTCGCAAGAGCCGCGGCTGAGTGTTGCCGCCCGCTGGCGAGTTTTTCTCCTGTGCGTAAAATCCGCGACCAGCCTGAGACGCGGCAAGCCGCGTCTCTACGGCAACTCCGACGAGCCACCGCCTCTGACAACCGGCGTCTGCCCAGTTGGTCAGGCCGCCTTCGACTTCATCCCCTCGATGTCGTCGAGCAGCACCTTCTCGTGGCCTTCTGGGTTCACCTTTTCGTACACCTTGCGGATTACACCCTTGGGATCGACCACGAAACTGGTGCGCTCATAGAACTTCATCCCTTTCCATTCCGCCTGGCCGATGCCGAGCGATTTCATCAGGCTGGCGTCGGGGTCAGAGAGCAGGTCGATGGTAAAGGCGAACTTGTTGCAGAAGTTCTTATGCGAGGCAACGTCGTCGGCACTCACGCCGATGACTTTGACCCCGGCATCGTCGAAATCAGCCTTGGTCGCCGTAAACGACTTGCCCTGGATGGTGCACCCGGGCGTGTCGTCTTTCGGATAGAAGTACACGACGAGCCAGTGTCCGGCGAAGTCGGAAAGCTTCATGGTCTTGCCATCCTGGTTCGGAAGCGAAAAATTCGGAAACGGATTGCCAGCGGAGAGCATTGGGAGCGTCCTTTCTTAAGGTTGTAGGTGCAACTCTATGAGCTCTAGCTATGAGCTTCGAGCCTCTAGCTACGAGCAACCATTGGTTTTGCTTGCTCGCAGCTCGCAGCCAC
The DNA here is from genome assembly GCA_049511255.1 of Terriglobales bacterium. Lineage (GTDB taxonomy): Bacteria > Acidobacteriota > Terriglobia > Terriglobales > Acidobacteriaceae > Acidiflorens. Next base: position 2,655 of record JBEKYF010000127.1, on the reverse strand, counting down.
GCATCAAGCGGCCTGCATCGCTTTCTTCGCGCGCTCCTCCATCTCTTTGGGCGACACGTCTTCAATGTGAGTCGCGATGCCCCAGAGATGTCCGAATGGGTCCTGGATGAAGCCTGAGCGGTCTCCGTAGAACTGGTCCTGGACCGGCTTCAGGATTTTTGCTCCGCCCGCGACCGCCTTGGCGACGACTTTATCGCAATCGGGGATGTACACGAGCAGACTCACCGGAGACGCGCCAATACTCTCGGCGCTGCGGTAGCCCATGGCGGGATTTTCGTCGGCCAGCATGATGTGCGAGTCGCCTATCTTCAGCTCGGCGTGGCCGACCCTGCCGTCGGGACCAGCCATGCGCATGACTTCGGTTGCCCCGAAAACATTCTTGTAATACTCAATCGCTTTCGCGGCACCCTTGATAACAAGGTACGGAGTGATCGAATTGTATCCCTTGGGAATATAGTGGACTTTCTTCATGATTTTTCTCCTCTGGTGTTCCGCTCATGATGTTCACTCAAAGATGAGGTTGAGGGTTGAGGTTAAGGCGCGCAGACGGGCCCCCACGGGCCGCGCCATTTGTCAATGAAAGCACAAGTTCCCGACGGGTTCAAGCGCACGTCCCGCGGTTCTTGCCTGTTTTACTCTTAAGTTAAGCCCGGAACGTCCAAGATTGCGGGTTTTCATTCGATTGTTCCTTTCGCAGAAAAAAACGTGGCTAGAGATTTGACGACTAATGGTCTACGCTTCTGCGGGTATAGATGCAATAGCCTGCGGTGAAGGTTCCGGCAACCGGAAACGTGCCACGGATAGCATCGCTCCCGTTTGCTTTGGCATCTTATAACGAACACATGATTTTGATTCGCGTGCAACCATGAATCGAGCGCTGATCTGGTTTGAACGGAAGTTTGAGTTCACGTTTCCCGTCGAGCAGCATCCGAACCTGTGCGCGCGCCTGCGCGGCACGCCAGCGCGGCTGGAAGAAGTAGTCCGTGGCGCGGCTCATGACGTCCTGGTTAAGAAACCGGTTAGGAAACCGGGCGAAAATGAAAAATGGTCGGCCCAGGAACATGCGGGGCATCTGGTGGACCTCGAACCTCTGTGGATGGCAAGGGTGGACGACTACTTAACGAAAGCGGCAGAGCTCACTGTGGCTGACCTGAGCAATCGGAAGACGTTCGAAGCGCAACACAACCAGCGCCCGATCGAGGAGATCCTGGCTGAATTCCGAAGCGCACGCTTGCGGCTGGCGAGTCGGGTAGAAAAGATCGACCCTGCAATCTTCGCGCACGCCCTTCTCCATCCGCGGCTGAAAACACCCATGCGACTGGTGGACCATTTGTACTTTGTGGCAGAGCACGATGACCACCACCTGGCCCACATCTGGGAACTGATCAACGCCGGCCAGCGGCAAACGCACGAATCAAGTTAAGTTATTAACCGCATTTGCTGTGAGCCTCACCGCCGCCGGAGCTCTTATTCGATCCCCAGCTCTTTCGCCAGCGCTTTCCACTTCCCATCCACCAGCGCGCGCGTTTTCGTGTCCATCACGATCTCATCCGGCCAGGGACGTGCGAAGCCTTCGGTCGACCACTTGCGCGTGGCGTCGATGCCCATCTTCGAGCCATAGTCGGGCAGGCGCGAGGCATGGTCGAGCGAATCGACTGGGCCCAAGGTGAACTGGATGTCACGCTCGGGATCGATGTGGTTCAGCACTTTCAACGTGACGTCGGCCACGTCCTGCACATCCACGTCTTCGTCTACCACGATGATGCACTTCGTGAACATCGCCTGACCCAGCGACCAGATGGCGTTCATCACTTTGCGCGCTTGTCCGGGGTAGGACTTGCGAATGGAAACGAGCATCAGGTTGTGGAACACGCCTTCGATGGGCAGGTTGATGTCCACCAGTTCGGGGATGGTCAGCTTCATCAGCGGCAAGAAAATGCGCTCGATCGCCTTGCCCATCCAGGCATCTTCTTGCGGCGGCTTGCCGACGATGGTGGCAGCATAGATCGGGTCTTTGCGGTGCGTGATGCAGGTAACGTGGAACACCGGATACTCGTCTTCGAGCGAGTAGAAGCCGGTGTGATCGCCGAATGGGCCTTCGGTGCGGAGTTCGTCGAGATTGACGTAGCCTTCGAGGATGATCTCGGCATCGGCCGGAACTTCGAGGTCGATGGTTTCGCATTTCACAAGCTCGACCGGCTTCTGCCGGAGAAATCCGGCGACGATGTACTCTTCGACATCCGGCGGGGCGGGCACGATGGCGGAAAACGTGAGCGCGGGGTCAGTGCCGATGGCGACGGCTACATCCATTCGGCCAGAAGGGCGATCGCCGGGAGCTAGCATTGCGCCTCCGGATGATCTTGCCATGATGTCGACGGCTGCTGCCGGGCTTCGCCCGGCTGGACGGGCGAGGACGCCCGTCCCCACACGATTTTCGGCGACGGCTGCGCGCATGTGGTCGCGGTAATGTTCGGCTGCCACTTTTTGCCTTTGCCAGTGCATGCCAGTCGTGCGCTCGTCGTAGATTTGCATCCGGTACATGCCGACGTTGCGCTTCCCTGTTTTCGGATCGCGCGTGATCACGCAGGGCAGCGTGATGAAGCGTCCGCCATCTTTGGGCCAGCATTTGAGGATGGGGAAATCGAGCAAGGAGAA
>JBEKYF010000126.1:0-9715 GCA_049511255.1 Terriglobales bacterium | reverse complement strand
CACTCCTCCGCTGCAGGTGACGGTGACCACTCTGCCGACAAATGGCACCCCCGTCTACGCCACTCTGTACTCGCTGATCGGGGGACAGTGGTTCGGCAACACCTACAACTACACGGCGTTGAGCGCAACCAGCGGCTTGGCGGCGATGCAGACACCGACGCCGGGAACGAGGCTGAGCGGGACTACGGCAACGTTCACGTGGAGTTCGGACGCCAACGCTACGGCGTACTGGGTGGACATCGGTTCCGCTGCGGGTGGCAACAATGTCTATTCATCCGGGAACCTGGGCACTGCGCTGACCACGACGGTGTACAGTCTGCCGGCAAATGGCAGCACCATCTACGTGACCCTGTACTCGTATGTTGGGGGGCAGTGGTTGAACAAAGCGTACACCTACGTTTCCGGTCCGGTCACGGCGGCAGCGTTGGTGTCGATTGCCGTGACGCCGGCCAGCTCTTTCGTTACCATCGGCGCGACGCGGCAGTTCACGGCAACGGGAACTTATAGCGATAGCAGTACGCAGAATCTGACCAGTTCGGTGACCTGGACTTCCTCGAGTACCGCGACAGCGACGATCACGAGCGGGGGATTGGCGACTGGCGTGGCCATGGGCAGCACGACGATTCAGGCGACCTCGGGCTCCATCAGCGGCTCTACGGGCCTGATGGTGACGCCAGTTAATCTGGTGGGCTGGTGGACCTTTAACGATGGCTCCGGCACCACAGCCGTAGATTCCTCCGGGGGCGGTAATAACGCCAACCTGGTCAACGGCGTCAGTTGGGTTACGGGTAAGATCGGGGATGCCGTATCCGCCAACGGAGTGAATCAGTACGTCAGCATCCCGGCTATCAACCTCAGCACCACCAACGCAGTTACGTGGGCCGCCTGGGTGAATCGTACCTACTCCACGGCCGGAGGGCACACGCTGTTTGAAAACAGCACGAATTTCAACAACAGTACCACGGGCTTCGGCTTCTTCCCTGACGATGGGGAAGACTGCCCCACCTCTGCTCCCATGATGACGGGTGTGAACGGTAACGTGGGGTTCACCACTAACTGTTACGCTCAGCCCTCGTCCGGTGTCTGGCACCACATCGCTGTGGTTTACGACAAAAGCCAACCCGGTACCAGCGTCATCTCGCTTTACATCGATGGCGTGCTCCAGACTCCCCAGCAAAATCTTTCCACCGCCACGAACACCAACTCATTCGGCGATAATTCCCTCTTCCTGTTCTCCCGAGGAGGCACACAAGAATACACGACGGGAGAGGTAGATGACCTGCAGCTTTACAACGTCGCCCTCTCGGCTTCCCAGATCCAGCAGATCTATGAAGCGGGGAGCGCTTCGTTGGTATCCATCGCGGTGACGCCGGCGAATCCGTCGATTGCCAAGGGCACGACGCAGCAGTTTGCGGCCACGGGAACCTATAGTGATGGCAGCACTCAGAATCTGCTCGGCTCGGTGACCTGGAGTTCGACCAGCACGACGGTGGCGACGATTACGACCGGCGGTCTCGCGACAGGAACCGGCACGGGCAGCACGACGATCCAGGCGACCTTGGGGTCGATCAGCGGCTCGACGGGCCTGACGGTGACGGCGCCGGTTTTGGTGTCAATCGCCATGACGCCGGCGAACCCCACGATTCTGATCGGTACGACGCAGCAGTTCACGGCCACGGGGACCTATAGCAACAGCAGCACTCAGAACCTGACCGGTTCGGTGACGTGGAGTTCATCGAACACCGCTGTGGCGACGATTACGGCCGCGGGCTTGGCGACAGGTGTGGCCACGGGCAGTACCACGATTCAGGCGACCTCGGGCTCCGTCAGCGGCTCCACGGGCCTGACGGTCGCCGCGACACTGCCGAGTTTCACTTACTTGCGCCCCGTTACCCTGAATAATTCCGGGTCAACGCTGACAAACTATCAGGTGAAAATCGCTCTCAACTCGTCCAATATGAACTTTTCCCACGCGAAGTCGGATGGGTCTGACGTTAGGGTCAGAGCCAGCGACGGCGTAACGAATCTCTCCTACTGGATTGAGAACTGGAACAGCTCCAGCCAGGTCGCAACCGTGTGGGCGTTGGTGCCCTCTATTCCAAACGGAACCTCGACGATCTATCTAGTTTATGGAAATTCCTCCGCATCCACGGCCGCCAGCGGAACGACTACCTTTCTATTTTTCGATGATTTCTCATCGGGGGACGCAAGCACGCTCAACGGATATTACCAGGAGAGCGAGCTTCTGCCTGCCAATTTCGGCGCGGCGCAAGCGTGGGAAGGGAGTGATTGGCCGCATTTCTTCACCGTTATAGCGAATCCTTATGGCGCAACGCTTGACGGAACCACATACGAATATTGGGGTTGGTATGGTCTGCAAAATGCCACAAACAGCGGCATTGGCTTGGCCGGTTCGAACGATTTGGTGAATTGGCACAAATACTCGGCCAATCCCGTGATCCCGGTCGCTACCGGGGCCAGCCGGCCGAGCGTCATTCTCGACGGCACTACGCTTCAGATGGCCTATGAGAACACGGCGTCCCCGCAGCAGGTTGGATATGCCACGAGCACGAACGGGATCTCCTGGACGATTCAGTCGGCATTTACTTCCTATTTGTACGGCGGCTACACTCCGGCCCTGTGGAAGAATCCGAACGACAGCAAGTTCTACCTGTTCTGGTCGAGCGGCCAATTGGCTGACCGGTCATATCCGATCTATGTTCGATCCGCCATCACGGTGGCCGCACTCGCAACCGCCTCGGATACTATGATCTGGACTTTGCAAACTGCTCCTCCCAGTCTCGGCGCGAATGTACTATATGCGCCCACCAACATCCTTTACGACTCCGCTAGCGGTCTGTATGTCCTCCAGTTCGAAGCTGGGCCGAACACACCGATCAGTAATGGAAGCGTCCCTTACAGCTCATATTGGGATGTAACCACCCTCCTTAGCAGCAGCCCTACCTCGGGCTGGTATTTGGCGGCGGGGAATCCCTATCACAGCGGCGGGAATGCCTGCCCCACGAGTTTCAACGCCAGCGGAACCCTCTACACCTACTACTGCACTTGGACGGGCTCTGCCTGGGCGATTGACTACACGACGGCGACCGTCTCATCCGGTTTGCAGCAGTATGGAAAACCCAAAACTTCCCTTTGGACTGATGTGCATGACACCGCCGACCAGGCTCCTGTGTGGTATCTGGAGGCGTGTACGGACTGGAAGGGAAACTCCAGCACCTGTCTGATGGGTTTCGCGCGGTATTCAGGAGTCACCGGTAGAGATTCCATGCTGGAGTCGTCGTACTCCGGCACGAACTATATTTTGGACGGCCAGGTATATGGCACAGAGGCCAACGACGCTCAGCTTGGCTTCAGAATGAGCGCTACGTCAGGGGATGAGTATTCGGCAGAAGTTTACTATGACGACAACGGGACGGCCAACTTTTACATCACTGAAAAAGCGCCTTCCGTGTCGAACGAACTTGGAAGCGTGGCGGCTGGGAATCTATTTTACAATACCTGGTATCAGGTTGAGGCCAGTACGAACAGCACGACTCAGGCGGGGAGCATCGAGAACGGGACCTACAGCGCCAGCGGCACGAACACGACTTATGCGTCAGGCAGCGCCGGTCCTTCGTTAGAACTCTACGGAGCGAGCATGTTTAGCGACCTGTTCATCCGCCAGTACGCTTCCACGCCCCCTACCATTTCGGTAGGATCGGAGACATCGGGGAGTTACTGACCTGTGAAGAAGATTCTTCTGCTCGCCGTTCTGTGTATCCTTGCGCCCTTGCGGACGCTCGAAGTATAGGAAAATAAAAATCTCGTGTTCGGCGTGAACGAGGCATTGTGGCGGGTCGAGTGGGTGTCGTCTGTTGGAAGAAGCAATTCAGATCGTTCCACGCGGACGAAGTTGTGGCTGTTTGGGGTTAGGCGAGGGCAGCACACGGAAGCTGGTATCTCCCATCGCGAGATTGCGGCAGTAAGGTGATGGCATTTTCGGCTAAGTTCTGATCAGCGAGACGCCTTCGGCGCTAGTCGTCGCACCCATTTCATCCTTTTGCCCTTATGATCGAGGAGCGGATCATGTCCGAAGTCTCGCTTTATGGAATCCGCCCAAGGGCGAGGCTTGGGGCGTGGACTTCGCTCCTGTCCCAGAATGAATAAAGACGGCGGCTGAGGTTTGCCGGAGCGCGCGCGGAGCAAACAGGTCAAAGCTCCAAACCGCATGCTGATAGCGTTCTGGAACATGTTGGGACCAACGGTCAATGAACGCTTCCAATGAGCATTGCACCTCGACACGGCGACACAGCTTTTTGTCTTTGAACCAAAACCTGACGGTTCGTTCCCCGATCCAGGTGATACGACGCTGCGCGATGCGAGGCCGCCTTACGTAGTGACCGGCGTATTGCAGGAATTGCCCTTCTAATTCTTACGGGTTGGTTGAATTGGACCATGGTCACAAGGCCCACGAGAACTTGCGGGTCCGTTTGGGCTCAATCCCAGACGTTCATCCAATTCGCGCATCAAAAGCAAACCACCGTCGGAAGTAATGCGGGAAGTTTGGAAATCAACTTTCAAACAGGGATTAAATGAGAGGTGAAAGGGCTGATTTTCTTTCTCATCCACTGGCAGTAAGGCTCCACAGGTTTGTTGTCCTGTCAGAACCGGCTTACCGCTGTAAAGTTCGAAAACAGACAAAAGAAATCCGTATCCATGCACTGCGATAGCACAAACGTGGCTGCGTTCCTCTTGGATGGGAAAGACCCATCGCGAGTGGCGCTGCGAATGATTGACCGAGATCATACTTACGGCGAGCTGCAGTCGGCCTCATCGGAGGTTGCCAAGTACCTAACGGCCACGGGAAAACAGAAAGGAGACCGGGTCCTTCTGGTCGACGACAATTCCTTGTTTTGGGTTGCTGCCTACCTCGGAATTTTAAGGGCTGGATTGATCTGCGTGCCAGTGCCGACGACCATTGCGGCTCAGGAGCTTGATCACATTCTGCACACCACAGAAGCACGCCTTGCTTTCACGCAGGCTCGCTTCGCCGCAGCGAATAAAGACCGTCTGCAACAGATTCAACTGATCACCGATCGCGAAGTGCCGACTCTCAACAATGCCTTGAGTTTCACGAAGCTCAGAACAGAAAGTATCCATGCCAGCGATGGTGTAGCAGAAGTTAAACCGGATGATTTGGCAGCCCTGATGTTCACCTCCGGTTCTACGGGAAAGCCACGTGGAGTCATGGTCTCGCACGGAAACATCATTGCCAACACAGAATCGATCGTGCGATATCTCCACCTCACGGAAAAAGATCGGATCATGGTGGTGCTTCCCTTCCACTATTGTTTTGGCACCTCCCTTCTTCATACTCACCTGAGAGTAGGTGCAAGTCTGGTGATCGACTTGCGCTTCATGTATCCGGAGAAAGTCTTGGAGAAAATGCTGGAGACTGAGTGTACTGGTTTTGCTGGCGTACCTAGCCATTTCCAAATCTTGCTGAGAAAATCAGGCCTTCGAAAAAAACGATTTGCTCATCTGCGATATGTTCAACAAGCTGGTGGCCACTTGGCCCCCAGCTTCGTTCGTGAACTGCGCGAGGCGTTGCCAGGGACGGAGATCTTTGTGATGTACGGACAAACGGAGGCGACAGCGCGCCTTTCCTATGTCCCGCCTGAAGATCTTGACAGAAAGCTGGGATCAATCGGTAAGGCAATTCCTGGTGTCACACTTCGAGTACTGGATGATTCGGGCTTGGGCGTGGTACCGGGACAAATTGGTGAGATCGTCGCCGAGGGTGCAAACGTGACACAGGGATACTGGCGTGAACCCGAGGAGTCCGCAAAATGTTTCCGCAACGAGAAGCTTTATACAGGCGACTTGGGAACTGTCGACGACGAAGGCTTCATCTACGTGATGGACCGTGGGAAGGACTTCCTCAAATGCGGCGGCAAGCGCGTCAGTTGCCGGCAACTCGAGGAAAAGCTGCTGGAGTTTGACGAACTCCTGGAGGCGGCGGTCATCGGAGTGAAGGACGATATTCTGGGAGAAGCAGTGAAGGCGTTCGTCGTGCCGCGAAACTCGCATTCCGGAGGGCTCGAACGACGCGTGCTTGCATTTTGCAAAGAACATTTGACCCATCAACTTGTTCCCAAGGATATCGTGGTGATGAACTCGCTGCCGAAAAATAGTGCAGGCAAAGTGTTAAAGCAGAATTTGAAAAGTCCTGAATCGGAGGTCAAGACGCTCGATCCCCGTTCGTCAATCTCAATAAGCTGACCTGTGCCGGTGATCTTCCTGGAAGGGTTTACTTGAAATCGAACGTACCAACAAGAGGACGGGGTTCATCCCGTTCTTTTTGTTTACAGTGGACAATCTACTCGCGGGACGGCGCGCCAGTCTGCTGGGCCGCTGCCCACGGGCCACGGAGTGTGGAACAAGAAGCTGATTGCGGCACGCGCTGCTTTGCTGGGATCGATAGATCGTGTGCTGGGGAAGCCGGATCGAAGTAGTTGGCAGAATACTGGTCAACGCCGTGCAGATCCGGGATTTGGGCTTTTGGCTTTGTTTCAGACTATGCTAAACTACTGTTTCTCAAGTAGATCCGAGGTTCTGTAATGCAGCTTCTACAATCAAGGTTATCCCCAACGCTGCGCGTTGTCCTGCTATTCTGTGCCATTCTCCTTCCATTTCATAGCGTCCTGATGGCAGCACAGAATCTACCGGTAGCTCCTAACCCGAGCGCCAGCGTCACCGATGCCACGGAATCCGTTCGCCCAAACCCTCCGATCTCAGATCCTTCGCTGCACCTTGGCCCTGGGGATCTGATTGAATTGAACGTTTACAACGTTCCAGAACTCACCACGAAGACTCGTATCTCCGGCAAGGGTGATTTCTCTTGCCCCTTGATCGGATACACCCATGTGGCCGGTCTTACGACCGAAGAAGCACAGGAGCTAATCGAGAAGCGACTCTCTGGGTTTTTGAAGAATCCCCAGGTATCCTTATTCGTGGCGCAATACGCCTCGCAGGGTGCGAGCGTGTTGGGCGAGGTAAACAAACCTGGAGTCTACCCGGTGCTAGGAGAGCAACACCTTTTCGACTTGATCTCGTCGGCTGGCGGATTGACCGAGAAGGCAGGCCACAGCATCACGGTTACACATCGCAGTGAGCCTGACCAGCCAATTACGGTTCCGCTGACCCGGAATCTTACCGATAAACCCGAAAGCAATGTCGCAGTTTTTCCGGGCGACACCGTCATCGTGCACAAAGCCGACATCGTTTACGTGGTGGGTGATGTGGGAAGGCCGAGCGGCCTGCTCATGGATACCGGCAGCCTAACTGTCCTGCAAGCGATTGCTTTGGCTGGAGGCACAAATCGGACGGCGAAGCTCGGTGGCGCGAAGATCCTGCGTAAGACGCCCAGCGGAATGACGGAAACCCCAATCCAACTGAAGAAAATCCTCTCGGCGAAAGCTCCAGACTTAACCCTCCAAGCGGACGATATTCTGGTCGTTCCGACGAGCTTCGGCAAGACCTTGGCGGGACGTTCGCTTGAGGCTGCCATGCAGAGTGCGACTCTATTGAGCGTTACGGCAATACCGTAGACGGATGGCAGCATTCAGGATGAAAACGGTAGATCGGACGCCGAAGGAATTCTCACGGGCAGCGAGCTATGGAAAAGACGGCGATGAAGCCGCCTTGGAAAACGCCTCGGCGCAGTGATAAACCGCACAAATGCGAGTGACCGGGGGAGAGGCGAACACGAGCGGAGTCACTGCTGAAAGGTGACACTGGTCGCTTGCTCTCTCTCGCAGGCGGACGCATACCTCCATGAGGCGCTCAGAACTGCCGTTGACTCTGGAGGACCTTTGCTTAATCCCTCCGAGCACGGCGCTTCCCGTCCGTCTTCAGTTCGCCTTGGACGACGCAAGCGCTCGCACCGCCGAGGCCATACTGATCAAGAACAATAACACGCTGGCCTCAAGCAAATTCCTTCTGAGTAAGTGCACAGCGGCGAACATTGCCGCTCCCAAACCAAAATGCACCAACGCCCCGAACAGGACGAAGGCCCATCCGGCGTAATAGGTAATCCTTGAGACTAGTTTCAGACGACTCACGCTGTCCATCTGTTATACCCTCCACAACTTGAAGTTTAAGAGGCCCGGGTAAACGGCACAATCGAGATGGGCCGCGGAATCTCTTGGTGCCCTGTCCCGGGTATCGGGTACCCGGGATAGTCAGCCTATCATCGTGGCCACCCGTTTCGGTTCCCTTCGCAGCAGAGGTCAATGCCAAAAGGTCCTTTTGCCGAACGAGCCCAGTCCGGTTTCCTAAGCACGAGAGACCGGGGGAAATGCACTCCGAACGGACCGGTGCGAGAGTTGCCCGCAACACACAGACGGCCTTGATTGGCCCGCTTGTGCCCCAACACCGGCATCGTCTTCACTTGCCCATTATTGCCGCTCCGGCTCCGATCGTGGTACCCAAGATGTTCGTGACCAGGTCCGCAAGTGAAGAATCTCGCGTTGGCAGAAAAACCTGAAGTAGTTCGATTACCAAGCTAACGGAGGCCCCGACCAGAATCGTCATCAAGACACATCGTGAAATGCTCCACCCGGTCCAAAAGCGCAAGCAGAGGCAGGTGACGAGGCCGAACGGAACGAATCCAGCGATGTTGACGACTGCGTCGACGACCACCGGGCGATCGAGATGATCAGGCCACTCCAGCACTTTGGGCTTTGATAATCGAAAAGTCTTGGGGACCATCAAGTCCGGTCCAGTTTCCCCGACGTTACGCACTAAATCCCCAGCAGGCGTGATGAAGTCATACTCGGCGCCTCGGTGGTTCACTTCCCTGTCCAAATGTCGAGTTTTTGTCCACTGTTCATAACGCCGGCTGATTTCTGCGGCGTCAACGGTACCCTCGAAGATCGCGAGTCGAGCCACGCTCCCGCTCCACTGTCCGCCGCCTTTCACACTGTGACCAACGAGAACCTTCCCCGACAAGTTGTCGGCCCGAGTGGAAACTGGAAAAGAACGAACCAGTTGACCATCAAGATAGACATCGACGTAGCGCGTATCCAGCGTCACGGTCACAAATAATTCTTGTGCATGGCCGCATACGTCGTCGACCCAAAGTTTCACCACTGGCTTGCCTCCACGTTGCGTGAAGGAGCCCTGAAGGAACAGATCCGTGAGCGACTGACCGATCGCGAAGCTCACTTCATTCTGATTGACGAGCGCAAAGACAGTGCTGGCGTTGTCATAAGACTTTGAGGGAGTGAAGACCAGCTCGATGGTAGCCTCTGCAGCCCCGTCCGGTCCTCTCGGTGAAAACATCGGCACAGAGCTGTAAACTTGACCGTAGCCCTCAAAGCGAAGTCCTGCCCCGCCAGGCAGCCAGCGTATCCGGTTTGTAGGAACAAAGTTGAACGGCCATAGGCCGGCAACGAAGATGCCGATCCAGATCCCAACGGTTAGGAGAATTACAACTTTTCGGCTCACGTGATCAAGTTACAAGCAATCATACGCTCGTACTCGGGCGCGTAGTTTTGTCCGGCCCGGCTCCACTCATGCTAAACTATTGACCAATTTAACCAACCCGTAAGAAGTAAGAAACTAAACAAGAGGGCACGAATCAGTCCGTGCCCTCATTCCTATTTCTCCTACGGACCCGATACGTAGCTGTAATAATTTTGCAGCTGCCCTC
>JBEKYF010000125.1:0-10043 GCA_049511255.1 Terriglobales bacterium | reverse complement strand
CGGTACATGCCGACGTTGCGCTTCCCTGTTTTCGGATCGCGCGTGATCACGCAGGGCAGCGTGATGAAGCGTCCGCCATCTTTGGGCCAGCATTTGAGGATGGGGAAATCGAGCAAGGAGAAATTGTCGCGCTTGATCACTTCTTTGCATGGGCCCGTGGCGACGGTCTTCGGAAAGAACTTGCCCATCTCGGCGAGTATCGGCAGCATCTTCACTTTGTCGAGGAAGCCTTGCGGAGATTTGACGTCCATGAAGCCGCGGATGCGTTCGGCGATTTCGTCGAGCGTGTCGACTTCGAGCGCGAGCCGCATGCGGCGCGCGGAACCGAACTGGTTGATAAGAAGTTGCGAGCCGGGGTAGCCCTTCAGGTTCTCGAACAGCAGAGCTTTCCCGCCGACAGTTCCCTGCCGGTCCTTATCATTATCTTTATCTCTATCTCTACCTCTGACCCTGCTTTTCGAAACCCGATCGGTAATTTCCGTAATCTCTAAAATTGGGTCAGCTTCCGTGCGGATACGCTTCAGTTCGCCGGCTCGGTCGAGTGCTTTGATCCAGTCCCGCAGATCGTCGTAGGCCAAAATTCCTCCCGCAATGACAAATGACAGACGATTATATGACGGGCGCACTGGCGCTGGCGGAAATGCCGCTTCGGCTCCGCGTCAAGCCATTTAAAAATGTAACGCCCGGGGCCGACCGTCGAGACATTGGGTACATTTAGCATGGCTTCATACGACTGCTTGTAGCGATAGCTGCGTTCTTGCTAGAATCGTTTCTTCGATCACCCTCCCTGCGCCCGAGGAGCATGAGATTCTATGGCCTACGTAATTGCCGAGCCCTGCATCGGAACCAAAGACACCGCCTGTGTTGACGCCTGTCCGGTGGATTGCATTCACCCCAAGAAGGACTCCGACAAGTTCGCGACCGAGGAGATGTTGTATATCGATCCCGTGGAATGCATCGACTGCGGCGCCTGCGTGCCGGTGTGCCCGGTTTCGGCCATCTTCGCGCTCGACGATCTGCCGGAAAAGTGGAAAGAGTACACCGAGCGGAATGCGAAGTACTTCGGGCGGTAGAGATGAGCTTTTGGCTGTTAGCTCTTAGCCGTTAGCTTGAACCGGCGAGAGTACGAGCTTCGAGCTAAGAGCCAAAAGCTCGCCTTCTCCATTACAATCATTGCTTAACCTGTTGACCTTCCATGGCGCTGAAGGAGTCGGAAGCGATCGTTCTGCGCACGTATCCGTTGCGCGAGTCTGATCTGCTGGTCACCCTCTTTACCCGCGTGGAAGGCAAGGTGAAAGGCGTGGCGCGCGCGGCCATGAAGTCGAGACGCCGTTTTGGAGGCGCGCTTGAGCCGCTCACCTATGTGCGGGCGTTTTACGACGACCGCGAAGGGCAGGAACTGGCGCGGCTCGATTCCTGTGAAGTGATCGAATCGCCGCTGGCCAGCGAGGTCAGTTATACGCGGGCGGTGGCTTTGGCGCACGTCGCTGAGTTGCTCGACGAGTTGATGCCCGACCGCGAGGCGAGCGACGCGGTGTTTCGGTTGAGCCTGGCGGTTTTGCAGGAACTGCGCGGCCCGGCCTTGTGGATGCCGCTCACGTACTTTGAGCTGTGGATGACGCGGCTCATGGGATTTCTGCCGGAGTTCTCGGAGTGCGTTATCTGTGGGCGCGCGCTCGACGGCAGCCGGGCGTTCTACCACGCGCTCGCCGACGGCTTGATGTGCCTGGACGACAAGCGCGTGGCGTCGTCGGAACTGTCGCCGGAATCGAGAAAGATTGCGGCGCAAATGCTGCGCTCGCGGGTTGGCGAGTTTTCGGAGATCGCCTGGCCGAAAGCGGTGTGTGCGGACCTGCGCAAGTTTCTTCTCCAGATTCTGGAGCGGCACATCGAGAAGAAATTGGTGACGGCGAGAATGTTGGAGAAAATCTAGCTACGAGCCGCGAGCTTCAAGCGACCGTCGGGTGTGTTTGCTCGTGGCTCGAAGCTCGCGGCCGTGTGCGGTTGAAAGCACAATTGAGCTCATCCAAATCCAATTCGATGACCTTCCAGGAACTCATCCTCAAGCTGCAGGCTTTTTTTGCTGAGCGCGGAGCGGTCATTCAGCAGCCCTACGACGTGGAAGTCGGCGCTGGGACAATGGCGCCGGAGACATTTCTGCGCGTGCTGGGGCCGAATCCTTATAAGGTTGCCTATGTGCAGCCTTCGCGGCGTCCGGCCGATGGGCGCTATGGGGAGAATCCCAACCGGCTGTTCAAGCACTTGCAGTTGCAGGTGATTCTGAAGCCGCCGCCGGAGGACGTGCAGGAGCTCTACCTTGAATCGCTCGGCGCGATTGGAATCGATCTGCGTCAGCACGACATCAAGTTCGAAGAAGATAACTGGGAGTCTCCGACGCTGGGCGCGTGGGGCATCGGGTGGCAGGTCATGCTCGACGGCCTTGAAGTCACGCAGTTTACTTATTTCCAGCAGTGCGGTGGCGTGGACCTCGACCCCATCTCCGTCGAACTCACCTACGGGCTGGAGCGGCTGTGCGCTTTTCTGCAGGACGTGGATTCAATCTACGACATCGTGTGGGCGCACGACCCGGAGACGGGCATGGAAGTGAAATATGGAGACGTGCGCCTGGCCGACGAGCAGCAGTTCTCGATGTACAACTTCGAAATGGCGGACGTCGAGAAAACGTGGAAGCATTTTGAACTGTGCGAGGCCGAGTGCAAAGCACTGATTGAGCGCTATGCTGCTCTAAGTAAGGATGAGAGCGAGGGAGACGGCGTCGCGCGCGAGAAGGCGCGGTTCCCGCTGCTGGGCGCCTACGATCTGTGCCTGAAATGCTCGCATTACTTCAATATTCTCGATGCTCGGGGCGCGATTTCCGTGACCGAGCGCGTCGGCGTAATCGCGCGGGTGCGGGCGTTAGCCGTTGGGATCGCCAAGGCCTGGATGGATCAGCAGTACGGGACTGAAAAAAAAACAGAGAAGGCTGACCAAGCTGCAAAGCCCGGCGCGAAGGCCAAGCAAGGCAAGTTGGCTCCGGTGGGATGAGCGCCTTACACAGGGAACACAGAGGTTCACAGGGGAATTCTTTCGGCCGGCCGGAACTTCTCTTGTGATCCGGCTCACATTTACTTTGCTGTAATTCTGAAACCATAGATTGAACTTCTCGATGCCTGACTTTTTACTCGAAATCGGATGCGAAGAAATCCCGGCGCGGATGATCGACGCCGCTTCTCGCGAGCTGCGAGAACGCTTGAACGCGCTATTGCAGCGCGAACGCCTCGAACCATCCGGAGCGATTTCGCATCTCGACACGCCGCGCCGGTTGGCCGTTCTCGCTTTCGGCATTCCCGCTTCGCAGCCGGACATTACCGAGCAGGTGAACGGCCCATCCGCGCAGGTCGCATATAAGGATGGACAGCCGATGCCGGCAGCGCATGCGTTTGCCAAAAAGGTCGGCGTGGATGTTGGCAAGCTGGAGAAAGTCAGCACTCCCAAAGGTGAATATCTGGCGGCTACGGTCACGCGGAAAGGCCGCACTGCCGCCGAGATTCTTGCTGAGACTCTTCCCAAGGAAATCTCTACGCTGTACTGGCCCAAGGCCATGTACTGGCGCAAGCGCGGGGAAGTTTTCGTTCGTCCGGTGCGCTGGCTGGTGGCGATGCTCGATGGGCAGGTTGTCCCGCTGGAGTTGTTCGGCCTGGCAGCCGGCAAGATTTCTCGTGGACACCGCATCATTGGTGACGAAGTGGTTGCCATCTCCAAGCCCAGCGCCTATGTCGAAGCCCTGCGCCGCGCCAAGGTTCTTGGCGCCGCCGAGCGTGAGCAGGTGATCCGCAAAGCGCTCGACGCGGCCACTCGCACTATCCCCGGTGCGCGTTGGCGCGAAGACAAGCCTCTCGTCGCGACCGTCGTTAACCTGACGGAATTTCCCTCCGTCGTCCTCGGCAGCTTCGATCCTGAGTTTCTCGATTTGCCCGAAGAGGTGCTGGTCACGGTGATGCGCGACCACCAGAAATATTTCGCCATCGACGATGCGAATGGGAAACTGCTGCCGCACTTCCTTGCCGTGCTCAACACGGCGGCCGACTCGGACGGATTGATCTGCCACGGCAATGAACGTGTTTTGCGCGCCCGTTTCAACGATGCCCGCTTTTTCTGGCAGACCGACCAGAGACAGACCCTCCGCCAGCGCGTCGAGTTGCTGCGCCACGTCACCTTCCAGAAAGATCTCGGCAGCTATTACGAGAAGACGATGCGCGTGCAACGCCTGGCGAGTTGGCTTTCCGAGACGGTGAAGCAAAGCGGCATGGCCATTCGACCGGGCGTAATCCACAAAGCTGCGCTGCTGGCGAAAACCGATCTGACCACGGAGCTCGTCAAGGAATTTACGGAATTGCAGGGAATTGTCGGCGGTCTTTACGCGCGCGTGCAGCAACTCGATGAGGACATGAGGCCCGACGTGCAACTGGCAGTTTCGCGGGCCATCTACGATCATTACAAACCCGAGTCCATGGAGGACAACACTCCCGCGACGGTCGAGGGCGCTGTTCTCTCAGTCGCCGATAAGGCCGACTCAATCGCCGGAATGTTCGCGCTCGGTCTCATCCCTAGCGGATCGAAGGATCCGTTCGCCCTGCGCCGCCAAGCGAACGGCATTGTGAAAACGATCGCCGAACACAAACTGCCGTTGCGTCTCTCGGAGATCATGGCCGATGCGCGCGTTCGCTATAAGGGCTCCGAGGCGGAGAAGAAATTCTCCAACACCGCCTACGCCGAATCGGTGCGCAGCTTCTTCCGCGAGCGCCTCGAGTTTTACTTGAAGGATGCGCATGAACGTCGATACGCGTATGACGTGGTGAACGCCGTACTCGCTGTCGACTCCGACGATGTGGTGGACGCCGCCGCCCGTGCCGAGGCTGTTAGCAAAGTGCGTGGCTCGGCCGATTTCGAATCCATCTCCATCGCCTTCAAGCGTATGAAGAATATTCTGCGGCAGGCTGCTGAAAAGACTAAAGTTATCGCTATGCGCGTCGATCCCGCTGGGCTGCAGGAAGAATCCGAAAAGGAACTGGCCGCGCTGATCCCGCACACGGTAGCGACGGTCGAGAAGCGGCGCGCGGCGCGCGACTATGAAGGGGCGCTGCTCGAGATCGCGAAGTTGCGTCCCGCGATCGACAAATTCTTCGACAAGGTGATGGTCATGGTGGATGATGACAATCTCCGCGCCAATCGCCTGGCCCTGTTGCAGACCGTGGTCAAGGAATTCTCCACGATCGCCGACTTCTCGGAGATCGTAACCGAAGGCAAGGAATCTACGAAATAGCGAAAGCGAAGAGGACACATATATGGCAACGACGACTCTCCCTGATGCCGAAATCACCGAAACGAAAACCGCGGAAACCAAACCCACGACCACGAAACCTGCAGCGACAAAGTATGTGTACTTTTTCGGCGGGGGCAAGGCCGATGGCAATGGCCAGATGAAAGACGTTCTCGGCGGCAAAGGCGCTGGGCTGGCCGAGATGACGAACGCTGGCCTTCCCGTGCCTCCTGGTTTCACCATCCAGACCGAGGCCTGCCGCGAATACATGCGCAACAACGCAGTCTCGAAGGAAGTGGACAGCCAGATGGAAGCCGCGCTCGCCAGGCTCGAAGGCCTGCAGGGCCAGAAGCTCGGCAAGGGCGAGAATCCTCTGCTGGTGAGCGTGCGTTCGGGCGCGAAGTTCTCGATGCCCGGCATGATGGACACGATCCTCAACCTCGGCCTGAACGATCAAAGCGTTGAAGCCCTCGCCAAGCGTGCCAACAATCCACGCTTTGCTTATGACTCCTATCGCCGCCTGATTCAGATGTTTGGCAACGTTGTGCTCGATATCGAGAAGTCGGTATTTGAAGAAATTTTCGACGCCAAGAAGAAGCAGAAGAAAACCAAGTTCGATACGGACCTCGACGCCAAGGCGCTGCAAGAAGTCATCGTGGAGTACAAGAAAGCCGTCAAGAAGCATGCCAAGCGCGACTTTCCGCAGGATCCGCACGAGCAACTGGTCATGTCGCGGGACGCGGTGTTCCGCTCGTGGCAGAACGAGCGCGCCAAGCACTATCGCCGCATCAACAACATCGACGACATGCTCGGCACCGCCGTCAGCGTGCAGGCCATGGTCTTCGGCAACCTCGGCGACACCAGCGGCACGGGCGTCGGCTTCACGCGCAACCCGGCTACCGGCGCCAAGGAGTTCTACGGAGAATTCCTGATGAACGCGCAGGGCGAAGATGTGGTTTCGGGCGTGCGCACGCCGGTGCCCATTATCGAACTGCAAAAGATCATGCCCGATGTGTACAACCAGCTCCGCGAAATCACCACGCGGCTGGAGAAGCATTACAAAGACATGCAGGATTTCGAGTTCACCATCCAGGATGGCAAGCTTTACATGCTGCAAACGCGCAACGGCAAGCGTACCGGGCGAGCTGCGGTGCGGATAGCGATTCAGATGGTGGAAGAAGGACTGATCACCAAGGAACAAGCGATCTTCCGTGTGGAACCGAACCAGCTCTATGACTTTTTGGTGCCGGGGCTGGATGAGAAGAGCACAAAGGTCGAAGTGCTGGCGACGGGATTGCCGGCGTCACCGGGCGCGGCGGTCGGGCAGATCGTTTTCACCGCGGAAGAAGCGGTGAAAAAGGCTGGACATGGTGCGAAGAAGAATCCTGTGATTTTGGTGCGCGCGGAAACGACTCCGGAAGATATCCAAGGTATGGAAGTTGCCGCCGGCATTTTGACTTCGCGCGGCGGCATGACCAGCCACGCCGCCGTGGTCACGCGCGGCATGGGGAAATGCTGCGTGGCGGGTGCGGGGGATATTCAAGTCGATGAGCGGGCTGGGGAAATGCGGGTCAAGGGACAGGTGTTCAAGGAAGGAGACTGGATCTCGCTCGATGGCACCAGCGGGCGCGTGATCAAGGGGAAGCTGAACACGCTGGAGGCGTCGGCCGATGATGCGGATCTGCAGAAACTGCTGGGCTGGGCGGAGCCCTTCCGAAAAATCGGCGTGCGCGCGAATGCGGATATTCCGCGTGATGCGATTCAGGCGCGCTCCTTTGGCGCCGAGGGCATCGGCCTCTGCCGCACCGAGCACATGTTCTTTGCGGAAAAGCGCATTTCGCACATGCGGGCGATGATTCTAGCGGACAATGAGAAAGACCGCCGCGCTGCTCTGAAGAAGTTGCTGCCCATGCAGCGTGAGGACTTCGAAGGCCTGTTTAAGGCTATGGCGGGTTTGCCGGTGACCATCCGCCTGCTCGACCCGCCGCTGCACGAATTTCTGCCGAAGCGCGAGCAACTCATGGTTGATATCGCCAGCCTGCCGAGCGCCAGCTCCAAGCAGAAGAAAGCTCTGGTGGAGGAATACCGCGAGTACGGTGCGAAAGGCGCCCGCGATCTGAAGAAGATTCTTTCCGATCTGCTGGCACGTGTGGAAGAGTTGCATGAGTTCAATCCCATGCTGGGGCTTCGCGGATGCCGCTTGGGGATCACCCATCCGGAGATCACTGAGATGCAGGCGCGGGCCATTTTTGAAGCGGCCGTAGCCGTGGAGAAGCTAGGCATAAAGACCCACGCGGAGGTGATGATCCCGCTGGTCTCGACGGTGAAAGAGACGGCGAACCAGAGGGCGATTGTCCAGCGCGTGGCGGAAGAAGTGTTCAAGGAAAAGGGAAGGCAAGTGCACTACCTGGTGGGCGTAATGATTGAGTTGCCCCGCGCCTGCCTGATTGCGGGCGAGATTGCCAAGGAAGCGGAGTTCTTCTCGTTTGGCACGAACGACCTGACCCAGACCACCTTCGGCTTCTCACGCGACGACGTAAACAAGATTCTGACGACGTATCTGGCGGAAGGGATTCTGAAGCAGGATCCGTTTGCCGCAATCGACCAGGAAGGTGTGGGCGAACTGGTGCGGATTGGAATCGAACGGGGTCGGAAGACGCGTCCGAAGTTGGAGGTAGGGATCTGCGGCGAGCACGGCGGCGACCCATCGTCGGTGGAGTTCTGCCATCGGGTGGGAATGGATTATGTGTCTTGTTCCCCGTTCCGCGTGCTCACCGCGCGGCTCGCGGCGGCCCAGGCCGCAGCCAGCGAAAAGCTGGAAGGGGACGCTGAACGAACAAAATAAACGCTCGTGGAGGGACGGCCGCCCCCGGCCGTCCAAGCCGAGCAAAGCTCGGCAGCTGCCCGTGGTCACAGCAACTCTGGATTCGCAGGGCATCGAGGCCACATCATCCTTGGTTCGATGCCCTTTTCGTTTTGCGCGGAAGAATCATTCTGTCCGTAGAGACGGTAGCTGCGGAGACGATGGAATACGGCCGCCTTTACTGTACTCGCTGCAGCCGGGTGATCAGCTTCTGCGCCAGATTCTCCTCTGACTCGGACCACAGCAACCGCCCCGTTGCCCCCGCATTCTTTTCCACCTTCGCCGTAAACTCCACCAGCTTTTGCACGTTGCTCCGGACGTTCCGCTCCGCCTCGGAAGTAAACTCGACTTCTTCGTGCAGGAAGGATGTGTCCAAACCGAAATCAATTTGAATGTGCCCGGCCTCTTCCGCGGCATGCTCTTCAAATTCCATTCCGTGCGCAACCAGACGCACCAGCGACGGCTCCAGCACCCATTTCTCTTTCTCTGCGCCCTCAGGAGGAGTCCACAAATCCCAATAGGCCTCGAAAATGTAGGCGTAGTCGTCGTGAAGAAGTTCCGCGACCACTTCCGCTGCGTCTTCCGGGGGAACGCCAGGACGGAAGCGGCGCTCCAGAATAGTCGGCTCACTCCACGAGACCGGTTGGATCGCTGCGTAGGTCACTCCGTCCCGCGCCGCCGAAAACGGAAGTTGCCGGAGCACGCTGACCGTTCGTGGCAGAATCTCGGACTCGTCAAAGCTGGGGAACCACAGGCTCAAATACAGCGAATCACCCATGGATGTATTTTAAATGCAGGATGCGTTATGAAGGGCGTGTTCGGTTCGAGGGGTCAAGTTTGCGAGCGCATCTAGTTTTGACGCGGGAAAATCGCCCTGTTACTATGAACTCCGGCGGCAAGCAACCATCTCACCCAAAAAGTCCCTGTCGTCTAGCCTGGCCTAGGACATCGCCCTTTCACGGCGGTAACACGGGTTCAAATCCCGTCGGGGACGCCAACCGATGTTTCGGAGTGCGCCAGCCTCCTTAGTTGTTGAAACAGCGTTGGGTTAGGGGTGTTCAAAAACTTCTGGTCTTGGTGGTAGGAGATACCGCCCCGGAAGAGAAAATTTTGAACACGTAGCCTTTGGTCAAGGTCGGCTCGTTGCCACGCGGCTGATACATCCACCAGCATCAGCTTCGAGAAACGCAGGAAAGCATCAAGCGTTCCACGCTGCGAGCGCAAAGCTTGTAATTGTTGGGCGACGCCCTCAATCTTACCGTCGAAGTCCGCGTTGGCTTGGGCATAGTCGGCCTGACTGACTTCGCCCCGTAGCTTGGCCCTCAGCAGTTCTGCCTTCAAGTTCTTCTGTTCGTCTAGGCGAGCAGTGAATTCTTTGGTCGTCATGCTTGAATCGCCCTGCCTCCGTGCCCAGACCTCGGCTGCAATGGCAGGGAACTGGGCAACGGTTGCCACGTCCGGTCGCAAGGTTCCCAGATATTCGACAAATTCAGATTCAAGCGCGAGCTTGGACACCCTTACAGCTCTGCAATCGGAGTTGCGACACCAGTAGTTCGGGTAGTGCTTCAGCTTACCCTTGTTCATTCCACCAGTGAGCGGGGTTCCACAGACGCCACATTTCACAAAGTGCTTCAATGGGAAGGCTGGGTTTTGCTTCCGCTTCGGCGCACTCGACAGCTTGCGACCAGACAGCACTCGCTGCACGGCATCGAATAGTTCCTGACTCACAATTGGGACGTGCCCTCAGTGATCACTTCAAAAGCGGCCAACGGTTATCACTTCAAAACCGGCCAACGGAAGTGGCCGTCCAGGACTGAGATTGTTCTATCCTGCCGCCTCCTGTGGTGGCAAGTCGGTTTT
>JBEKYF010000124.1:0-10521 GCA_049511255.1 Terriglobales bacterium | reverse complement strand
CTGCACACCTCCGTCATCACCGAGACCGGCGAGACCTTCGAAATCCAGATCCGCACCGAAGAAATGCACAAGATGTGCGAGGAAGGCATCGCCGCCCACTGGAAATACAAAGACGGCGCCGTCTCTGCCGAGGACGAGCAGCGCCTGGCATGGCTCCGCCAAGTCGTAGAGTGGCAGCGCGACGTCTCCGATCCCAACGAGTTCCTCTCCACCCTGAAAGTCGATCTCTACCCCGAAGAGGTTTACACCTTCACGCCCAAGGGCAAGGTCCTGGTTCTGCCGCGCGAGTCCACGCCGATCGACTTCGCCTATTCGATTCACACAGAGGTTGGCCACAGTTGCACCGGCGCCAATCACCCAGCCCGGACACAAGCCCAGCCGCGACTGGCTCGCCGTCGTCAAGTCCTCGCGCGCCCGCAACAAAATCAAGCACTGGCTCAACGTCCACCAGCGCGAGCGCGCCATTGAAATCGGAAAAAAGTTGATCGAAAAGGAAGCGCGCAAATATCGCATCTCGCTGAAAGAGATCAAGGAAGCCGACCTGCAAAGAGCGGCCAGCGAATACGGACTCGGCCGTCCCGACGACCTGATGGCCGGCATCGGCTACGGCAAGTACTCGGCCCGCCAGGTGCTCGCGAAATTCGCGCCCGCCGGCGCAGAACCGATGTCCGACAGCGAAGAGCAGGCGTCATCTCACGGCTTCACCAGCGGCATATCGAGCGGCATTTCAAGCGTGGTCCGCCGCGTCTTTGGCGGAGACACGAACGCCATCGTCGTCCGCGGACAAGGCGACCTGCTCGTCTATCGCGCCCGCTGCTGTAACCCCATTCGCGGCGAGGGCATCGTCGGCTACGTCACCCGCGGCAAAGGCGTTGCCGTCCACTCCATCAATTGTCCCAACGTCACCAATCTTCTCTACGAACCCGAGCGCCGCATCGACGTGTTGTGGGCCGGCGACAAAGACGGCCAGCCGGTTTCCTATCCCGTGAAACTCACGCTTCTCTGCGACGATCGCTTCGGCATGTTGAAACAAATTACCGCCGTCATCAGCGACACCAACACCAACATCCGCAACATGGAGTCCCGCAGCCAGAACGGCCGAGCCAGCATAGACGTAGTCTTAGAAATCGCCGACCTGAAACACCTCCAGAAAATCATGGATGGCGTCCGCCAAATCCCCGGCGTCCACGACGTGCAGAGATTACAGAAGATCTGAGGACCACGGAGTCTGTCGGAAAGCAAATGGAGGAACAAATAGCGAATAGTTGGAAGGCAAGACTTGATCGGTTGGTCGCGTTCTTTGAAACGCGGTGGAACATTCTCTTCGTCTGTTTATTGTTTGCTGCATTCGTCCTATTGGCGATTCATGGACGAGGTCCCTTTCGCCGAGCCACCTATTACAAGGATCAAGCCGATGTCTTGTCTATGTATGTGCAGACCAAAGCATGGATCGCAGGTATAGATCCGTATAGTGAGGCATCTCGGCTCGCGGTCTGGCCCAAGGAGCAGGGCGAGGAAGAGAAACGCAAATGAAGATGAACGGGAATTCTCTTGATGTTGTATCTGCCGCCGACTTCTCCGTCGCCCATGGCGGCCTTATTCCCGTTAGTTCGAGCGGGGCAAGGGAGCGCGTGCACGTGCGCGCTCCCTTGGCCGTCTTCGAAACCTATCAGAACGAATACTTCAACGAGAACTGAACCAGCCGCGGCGTGCCGTTGGTTTGCGTGATCTGGCCAATTCCGCTGCTACCGTTGGGCGCTACTGCTTCAACGTTCGCAGTCCCAGTAAACAATGGGTTTTGGAATGACGGATGGTTGAACAGATTAAAGAACTCGGTGCGGAATTTCAGGCTCTGCCGTTCGCCCAGCTTAAACGTCTTGCCGAGCGTGAAGTCGACGTTCACCTGCTTCGGGCCGATGATGCAGTTGCGCGGAGAGTTCCCAAAACCGGTGGAGCCATCCCCCGTTCCATTTTGGACAGGGCCGTCCGGTACATAGGCAGCGGGGTTGACCCAATTTGCAATCTTGGTGGCGAGGCTACCCGAATTCAAAGCGTTGCTGCAATTGAAGCCTTTAGCGAAACTGGCTGTAGCATTGGGGTAGTCCGCCAGATTATAGTTCGTCCCGCCACTCCCATCCGCAATCGTGATCGGCGAACCCGATTGCGCTACGATCACACTGTTTACCTCCCAGCTACCGAGCACATATCCCACGGCATCGTGGCGGTCGGCGAGGAAAGGCAGGGCATAATTGAAGCTGGTGACAAAACGCTGGCGATGATCGAAGTCGGAAAGACCCCGCGAGGCCGCCCCACTGTCCTGATCATTGACGCGCGTGAGGAAGGCCACGCTGGCGGTGGAGACGTCGTCGATCGACTTGGAATAGGTATACGCGCTTTGAAAGTACAGTCCTTTCGAGAAGTGGTGCGAAACGGTGGCTTGCAAACCGCTGTAGTGGGAATCCGAGTTGGGATAGAACGCCTCAAACGCAGAAGGATTAATTCCGAGGAAGGGCACTCGCGCCGTGGAATTCGCTGCTGAGTTCTGCGTAATTGAAATCGTTGCTCCAGTCGCTACTCCTGGTTGTAGACATTGCACTCCAGCGGCGATGTTGCCGCAAACCACGTTGATAGGGTTGGAGAGGCTAGCCAGCCTCGGTTGATCAGGATCAAAGGTCGAGCGTAGACGTGTGCCTTTGGTGCCCACGTATCCGAGTTCGAGAACCCAATTTCCACCCAACTGGCGTTGCACAGTCAAGTTCCACTGCTGCGTGGTGGGCGCAACCCAGTGCAGGGGAGTGGCGAGCTGAAAGTAGCCGGCGGCGGTTCCGGAGAACATTGGACTCCCGTTCGAGGCAGGCTGCCCGGCCGGGGCTCCCGTAAAACCTTGAAAAAAGGAGGGCGTCGGCACCAAGCCAAGGGGTACCTTGCCCAGGGGCGGTAGCGCGGAGAAGAGGCTGCCCATTTGATCTGGCGGATTGGCGCTCACAAATATCGGGTAAAACGGGGGCGAAAACGACAGGTTGTCGACGGCGCCAATATCTTCGCGGACGCTGTAGATGCCGTAGCCGGCACGAATCACCGTGCTGTGCTTGCCACCCACGTCATAGGCGAGGCCGATGCGCGGTTCTGGCACCGTGGCGTACTCATTACTCAGGGCGGCACTGTTCAGGTTACCGGTGAAGCCTGAAACACCGTACTTACTCACACAGCTCGGATACACGAATGCATCGCCGATCGTGTTGGCATTGTTAGGAATCGTGTTGCCCAAGTGGCAGAGGCTGTCGGAGGCCGCACCCACCCACTCCATGCGCAGCCCCAGGTTCAGCGTCAAATCTGGCCTGATCCGGTAATCGTCCTGCGCGAAAGCGGCATAGGCGGGAATGTGGTAATCGTGATTGGCATCGCCGCTGCCCCCTTCACCATAAGTTGGCTCGCCCAACAGGAAGTTCTGGAAATAATTGATGGTGGCGTCGGCCCCAGGGACGAAGAACAACAGACCGTTGTCCAGCACGGGGAGGCTGCGGCGAATCGAAGTGCGGTCGATTTCACCCCCGAAACGGAACGAGTGGTGCCCGTGCGACCAACTGACCGTATCGAGATAGACGAGGGAGTCCGATAACGCCGATTGCAGCTGGTTGGGGAAAGGTCCAATTTCCAGGCCGCTGCTGAAATGGAACCTGTACATGTCCGGCGCACCCGATGTGTTGTTGATGCCCAGCTCGGCCGGCGAGGCCCCCGCGACGGGAACGTTCTCAAGGGAGTCGCTGATGACGTTCACGCCGAAACGAAACTCGTTGATCAGGGCATTGCTGAAGGAGTGGGTTTCGGCGATGCTGCCGAACCGCCCCCGCAGCGGGACGTCGAGGGGGAAATTCAGGTTGCTGGCAATAGCCGGATAGCCCGTCTGAACCTGCAGGTTATCGGCGCCGAACGGCTCGTAGGTTTCGGAATCCGACCAGAAGAACCGCCAGGAAAGGCGATCTTTGCCCTGGTTGAAATCACGGTCCCAGTTGGCCGTGAACTGATTATCGGTATAGCGCCCCGGAACACTGAGAGAAAGTGAGCCAGTATTGGGTAGACCATTGGCGCCATTACCGGGCGTGCCGGAGACGCTGGGAATCAGCCAGCCACCACCCGTGCCCGGACCGAACTGACTGCCCTGGACGTTCAGCAAATTCACCGCTACCGGATCGAGTCCGCAGTCGACCGCTTTGTTGGCATATGCCGGCAAGGTGTTATTTGGGAAGAAGGTGGCGGCCAGACCCGTCGGACCGCAGGCGGCGCGACTGGCAGCCGTGTTGCCCAGCACCGGAACTGGAGCTCCACTGGTATAAGTTCCCAGCGAGTCGCCGCTTCGCTGCCGCGTGCCCTGGTAGTTCACATAGAAGTACCCCAGCTTGGCCTTGGGACCGACCGGGCCGCCGAAATCACCGCCGAAAATGTTCTGCTTGAGATCAAAGGGCCCTAAGAAGAAGTCATCGGCATCCAGCTTGGAGTTGCGGAAATACTCCCAAAGATCTCCGTGGAATCTGGACCCGCCGCTTTTCAGGATAGCGTTGATGTTGCCGCCGCCGTTACGGCCTTGACTAGCGTCGTAGAGGCTGGTACCGACCTTGAACTCCTGGATCGAGTCGGGGTTGGGGACCGGTGTGTACGTGAGTTCCCCGAACGAATAGTCGGAGGCCGAAACGCCCTCGATCAGATAGTTGTTGTTATCTTCTCTTCCACCGTTGACGTCGATACGCACATCGCCACGGCCGAGGGCAGCAGCGTTGTTCAAGTTGGAGGAGGCGCCTGCCGAGAGGTCGAGCAACTGCTGGAAATTGCGCGTGGCCAGCGGAAGGGTGCTGAGGGTTGTGGAACTGATGGATTGGCCCGTGGTGGCGTCCGTCGTATCGACTTGCTCCGCTAGGGCTTGGACTTCCACAACTTCCTTCACCACACTCACTTTAATAACCGCGGTCATGCGAGTCGTTTCCGTGATGCGCACCACCACGCCGGGAAACCTGGTGACGGGAAAGCCCGCCGCGTTCACTTCCACCGTGTAAGCACCCACAGGCAGCAGTGTCGCTGTGAACAATCCAGACGTGTCGGTCTTCGTTTGGCGTACGACCTCACCCGTGGCGTCGCTCGTGACGCTCACCTTGGCGTTGGCGATTACGGCTCCAGAAGTGTCCTGAACCGCGCCAGCGATGGCGCCCGTGGCTCCGCCTTGCGCGAACGCGAGCGAACCGAAGAACAGCGACAGCAGCAACAGCACAGCTAACTTTCGAGTGATCGACATATGGCCCCCTCAGCGGACGGTTTGAACTGCCTCGGAAACAGCACGCGTTTAAAAGGGATCAATTAGATACGGCAGGACGATCGACTGTCAAGAAAAAACGAACGGAGCCATGCCTCACTCATTCGCGTCCTTTTAATAAGGGGGTTGGGCGTGCAGCCCAGTTCATGCGCCGCCTGCGGCCAGACGAGAACCCGACCCACCCTCAGCGTGAAGGGCGCGACCATCGACGAGCACTCACCGGCAAGCCCAAATCCGGTATCATAGAGAGACATTCTTCCCGGAGGGGCAATGGCAGTTCCTGTATCCCAGATGTGGACAGTGGCCTCCTACGTTCTGCGCCAGAAGCTGGCCGGACGCAAGCGCTATCCGCTCGTGCTCATGCTCGAGCCGCTGTTCCGCTGCAACCTGGCTTGTGCCGGATGCGGCAAGATCCAGTACCCGGCCCACATCCTGAAAAAAGATCTCGCCCCGGAAGACTGCTTCAAAGCGGTCGATGAGTGTGGAGCGCCCATGGTCTCCATCCCCGGCGGCGAACCGCTGATGCATCCGCAGATCGCCGAAATTGTGGAAGGCCTGCTCGCGCGCAAGAAATATATTTATCTCTGCACCAACGCCCTGCTGCTGAAAGAAAAATTGCACCTGTTCAAGCCCAGCAAGTACCTGAGTTTTTCCGTTCATGTGGACGGACAGAAAGAGCACCACGATTTTTCCGTGTGCCGTGAAGGCGGATACGAACTTGCGCTCGACGGAATTCGCGCGGCAGTCGCAGCGGGCTTCCGCGTGACCACCAACACGACTCTTTTCGATGGCGCCGACCCGAACAGCGTGCGCAACTTCTTCGACGAGATGATGGACGCAGGCGTCGAGAGCATGATGGTCTCGCCCGGATATTCCTACGACAAGGCGCCCGACCAGAAACACTTCATGGGGCGCGCCCGCATTCGCCGCATGTTCCGCGCCATGCTCTCGAATCGCAAGACGACATGGCGCTTCAACCAGTCGCCACTTTTTCTCGAGTATCTGATGGGCAAGCGCAACTATAAGTGCACGCCCTGGGGCATGCCCACCTACAACATTTTCGGATGGCAGAAGCCCTGCTACCTGCTGCAGGACGGCTACGCCGAGTCTTACAAAGAATTGATGGAAACGACGGAGTGGGCCAGCTACGGCACCGAGTCCGGCAATCCGCAGTGCGCCAACTGCATGGTGCATTGCGGCTACGAACCTTCGTCGGTGGACGACACGTTCGGCTCGCTGCGCGGATTCGCGGACACGGTGAAGGCGACCTTCTCGCTCTATCCCGACAAGGACGCGCTCACCGATCTCGATCGGAATGTGCGCCCGGTGCATTCCTACAATCCGCTAGTTCAGATCGACGCGCAGACTAACGCCCAGATTAAAGCGCAAATTGACGTTGCCGCTGCTGCTCCGCAGGCGGAAGAGAGCCGCGCATGAGCGGTCGAGAGCATGGGCATGATCCTGCGCTGCCCCATAGTGCGCAAGCCCTTGCTCCCAAGCCGCACGCCAGTGATGAACTCGAAGTTGTCCCTGGATTTGAGCGCGAAAATCTTCAGGGATGGATCCCGCAACTCGCCACCGAAGCTGATATTCGAGCAGTCATCGAAAAGGCATTTGACTATCGCGGCGACGTAACCATCACCCGCAAGAATAAAGATAAAGACGGCTCCCAGATCACCGGATATCTTTTCGACCGCCGCATCGGCCCGACGCTAGCGAATTCCGTTGTTCGTCTGATGCTCGCCAACAGCAGTGAGCGCCCAGCCATCCCCTACTCCGAAATCGCCGCCATCGCCTTCACCGGACGCGACACCGCCGCCGGCAAGAGCTATGAAGCCTGGGTAAAAAAATACTGGGAAAAGCGCGCAAAAGGCGAGAAGAACATTTCGATCGAGCCCGAAGCGCTGGAGTAAGGTTTGTGGAGGGACGGGCGTCTCGCCCGTCCAATCTGAGCGCAGCTCGGCAACTGCCTGCGGTCACAGCAACTCTGGACTCGCTCTAGAATGATTCCCATGCTAGTGCTCGCCTCCGCC
Organism: Terriglobales bacterium; assembly: GCA_049511255.1. GTDB lineage: Bacteria > Acidobacteriota > Terriglobia > Terriglobales > Acidobacteriaceae > Acidiflorens. The sequence continues at coordinate 3,186 of JBEKYF010000124.1, read as the reverse complement.
TCCCCGCGTCGCCAGGAATTATTGCGCAACGCGGGCATTCCATTCGAAGCGCAGCCTGCGCATATCGCCGAAGACATCCTGCCTGGAGAAGGTGCGAAGGAATGTGCCGAACGCCTGGCGCGCGAGAAGGCGCTCGCGGTTGCGCGCCAGCGTCCGCATGATTGCGTGCTCGGAGCCGACACCGTGGTTGTGGTCGACGGCCAACTTCTCGGCAAGCCCTTCGATGCCGCTGACGCCGCGCGCATGCTGCGCATGCTTTCCGGACGCGAGCATCAGGTGATTACAGGAGTGTGTTTGGCGGTCAGTGGCCAGTCGTCGGTGGCCAGTGAAACGACGTTCGTTACCGTGAGTGAAATCACGGACAAAGATATCACCGACTACGTCGCCAGCGGCGAGCCTATAGACAAAGCGGGAGCCTACGCGATTCAAGGCATCGCTTCCCGCTGGATTTCTCGCATCGAAGGGGATTACAGCAATGTAGTGGGACTGCCGGTAGCGCTGGTATTTCGCATGTTGCGCGAGCGCGCTTGCGTGTGAGACAGAGCAAAAAGAGTTCTCGGTTCTTAGAAAATCCGCGGCTCTAATCCGCGGCTCTTAAGCTTTCACGAAATCCGGGAACTGAGAACTTTACGCGGTAGGACCCGATTGCGGTTTCGGCGGTTCTTTTCCCTTGTCATCCGGGTCTTTCATAGAAGTCTTGAAATTCCGGATGCCTTCGCCCAGCCCTTTACCTAAGTCGGCAAGCTTACTCGGCCCGAAGAGCAACAGCGCGATGCCAATAATCAACAGAATGTGCCACGGCGAAAATAGTCCTTCACCCATAAATCCTCCGGTTTCGTGCTCGAAGCCGCCGACCAGCCTCTGTGGAAATTCTAAGCTTCCCTGAAGCCGGAGTCAAAGAACTCCTCATTATGCCGCTTTGATCAATCCCGCAATGAGCGCGGCGCGGCGCGGCAACTCCGAGATCAGGATGTGCTCGTGCGGGGCGTGCGCTCCGTCGCCGACGGCGCCGAGGCCGTCGAGGGTTGGGATTCCAAGACCAGCAGTGAAATTCCCATCGGAGCCACCGCCAACCGCGGCTTCGCCGAGCTTCCATCCCAGCTCGCGCGCGATGGCGGAGGCCTGAGCATACAACGCTGCAACTCCGGCGGTGCGTTCCATCGGCGGACGATTGATTCCTCCGGTGATCTCGATCTTGCATTTGCGATTGAAGGGACGAAGGCTGCGCATCTTTTTATCGATTCCGGCCGCTTCTTTTATGCGCGCGATGCGAACATCGACCTGCGCCGCCGCTTCGGCCGGGACCACGTTGGTTCGCGATCCGCCGTTCACGATTCCGACGTTCACCGTCAATCCCTTCTTCAGATCAGTGAAGCTGGAAATTTTTTCGATTTGACGTGCCAGCTCAAGAATCGCGTTCGCTCCTTTCTGGAAATCGAGGCCGGCATGAGAAGCCTTGCCGGTAACTTTGACGAGGTATTCGCCAACTCCTTTGCGCGCGGTTTTCACGGCGCCCTGGAATCCATAGGCAGGCTCGAGCACGAGCACGGCCGCAACTTTTTTCGCCAGTGACTCGGTGATCGCGCGCGACGAGTCGCTGCCCACTTCCTCGTCGGAAACCAGGAGCACGGTGACGGGGCGCGGCAATCCACCATGCCAGTCTTTCTTATTCCAATCCTGCAGTGCGGCGAGCGCGTGCAGCATCAGGGCGATGCCGGATTTCATGTCGAGCACGCCGGGCCCAGTCAGTTTGTTATCCACGGCGCAGCAAGGCATGGTGGCGAGCGTGCCTAGCGGATAGACAGTGTCGTAATGGCCGAGCAGCAGCACCGGCTTCGCGGACTTGCCTGCGAAATCCACTTGCAGGTGACTGCCATAGTCGTTTACCTGGTGGAAGTGCACTTCGCCGCCGAGCTCGGAAAATTTATGTGCGACGGCCTCCGCAACGCGGTCCACGGCGGCTTTGTTGTCGCTGGGAGATTCGATTTCGACCAGTTCGCGGATGGTCGAGACAATCTCGTCGCGGCGCTCGTTGAAATAAGCAAGACGCCGCTGCGCTTCGGCACTGGAATGCGTATGTGCTTTTCTGGAAACCGAATTCACGTGCGACTGTCCCTCGGTGGCGGAAGCCATTTGCTAAGTTGGTGCGCTGACTTAGAGCTTCTTACTCTTAGCTCTTGGCTTTTGGCTTTTGGCTTCGAGCCGCGAGCTTTACTTCCCTCGTCTCTTGGACGTCCCCTAAGTCTCGCACGATCTAGATTTCAATAACTTAGGATCACTTTACACCTACAGCCGCCGTTGGGCTATCGCCTGCTTGTCATTATAGCTGCTGATGTCAACCAGGAGTTGTCGTTATTCGCCGCTAACGTCAGGGCCGCCGTTCGAATGCTTGCGGACGCGATGAAAGAGCATGGCAAGCGGTATGCATAGCAGCGATAGAAATCCCAGCAATCGAAAGTTGTCGGCATAAGCGAGCAGAGATGCCTGCTGCTGGATCATTCCGTAAACCATCCCGAGGGCCTTTTGATGAGCCGTGTAAGTGTCTATCCCTCCGAGGTGAAACTTTGTCTCCAGGCCATGGAGCATCTCCATCACCGCAGGATTTCCGGCCGTGACGTTTGCCACCAGATAACTCTGATGGATTTGAGAGCCGCGCACTAGAAAGGTAGTGACGCTCGCGATTCCGACGCTGCCTCCGATGTTACGCATTAAGTTATAGATGCCGGCCGCATTCCCGATTTCTTCATTGTGCAGCCTGCCCATGGCCATGGTGGTGAGGGGAACAAAGATGAAGCCGCTAGCGAAGCCATTGATTAGGTTCGGCAGGGCGACGGAACCCATAGAAATGCCGAGATTGATGTGACTCAGCAGCAAAGTGGAATAGCCAAGGATACCGAAGCCACACGCCAACAGTAGACGACTGTCGATAGAATTGACCAACATCCCTACCATAAGCATCGAGAGCACGGAGCCAATGCCGCGTGGAGTAACTGCCAAGCCACTGTCCAGCGCCGAATACCCCATCAAGGTTTGTAGAAATAAAGGCAGCATGGCCGTGACGCCATAGCAGGTTGCGGAAAAACTCGATTTGAAGATTTGAAGCGGACGGAGTACCCCGAAACTCTCTTGTTTCCACAGCACAACCTGATAAGAAGAAAGCATGCGTGGAAAAGACGAGCAGCAGTT
>JBEKYF010000123.1:0-10240 GCA_049511255.1 Terriglobales bacterium | reverse complement strand
ATATAACTCCTTTAAACACAAAGATTTGAAAGGAATTTTCCGCCAAATCTTTGATTCTAAAGGACCGTAATATAAAAAAATTCTGACGCCGAGGGAATAGGCCGCCCTCCAAAGTGGGACAGCCAAGCTAAGTCCTTATTCCTGGATAAGTTAAAGCTAAGTCCTTTATATTCTATATGTTGTCGGAAACTTGGGTGGGAACCCGACGCAGATCGATCAACGGCAATCCCGCTTTCTTCAGCTGTTCGTTCAGCGCCGGAATATCTTTCGACCTGAGCTGACCCCACGCTGACAACTTTTCTTCCAGCGCCTTGTCCAGTTCTCCGAACATCGCGACTTGCTGGGTCGTGGGTGCGGCGTCGGCGGTGTCGAGAGCGCTGACGAGTGCGCTGAAGCCGCTATTCAGCCGAGCCAGGCTGCGGCCCTCGGGCGTGCTCAAGTAGAGCGTGCCGTATCCGCCTTCGTCGCCCTCGATGGCTGCGGCTTTCGCTTCCAGTTCAGCGGCAGCCTTTGCGATCGCTGCGTGACCCGAAAGCGCTTTCAACTGCGCTCGCAGGCTGCGCACCTGCTGCACAGCTTCGTAATCGCGGTGAAGAGCGCCGGCAATTTTCTGGTCGAGTTCGAATTGCCGGCGCAGATCTTCTGCCGAAGTCTTCACCCGCGGGTCCATTTTCACATCGAGCGTCTGCGTATATCGCTGGTAGCTCTGGCCGCTAATTTCGAGCGCTATCAGGTACTTTCCAGGCAGCACGGTCGCTCCCAAGGGATACAGTGGCGTGTCGTGATAGATCGCCGAAATCGGGTAGTCGCGTGTCAATACGTCGGGTGCGGGGTAGGTCAGATCCCAAACGAAGCGGTGCATCCCCGGCGCGGACGACAAGCTTTGCGCCGGACGCACCCAGTACATCGGCACGTTGAATTCTTTCGAGTTGACAGGCTCAGGCTTGTCGGCACTCGAAAAGCGGCGCACGAGTTTTCCTGACGAGGCATCGACGATCTCAAGTGTGACCACGAATTCGCCGGATTTAAGCCAGTAGTCGATCATCGCGCCATCCGGAGGATTTTGTCCCGCAGGTTCTTCCGGCGGCAAAGGCGTGTCGGTGTTGTTGTTGCGGCGCACGCGGTATGTCACCTGCGGCGCAAAAAGATGAGCAATCGAACCCACAACCTCCGGGCTGAACTGCCGCAGCGGCGTGATGTTATCCAGGATCCAGAATGACCGCCCGTGAGTTCCAACGACAACATCGTCATGATGCACGACGAGATCGCGGATCGAAGTCGGCGGCAGATTCATCTTGAGCGACTGCCAATGGTCGCCATCGTCCCACGACACATACACGCTGCGTTCGGTTCCGGCAAAAAGCAGTCCCTTGCGTTCGGGATCTTCCCGCACTGTGTTGACGGGCTCATTCTCGGGCAAGCCATTGACGATCTTCTGCCACGACTTTCCGCCGTCGTGCGTGCGGTAGATATAAGGATGCAGGTCATCGAGCCGGAAGCGGTTCACCGCCGCGTAGGCAGTTGGGGTATCGAAATGTGACGCGTCCACTTGCGCGACCTTGCTCCAGGGCATCAATTCGGACGGTGTCACGTTCTGCCAGTTCCTGCCGCCGTCGCGCGTCACGTGAATCAGGCCATCGTCGGTGCCGGCCCAGATCAGGTTCGCGTCTTTCGGTGACGGAGCAATCGAATAGATCACGCCGCGATGCTTGCCCTTCTCCGGGTCGGCCTCGATAAACGGCCCGAGAGTCGCAGGAGATCCTGGATCTTCACGCGTCAGATCGGGACTGACGATCTGCCAACTGTTGCCGCCGTCGCGAGTTGCAAACAGCACGTTCGATCCGAGATAAAGCACGTGCGGGTCCGCCGCCGAGAAAAGCAACGGCGCGGTGCGATTGAAGCGATACTGCCCGGTACGCAGAACCACCGGCGAAACGTCGCGCGTCTGCCCGGTCTTGCGGTCGAACACCGTAACCTTGCCACCGTAAATCAGATTGGGATGCAGCGGATCGGGCGCAACGTAGCCGTATTCTTCAACCCCAACCGTTGTCCAGTCGCGAAAAGTGATTTCGCCAAAGTCGCTGCGGCTGGTGATGCCGACGGAGCCGCTTTCCTGCTGTCCGCCATAGACCCAGTAAGGAAACTCGTTGTCGGTGATGACGTGATAGAACTGTGCGGTCGGCTGGTTGTACCAGGAGCTCCAGGTCTGTCCACTGTTCACGCTGATGGTCACGCCCTGATCCACGCCGAGGGCGATAATGTCGGGGTTTTCGGGATTGATCCAGATGGTGTGGTAGTCGTCGCCGCCCGGCGCGCCCTTGATGGCCGTGAAATTCTTGCCGGCGTCATCGGAGCGGTACGTCGTAGTGTTGGCCACATAGATCACGTCTTTATTTCGCGGATCGACGCGCACGCAGGCGAAGTCGTCGCCGCGTCCCCAGATGCGTTCCTCAGTATTCACGAGTTGCCAGCTTTCGCCGGCATCGTCGGAGCGATAAACGCCGCCGTTTTTCCGCGCGTCTACCATGGCATACATGCGATCGGGATCGCTCAGTGAAACGGCGAGGCCAATGCGGCCCAGCTTGTCGGCTTCACTCGGCAATCCTTTAGTGATTCGCCGCCAGTTGTTGCCGCCGTCAGTTGATTTGTACAGGCCGCTCCCCGGGCCGTTATAGCTGTTATCGGCCGTCCACGGTGGACGGCGCGAGGCCCACATGTCGGCAAAAACCACCTGCGAGTTTCGCGGATCGAACACCAGGTCAATCGCACCGGTGTTGTCATCTTTATAAAGAACTTTTTGCCACGTCTGGCCGCCATCGAGTGAGCGGAAAACGCCGCGCTCGGCATTCGGCCCATAAGGATGCCCAAGGGCGCCAACAAAAACCCGGTTCGCATTCTTGGGATCGATGAGGATCGATCCAATCTGCTGCGCGTCGCGCAGAGCGCCATCGCGTTGACCCAGATGCTGCCAGGTACGCCCCGCGTCGGTCGATTTGTAGATACCGTTGCCTACGGACAGATCGGGACGACGCAGGCCTTCACCGCTGCCGACATAGACCGTGTTTGGACTCGACGGCGCGACGGCCAGCGCTCCGATTGAACCAGAGGGCTGGGGGTCATTTGGTTGATCGTCCGTGGGTTGACCATCGAAGATCGGATTCCAGGTGCGCCCGAAGTCCGTCGTCTTCCAAACTCCGCCGTTGTTCGGCGCCATGTAGAAGACATTCGGCTGGCCCGGAACGCCGGAAATCGCCACGGTACGCCCGCCGCGAAATGGGCCGATCATCCGCCAGCGAAGCTCCTGGTACATCGCCGGGTCATACGGCTGGGCGAAGAGTGCGCAGGGAAAAAGCAAAATGCACAGCGAGGCGAGCGGAATCCACAGGGATTGCTTGTTCACGGTAGGTCCTCGAAGAAGAGCAAGGATAAATCACCGCAGCGGCGGATGAACAGTTGTCGTTCTTTCCTGTCCTTTGATGTACAGTTTTGCACATGCGCGCACAATGGCGGATCGTGGTGTTTGCAGCGATGGTGGTAGGGCCAACATTCGGTCATGCCGAAAACCTAACCAAGGAAGTGCAGAAGGCCGTGGAACGGAGCACGCTGGACCAGTCGGGTACGAAGCCCTTCCATTTGAGAGCGGTACTGGCACCGAGCTTTGAGCGGGATAAGGTATCTGGCCGAACCGGCGAGGTAGAGATATGGTGGGCGTCGCCGACTCAGTGGAAGCGCGAGGTACGATCGCCGGAGTTTCACCAGATCGAAATCGTGGATGGTGCCCACGACTGGCAGAAGAACGAGGGCGACTACTTTCCGGAATGGCTGCGAGAGACCGCGGTCGAACTGATCAAGCCAGTGCCGCCGCTGGAGCAAGTCCTCGAACAGGTGAAAGCGGCCGAGGTCCGGCGCATAGGGCCGATGACAAACATAAATTGGACGACCACCAGCGGGACTGCGGATGTTAAGAACATCTTGAGATCCTATGTCGCTTGGCAGGACAGCACTGGGCTGCTGCTTTACGCAGGTGGTTTCGGATGGGGTGGAGAGTTCAAGGATTATGGGAGCTTTCACGGGCGAATGATCGCGCGAACGGTAAACGTGGGATCGCCTCAGTTAACGGCGAAAGTAACGACGCTCGAAGATCTGAGAGAAATTCCGGCGGAGTTCTTCGACGCTACCGCAAAAGGCGGAGACCCGCAGCCGCTGCAGACGGTGTTGCTTGACGAAACTTCCCTACGAAAGAATCTGCTGCCGATGGAACCGCCGGCTTGGCCCCCGCTACAGGACGGACCGCTCCAAGGAAATGTCACAACTATCATAGTCGTTGACCGCGAGGGAAAGGTGAGGGAGATCGAGAGCGTTATATCCGAAAACTCCGGGGTCAATGACACGGGGAGGCAAGCGGTCGTGGCGATGCGGTTTAAGCCATTTCTGCTGAACGGTGTGCCAGTTCAAGCGATGTCGCAGGTCACGATACCTTTCAAAACCACCCGGCCGACAGGGGGTGAGACCTTCGAGAGTGCGCGTACTTACTTCGAACGCGGCAGGCACATCGGCTTTCCGGCGGCTGGAACCGGCGTACCGTATGTCTTGCGCGCGGAGTTCGAAGCAAAAGGGAAATCGGAAACGGCTGAAAAAGGGCGGTATGAAGACACTTGGTTGAGCGATACCCAGTGGCGCAGAGAAGCATGGTTCGCAAATAGCCATTATGTGCGTTCGAGAAACGGCGAGAAGACCTACCAGTTCGCAGAAGGCGAGGACGCCGGGATTCTCCGATTCGTTTTGAGGACACTCGAGCCGATTCCGGCGATTGATACATTTACAGAGTCGGATTGGAGGATCAAACGAGACACAGTCGACGGTGTCCGGACGGTGCGGGTGCTCGCTGGGTATGAGAGCCCCGAGGGAAATCTGGACCCGGAGCAGGCGAGGGGCTATTGGTTCGACGATACCGGGTTGCTGCTGAAGACATACTTCAAGGGAATTGAAACGCGGCGGTCAGAGTTTGTGGACTTCGCCGGAGTAAAGATCGCGCATCGGGTCGACGTGCGAAAAGACGGAGTGCTGGCCATGCGAATCAGCGTCACCGAGGTGTTGCCGGCCGGGTCGACGCCAGGCAGGACCTTTGAAGTTCATGGCCATGAGTGGACTCGGGCCTTTACCGACGAAGTAAGGTAGGCGCGGCTTCTAGGGGGCGGCGGAAGCAGCCGGCGCGCTCGCGAGATAGCGCCGCAACGCGTCCTGCCATTCCGGCATGTGAATGTTGTAGGCGTGCAGGCTGTCAGGCGACAGAACAGAGTAGGCGGGCCGCCGCGCCGGACGTGGGAATTCGGCCGTGGTCACGGGTTTCACTTTGGTCCGCATCCCGGACGCGCGCACGATTTCGGCGGCAAACTCATACCACGTGCAATTGCCGGAATTGGTGACGTGCACGATCCCGCTGGCGGACGCACGGCAAAGTTTGACGAGAGCGGATGCGAGATCGCGCGTGAAAGTCGGGCTGCCACGTTGATCGTTCACCACGGAAATCTCAGGACGGGTTGACGCCAACTTCAGAATCGTTGCGGGAAAACATTTGCCTCCGTGCCCGAACAGCCACGAAGTCCGCGCGATGCACACTTCGGGTAGGATCTCGATCAGCCGTTCCTCGGCCTGCGCTTTACTCTCGCCATAAACGCTGGTCGGATTTCTGGCATCGCTGGTTTCGTACGGCGAGCGTTTGCTGCCATCGAAAACGTAGTCCGTGCTCAGGAACATCAATCGCGATCCCGCTTCGCGGGCAGCTTGCGCCACATTGACCGCGCCCTCGCAATTTACCGCGAAGGCCAAGTCGCGGTTTGACTCGCAGCCATCCACGTCCGTGTAGGCAGCGGATAAGAGAATCCAGTCGGGAAGGGAATCGCGAATTACGGCGCGAACCCGCGCGCGGTCTCGCACGTCGGCGTCTTTGGAAGACACCGCAGTCAACTGCTCTCGCTCGCTGCTCAGTTCATTACCGCTTAACTCATGAACCAGTTCCTGGCCGAGCAGCCCGGATGCACCGAACAAGGTGACGCGCATACGGGCATTGTAACTGGGAACGCCGCGGACAAGATTGAAAGCCCCGAGTCTTCATCTTCTCAGTTTGAAAGTCCGAAGACCTTATACAAGAAGATTCCAATGAAAAGAACACCCACGAGATAATACAATGCGACCTCCCACCAAAACCACTTCGGTTCTTCGGCGCGGTAGACCCAACCATCAAAGCGGACCCACGCTTTGCCCGTATAGGTCCAAACCACAGCCGCGGAAAATGAGATAACCCCAAGTATCAAGAAAATATACGGCGGCCTAAGAACTATGTGCATATCAGGCATGAATAGCGTCCAATCCCCTCCCGTTTTCTACTCGACCATGGTCGATTGCGGTGTTCGAACCCGCCGCCGCAGTGCGTGCAGGATGAGCGCTCCGCTGATGCCGAAGCAAACCACGGCGCCAAATGCCACCAGATCCAGCATTCGGCGTGTCATCCGGAGGTAATCCGCGAACAGCGAGACCATGGCGCAGAAAATGCCGAGGACGTTAAGCCAGAGGGGAGAATGAATATTCGGAAGATCCCGGCGAAACCAAACCTGGAGCAGCAGCGCGGCCAGCCCGATCGCGGCCACCACTACCAAAGCGATGGGACTGAGAAAAGCATTCGGCCCCGTATAGATCACCACCAGCGCCAGCGCCAGAAGAAGCAGCCCGGAAGCGATCACGGTCCATCGGCGCGCGACTTTGGAGTGGGATTGGGACCCGTTCGTCACCGGGCGGTCTCCTCGCCATTTCGCATATCGCCATTGTATCCGCCGGCCTTGAGTTCTGCGCTCAGCCGCCCGTGGTGAGCTAGACCGGCGCCTGAAGCGAAAAAAATCGGGAGTCGATGCCCGGACTGCGTCCGGCCCCATGATTCACCAGTAAAAGCGTTGTTGAAAACGCGGCACTTAGTGGCTTTGTTTGGCAAACAACGATCTCTGGCACCCCTTCTTGGGCGAAGCTGGCGTCCTAGTTGCGTCTCTTGGGAGCCCATTCTTGTTGGCGGGAGCATTTCCCGATCCGTTCAGTCTGGCTGGCTGCGGCTCTGTTTGTTTTTCCGGCCAAACCCTGAGGCCAATTCCTATGCGCAGAGATGCGGCTAGCGACTGCGCTCTGGTGCGGGACGCAAGCAAGAATCCACAAGTCAAGGGCGTAACCGAGAAGCCGGGCAGCCTTCTGGTGCTCTTTGGCGAAGGTGTTAAACCGACGGCGGTTGACAGGGTGAGTCGCGGAAAAATTCGGCAAGAAGGGGCACCGCCGAAAGCTTCGTCGATCTTCTCCTGTAATGTTTTCGCCCTGGCCACCCAGGTGGCGGCATCGCGCAGGTTCAAATGAACCTGCGCCGCAGTTGGCGCAGCCCGGTCACGGGAGCGCTGGCGTCCCCTGTGCCATGTTATGAGTCCTTGGCCCTGGCCTTCTGCTTGGCAACCAGGCGCTGCATGAACTTGGGCCCTGCCTTCTTGCAGGCCTCCACGCCCTTGTGCGGGAGCATTCCGTGGACTTGAAAGATCGACGTCTGTTTTCCATTCACGATGTTCACGACGTTCACCATCGGCACGACTCACCTGGCTTTCCCAAAAAGACCACTCCTGATGGGCGGAGAAAGCGGGATGGACCGCAGCCTATTCCCTCGACCGTCAACCATCAGGCCGAACTCTTCGCACAGATCGCACCGGGCACCACCCCAGCCGCCCATTACGGTTTGGGGATCCAGTATGTCTGCGCGACAGAGTCCAAGTGCTTTGGCGTTTTCGTGAATCGAGCGGCGTAGGTCCTGGGTCACCCTCAGGCCCCTTCCCTCATTCCCCAACTTTTCGGTGCGGAATCCGAGGGACCGAAGAATGTCACCGACCTTGCGAGGTACAAGGTCGTAGGTTTCGCCATAGCCTTCAAGCACATTGTAGACTTCGCCCGTGATCTCCTTCACGGTCCAGTAGTTCGCACCCCGGTGGGAGCAGGCGTAAAGCGCCGTCGCTACCACCCACTCGGGGTCACCCCCTCGCTTGAGCTTCGCGTGCGCATCCTGGGGACGAAGCAGTTCGATAACCCCCGATTCAAGCTCGACGTCCCCTAATAGCGGAATTGCCAGAGCCCGTGCGATGTCCATCATCCTCGGCGAAAGACCATTCGCGGCGAGTTCCGGGGACCCTACTCGGTTATAGTTGCGGAGACGAAAAGCAAGCAACCGCGGCTGTAGTTGATCCGCAATCTTGCTGAGTGAAGCCTCATCCAGAGGCGGAAGGTCCCGGTTGGAGGGGCGCATGGCCACGGCCAACGTCCGGCTGGCTAGCGCGGCATCCGGTGGTTCTTGTCGGGAGACAATGGCCCTCGGTCCAAATAAGTCATAGGCTTTGCCGGGTCGAAGCACCTTCTGCCCCTGGGTGCTGCCGCTTCGGAAAAAGCGAACCAGATCGCGATTACGGGCGGTCGAATCGAGTTCGAGTTCATCAAGCAGCAGAGTCGGACGCAGGGCCTCACACAAGGAATAAAAAGCTGCGGGAGTTATGTCAGCAGCACGGACTGCGCGCCTGCACAGCGCACTCATCAGACGGAGGAGGGTCGTCTTGCCGCCCGAGTATGGTCCGATCACCCACAGGTAAGGGGCGAAGCTCCCCACATCGCCAAACCAACTGTAGAGAGAGAAGTGAGCCACAAGATCATAGTCCCGACCGTCAAGGTCCACATACTGGCGAAGCATACACTTCATATCGTCCAAAAGCTGGCGCGGTGTGTCGTTGGCGTCGACAAAGGTCGGCCAGCGTACCGCTTCCGCGAGACTCTGATCCACCTTTGGCGGTACCAGCGTCGTTCCGCCATCGGAGAGATAGTCTCGGACCGTCGCCTTGCCGTTTCGATAGATGAGCAGCGAAAGGTTTCCAGAGGGTTCACGAACAAGGTCTACGAGGCCTCCAGATTGAAGCCTCGCAAACTGGACTGCGCGGGATGATGTGGACGGAAGGGCGCCCTGCCCGATGTGCCCCTTGGATCTCGCGCGAGGGCTTTCGACAGCGACAGCACGGCCGTCGAGCATATGAATGAGCGGATTAGTCATTTCAGATCGGCCGTTGTTGCAGCCATTCCTGCGCTCTCGCATAAACGCTCCCCCGCCTCAGCGGGGAAAAGATCAAGCGAAAACGTCGACTCCCGCCGGCGTAGTTATTTAATTTGTATTGAGATTACAAACCTACTTGACAGACAGCTCGTCCGCTCAACATAGAGATCGTTCACGCGATTTACAGATCGTCCGCTTAAATCGAGATCGTACACTTGCGAAGGCAGTTTTAATTTTAGCCCGAACTGGAAAGGGCTTCAAGCCTAGTTTGCGGGATTGGGGTCGATCACGACGTGAGAGGAGACAACGTGGCGGAAGTTGGGCGCGACGCATCAACTGGTTGGGTGCGCGGCTTCTCCGGACGGACGGTGTCGTCACGGACGCCCCGTCTGAAGTGCGATAATTGCTGCGCAAGGGCCTTCCGGCTGCGGTCTAGTTCACCAGTCAGAGCGGGAGCGTCTTAGGTAGCCAATTGTCGGGTAATTCCGGCCGGGCGACCTCGCAATCCGGTTCTTTGGTGATCCATGTCGGCCCCGAGGCCGTCTCAGGTCAATCTTGGGTAGGAATCTTCACGGCGATCCGGTTTTGTCTTGCAAGTTCTTCTGGGGGCTTTTTCGCTGGATTTGGTCCACCTGGCGGAAAATGGCGAGAATCGAGCTTCACACATTCAATCAACTCGAAGTCTTCTTCTTTTTTGCCTTCGCCCAACGGGCACGGATCGCCTTCTGGGCAATCTCTCGCCGGCGCTCCGGGGTCAGCTTCTCCTGTCGCGCTTTTGCACCTAGGCGACCCAAGGCTACGGCATTAGGATTTTTCTCTTTCTTGTTGGACATTGGGCAGGTTCAAACTTAGCCTCACTCCTATCAAAAAAGCAACTTCGGTATTGACAAGATACTCAGCGCTTAGTATACTCAGCGCTGAGTATGACAAAGGGGTTGGACGTTTATGAAAAGGAAAAAGACCGCAGGCCAGACAAGCATCCGCATGGCTCGAAGGATTTGGAACAATCTCTCTAGCAGGTTGCGGAAAAACTCGATTTGAAGATTTGAAGCGGACGGAGTACCCCGAAACTCTCTTGTTTCCACAGCACAACCTGATAAGAAGAAAGCATGCGTGGAAAAGACGAGCAGC
>JBEKYF010000122.1:0-10308 GCA_049511255.1 Terriglobales bacterium | reverse complement strand
GTGGTCGCGGAGAGCACGATGAGCCTGAACCGATTTATCGAATCCGTGTATTTTCCTTACGCGGAGCAACAGAAACGTCGGTCGACGTATCGCGGTTACCGCAACCTCTGGAAGCGTTACATCAAACCGAATGGAGAGAGAGCGTTGCGCGAGTATAGAACCTTCGACTGCGAGCAAATGTTGCTATCCATTGCCCGTCAGGAAGATCTGTGCCGCACTTCGCTTGGCCACATCAAACACTTTCTCAGCGGCGTGTTCCGTTATGCACGACGACAAGGAGTGGTTGACACGGCCAACCCCATGCACGAGGTCGAACTCCCCAGGGCTCGTCCCGGCGGTGAGACCCATGCATATTCGCTTGAAGAGGAAGTGCAAATGCTCGGTATCCTTCCCGAACCAGCCGCGACCGCAGTCGCAGTAGCGGCATTTACGGGCACTCGCAAGGGTGAAATCCGCGGTCTTCTCTGGGAGGACTACGATGGCTTTTCAATCAGGGTGAAGCAGGCAGTATGGCGAAGCCATGTGGATGAACCGAAACGGGAGAAGAGCAAGGGGGCCATTCCGGTTATTGCGCAGTTAAGGCTTTTTCTCGAAAGACACCGAGCGCGTTCAGGCAATCCGCGTCAGGGGTACATCCTGCAGAGCCCGCAAGGGAAACCCCTGAACCTGGATCGGCTGGCGACGGACGTGATCCGGCCCGCATTCGAAGCCGCAAAGCTACCGTGGTATGGGTGGCACGCTTTTCGACGCGGGTTGGCCACGAACCTCAACCGGTTGGGAGTCCCCGACAAGGTCATCCAGCAAATTCTGCGACACGCGAATGTGACGACCACGATGAACATTTACGTGAAGATGGTTTCCGAGGATGCCATGGTGGCAATGAAAACGCTCGAAGCTAACTGTGCAGCAACTGTGCAGCAAAAAAGGCTCGTTGGGGCAGCAGAAGGAAACGAAACCCCGATGAACTGTGAGCAGGAAATCTCTTTGTCAGAACGATCTACGGGAATTCTGGCGGAGAGGGAGGGATTCGATCTCTCTATTCGTATTGATAACACGTAACTTGTTGATTCGATATGCCGCTTGAGACGCTCTCACCGCTCACCCCTCAATATCATGACACAAAAAGGGCACAATTTCGGTGCGCAGATTCGTAAAACATTTTCCGGCAGTTCTCCGCCAATCGCGTAGCAGCGTGGTCCGCATCGGGAATTCTTCCGAGCGCAATCATGCGGAAGTGAGGAGGAAGCGTCTCCCAATCGCCTTCTGTATCATGCACTGCGCGTCCACACTCCGAGCCATCGTTGGCGGGTACACGGGAGCCGGGTCTAAAATTCTCAATGAGTGTAAATCGCCTGATTTCGGCAACTGAGTATCTTGGCTTGGGTGAACGGCTTCCTCTACCATGGCGTACATGCAATCACAGCCCATGGCGCATTTCCGTTTGCTGTTTTTAGCGACTTGCCTCTTCCTCAGTGACCACTTGAACGCACAGCACATGAATGCACCGGATGCGCCGTGCCAAGCCCCGGCTTCCAACGCTGAGACGACAGCGTGTTTTGTCTCTGCTTCCAAGGTAGCTGACGAACAACTCAACAAAATTTACGTCCGCATCCGAGAAGTATTATCCGCAGACGAGCAACAAGATTTGCAGGAAGCACAACGCCTGTGGCTGAAATTCCGGGACGCGAATTGTTCAGCGGAAAGAAATCTCTATGCAGGGGGGAGTGCAGCTCCAATGGTTTACGCAGCGTGCGTAGAAGCAGACACTCGGCAGCGCACGAGTGACCTCAAGGCGATGTATGGTTGGCGTTTAGTGAAATTCGGCAAGGCCGTCGAGTGACAGTCATGCCCGCTTGGTTCGGGAGTTTTGAGTGTAAACGCCTGGTTACGTCAACAAGGCGTGGCAGGACCTTCAGCGATCACTTTGCGGGTGAGCCTTTCCCATGAGATCTTCACGTCAAGGAATGCATTGCTTCGCATCATTGGCAGCCGCGACTAACACTTTTTTCAGTGCCTGCTATTGTCCAATGGAGCCGTTTCGGTGAAACCGGCCGCCTTCAAAGAAGCGGTGACGCACCATGCTATGGCCAAGCAGAAAAAAAATGACGGCCAAGAAGACTATAAGCAGGAACTGTCTAATTCCGAACGAGGGTGGCTTCCGTCCTGCAGGGTCCGTCGTATTCAATGAACTGGCCATAGAATTGATTTTAACCACCTCGGTCAATCGGGCGCGGCTCGACAGGGGCAAACACTGGCGTACTATCGCGATTACACAAATGACCTAGCTGCGAGGGTTAATCGTGTTTACGTCAACAAATCAATTTCGAACTCCTGCTCTCTAAAATCCCGTGGCGCGAACGAGTGAACCAAGGTATCAGGAATGGCCAAGCATGTCTTGGCGAGAACGCGGTCAACGATCTCTTCCGCGTAATCGTGGTACAACGTGTGCAACGTATTGCGCCACCCCGCCAGGTCGCCACGCAGGAACTCGGTGTCGTACCCTGCGGGATCTTTCTCATACTCGGCATGGAAGGCCTCCAGAAGAAATTCCCCCTGTGCTACCAGCCTGTTGATAGTTTCTGCATTTTGCATTAGATGCATGGTTGTCATCCTTAGCGCGAACTGCATTCGGTGAACATCACTGTGAGCAAGTAATAAAGGGCGGCCCCTTTATCGAGGCCACCCCGTATACGGCGGACAATCCCCGTTACGCGGCTACAGCAACGTGATGGAAGGTCGAGGTGACGGCTTCAAACGTCTGAACCTTGGGCGTTCCATCGATCATTCTTGCAAATGTTCGCAACACTTCTGGGTAGGTATTCGTGTTGTAAGCTTCTGCATTGGCTTTGCTCTCCCACAGACTGATCGCAATCACATCCACGCTGCCGGGATTCGACAATGTGATTTCGTCCTTAAAGCCCTTCTGCTTGCGAAGTAAAGGCAGAATTTCGTTCTCAAGGGTCCGGTTATAGTCAGAAAGCATGTTCGATTTCAGATGACAAGAGACATTGCGTGCAAACATATCAACCTCCTAAAGGTTGTAGTCGCTAACGCTAAGAGGAGAGAACTTCAGATGGGCTGACTTAGTTTCAGGAAACCTGAAAGAGGTGGAGGCCACCTCACTTCTAACGTTAGCCCTCTGAAACACCATTGTCAAACTGCCGAACCTCAGAAAAACAGCAGGGCCGAGTACCGAAACCGCCGACTTCACCACGGTGGGTCCTTTGGCAGTATCAGCGGCTCATCATTCCAAATTCCAAAGACGGGCGGCCATTTGCCGAAGGCATCAACTCCCGCTCAAACTCGGCTCTCTAAGCGCGGGAGGGGCCGATCTAGGGTGGCGTTTTTACACATCGTTGGCGAAACATCGCCTTTATACTCAAAATCCCCCCTCAAAATCGCGGAGGGGGCGAACAGACGGCGCAAGCTTGTGCTAACGCCTGGTTACGTCAACAATCAACCCCTGCTCACACTTGAAGACCACAGACGATCTGTTTGACACCGGCGTCTAACGCGGCTGTTGTTGTGCACACCGACCTAGAATCTCCTCCAGTTCGTGCGTAAATGTCAGAAGAAGCACACTGTTGACGGGTTGAGTCCGCAGCCGCCAGATCCGCTCTTCTGATCACTCTAACGCGGCTTGACTATCCTGTTGATCTGCGAGAAGCTGTCGCCATTTGGGGGTGCTGTCACGCGGTGGCCCGCAGCCCCGGGAGGCGGACGTGGGATCGGCAATCTCTTCGCTGATTGTCGCAGCGGAACGGGGGGACCGGCCCGCCGCGGAAGTACTGTTTGCTGCCCTCTATTCCGAGTTGCATCGGCTCGCCAAGCGTGAACTCGCACGACGCGGCTTACAGGTGAGCCTGAGCGCCACAACCCTCCTCCACGAAGCGTACCTGGACATGGCTGCGCGCGACGGCCCGTCGTTTCCCGACCGGGCACGATTCATGGGGTATGCGGCTCGGGTGATGCGAGGACTGATCATCGACCATGCCCGAGAACGGCACGCCCAGAAGCGCGGTGGCCTATTCGAGATTACTTCGCTGGACACCGAAGCGATGGAGAACGCGGTGGATCAACGAGAGCTTGTCCGAATCAGCGAAACGTTAGACGAGCTTGGCAAAGTGGAGCCTGCCCTCGCCGAGATCGTCGACTTGAAGTTCTTCTGCGGCTTCTCGTTCGCGGAGATTGCCGCCATGCGAGGCGTATCAGAACGTACGGTGCAGCGAAACTGGGAGAAAGCGCGCATATATCTCCACCGAAAAATTCGCGACGTATCACTCTGAGGGATCTATGTCCACACTCAGCCCCGAGCAGTGGCAGGCCTTAAGTCCATATCTCGATCAAGCGCTCGCCATGACCAATGATGCGCGCGCCGCGTGGCTGTCCACGCTCGGCGAGCAGGATCCCGCACTGTCTGCGCAGTTGCGAGCGCTTCTCGACGAACACCGCGTGCTAGTGGAGGAAGGTTATCTGGAGAAGGGCTCGTCGATGCTGCGTGGGCCCGGACTAGCTGGCCAGACAATTGGCCCATACAAGCTGATCTCCCAGATCGGCCAAGGTGGAATGGGAAGCGTGTGGCTAGCGGAGCGCAGCGATGGGCGCTTTGAGCGGCGAGTGGCGGTGAAGTTCCTAAGCGTTGCCCTGGCCGGCCGCTCGGGGGAAGAGCGATTCAAACGCGAGGGCAGCATTCTTGGGCGGCTGGCCCATGAGCACATCGCGGAACTGGTAGATGCGGGTGTGTCTCCGGCCGGACAACCGTATCTCGTTCTGGAATACGTCGAGGGTGATCACATTGACCGATATTGTGACGAACGCACGCTTGACGTGGAGGCGCGGATCCGGCTTTTTCTTGACGTGCTAATCGCGGTTGCTCATGCACACGCGAATCTGATCGTGCACCGCGACCTCAAGCCGTCGAATGTACTTGTCAGCAAAGATGGTCAGGTGAAACTGCTGGATTTCGGAATTGCCAAGCTGCTGGAGGGCGAGGGGCAGGGGGGAGAAGCGACGCTGCTCACGGTCGAAGGCGGACGGGCGATGACACCGGAGTACGCGGCCCCCGAGCAAGTGACCGGGGCGCCGGTGACAACCGCCACGGATGTCTACGCGCTGGGCGTGCTGCTGTATGTGTTACTGACGGGACAGCATCCGACGGGGAAAACCTCACACTCTCCCGCCGACTTGGTGAAAGCGATCGTCGATACCGAACCGCGGCGCCCATCACACGTGGTGATCCCGAGCAAAGTGGACGCAGAAACGGCGACCTCGAGCGCGGCCAGACGTACCACTACTCCCGACAAGCTCAGACGTCTGTTGCGCGGAGACCTCGACACGATCGTTGCCAAAGCGTTGAAGAAAAATCCGCAGGAGCGCTATCCCTCGGTTACGGCGCTGGCCGACGACCTCGGCCGCTACCTGAGGCATGAGCCGATCAGCGCGCGGCCCGATACGCTCGCCTATCGCAGCAGCAAATTCATACGCCGGAACCGCACAGCGGTGGCGCTGGCGTCGCTGGCGCTGGTCGCCGTGGCGGCAGGACTCGCGGGTACGTTGATCCAGGCGCGCACCGCGCGTGCTCAACGCGACTTCGCTTATCGGCAATTGTCACGCGCTGAAGCTGTAAACGAGCTCAACAACTTTCTCCTGTCTGACGCCGCACCTTCGGGCAAGCCATTTACCGTCGATGACCTGCTTGGACGCGCGGAGCACATCGTCGAGCGGCAGCATACCGCTGACGCCAATCGCGTCGAACTGCTGGTTTCGATTGGCCGCCAATACGGCACTAACGACGAGGATACAAAAGCTCGGCGAATCCTCGAGGAGGCATATAGGCTTTCACGAGGCCTGTCCGACCACTCGACTCGGTCCAAAGCATCGTGCGCGCTGGCCGACGTTCTTGCGGTAGTGGGCGAACTGCCGCGAGCTGAAACGCTCGTCCGGGAAGGACTCAGCGAACTCCCCAACGAGCCTCAGTACACGCTTGATCGGGTGTTTTGCCTGCTGCGCGGCGCGGAAGTCGCTGATCACCGCGGCGAGTCGCAGACCGCTATCGATCGTGTCCGGGCCGCGCAGCGTCTGCTGGATGGATCGGTCTTCAGATCCGATTTGGGGGATTTGCATATTTTCATCAATTTGGCAGAGGCATACCGGAACGCGGGCCAGTATCGCGAAGCCATTGCTGCCTTCGAGCAAGCCTCGCGGCTGACAAGTTCACTCGGACGCGACAAAACTGAGAATGCGGGCACTCTGTACAACAATTGGGCGATTGCCCTTTTCCAACTGGGGCGACCGCTCGAAGCGGAGCCAATTTTCCGCCGCGCCATCGAGATCAGCCGGGCGGACAATACCGACCAGGCGGTCTCGCCCATGTTGCTTCTCAATTATGGGAGGACACTACGGGAGCTTGGTCATCTGGACCAAGCGGCCGACTATGCTGAGCGTGCCTTCGCGAAGGCGCAGGAGGCGGGCCAGCAGTTGGTCATCAATCAATCCCTCATCGAGAGGGCAAGGATCTATCGCGAGCAGGGCAATCTTGACCGTGCGCTGGCGATGCTGGCGGAAGTGGAACCGAGACTACGGCGAATTCTCCCGCCTGGTCACTACGCGTTTGCAGCGATCGCGTCGGAGCGCTCGCTCATCTCCTTGGCACGTGGCGACGTTCGGAATGCTGTAACTCTGGCGAACGAGGCAGTGGCGATCGACGAGGCCGCAATTAAGTCCGGAGGACAAGGCGCCGGACAGCTGCCTATCTTCCTTTTCGGCCGCTCCACTATCGAACTTGAGGAGAAACGACCCGAGGACGCAATGGTCGACGCCGACCGCGCAGTGGGCCTGCTAAAAGCCGGTGCCCAGCCGGGAACATTTTCCAGTAATCTCGGGCGTGCCTACCTGGCACTGGCCCGTGCCCTCGATGCCCAGAGCAAAAGGGACGAAGCTCGCGCCGCCGCCCGGTCGGCTGCAGAGCAGCTTCAAAACGCGCTCGGGCCCAATCACTCCGACACACTTGCCGCCCGGCAACTCGCCGGTCTCGATCCTTCATAGATGACCGACCCCCACCCACACTCTTTTTCTCACTCATCTGTCGTCTTTTCCCTTCCCTTTTCGATATTCACAGTAGAGCCGAGCAATTCCGGTCTCTGACGCTAAACCTAGGAGACATGGTGGAAGTGTTGGGCTTCCGCTACGCCGTCTTCTTCGACTTGGGGATGTAATGAAGCTAGGTTGGACACACCATTATGTCTATGGAGGAAAAAAGTATGAAAACGAGAGTATCGATGCTTATAGTGCTCGTCGCCATGCTGGCGATTAGCCTCGGCAATGCGCAAGCTTCACACCACTCCGCGCTTACCGTCAAAGTTCCGTTCGAGTTTGTAGTCG
Organism: Terriglobales bacterium; assembly: GCA_049511255.1. Lineage (GTDB taxonomy): Bacteria > Acidobacteriota > Terriglobia > Terriglobales > Acidobacteriaceae > Acidiflorens. The sequence goes on along the minus strand of JBEKYF010000122.1, from coordinate 2,928 downwards.
GAAACCAAACGTTCCCAGCCGGAACCTACAAGTTTCACTCCTCGCTCAACTCCATTCCGAGCAAAGACGCCATCGACGTGCTCGTAATGCGGAGCGCGGATGGACGGCTGTACCGGGCCATAGTGACTGATGTGGTCGGCACAGAGGGGCCCGGCAATCCGAGGCTGGTGTTCACTCGCGGTGGTGACCGCACTTTCTTGTCGGAGGTTTGGGAGCCTGGGAGACAGGCTGGCTGTCGGCTCCAGAGCCGCGATGGCTATACGCAAAGCGGGGTGAGCGGGAACGACAAAGTGACCCTGATCGCGTCCGCCGACTGGCGCTGAAGAGCGCCGGTGAGACGCGAGTTTGGTCGCGGGCGGATCGCTGCTTCGTTTCAGATACATCGCAGTCGGTGCGACGCGCCTGGTTTCTCTACCCGGCCAGCGGCGGAAGGGGCTGGCTGGCTGGAGAGAACCGAAGTTGTGTTGCCAATTCCAGCCAGCAACCGGAATGAACTGAAATTCTCCACGGCGAAGCTCACGAAATAAGGTGTTGCATTTTTCTTGTTGGAGACTGGATATGCCGCCATTCGCTCACAGGGGTCACTTGGTTAATCAGTATAAATTTCGAGGAAAAGTAGCTTCCTTCGGTGAGGTTCGTGTCGATTTCGCTGGGATGGAACTAGTCCGGAACGGCTGTGAGGTTCAACTCACGGCTACGGAGTTCAAGCTTCTGGCGTTCTTGCTGCAGAACCCGGAGCGCGTCATCTCTCGAAAAGAGTTCCTCGATACGATCTGGGGCTATCCAACCGATCCGGCAACGCGCACCGTGGACGTTCATATCTCGAAGTTGCGTCAAAAAGTGGAAAGAGACCCGGCCAACCCAATCCATCTGCGAACCGTGCACTGCTCGGGTTACAAGTTCGTTCCATGAGCGCAGGGTGGCTGCTGTGACATTTGGGGGCTTTCGGTTGTTGTTGCAACATCCCGATTACACTCATTGACCCTGTTCCGAACTGTCCCGCGTCAATGCTTTTTTGCCTCTTCCACGTCCGAGGCAAGCAACCCAGCGCAAGCCGCGAGAACTTCACCTCGTGTCCTAGAACCCTCACGCCCTAGAGCCTCAATCAAAGCGACTGTGCGCTGAGGCAACTTGTAGGTTCTCGCTGTCAACGGGGAATGGAGAATGTCGGTGGGAATTTTACCCAGTTGCCTTTGGGTCCGCCAAAGAATCTCAACCGCAATCTGTACGGCACGGGATCTCTGTCCGTGTACTTCCCCAGCCTGGTCAATTATCTCGGCGGCAGCGGTTGTGAGTTTGTAGCGTTTCGCTATGTTCTTGCTTGCGCCTGTGAGCTTGTTGAGACGGCGGGTCTCGCTTTTCATCGCTTCCCGATTTTACAACCGAGCGGTCTCCGGCTGTCTTCCTCCGGCAAGGCAAAACGCGCGGACGGGAGTCGCTGGTCGCTGCTGCGGTTCAGTGGGCGGAGCGGATCATGGGAAGATTGATAATGTGTTTTCGGGCTGAGGGTAAGTTCACGCTCGCCCCGCCGCATCACTTCTTGTATTTCTTCCCGGAGCCGCACGGCGTCGTTCCGCCCGACCTTGGGAGTGCTGCGCCGATTCACCGCGTCTCCCGATCCAGCCATTTCTCTACCCGCGCTGGACGCCACTGTTCCAGTGCCCGCAACAACTCCGCCGCCGACTCCCGCGCCAGCACGAGCCCTCGGTTCTCCGTCTTCAGAAATCGCTCCTCCACCGCATGGTCGAACATCGCCAGCAAGGGAGTGTAATACCCCAAGACATTCAGGATGCCGCAGGGCTTCGCGTGCAGACCGAGTTGCGTCCAAGTTACCGCCTCGCAGAACTCCTCCAGAGTCCCGAACCCGCCCGGCAACGCGACGAACGCGTCCGACAGATCGGCCATGAGCGCCTTGCGCTCGTGCATCGAGTGGACAACATGGAGCTTGGTCAGCCCCTTGTGCCCGACCTCGCGTCCCATCAGGTGTTCTGGGATGACGCCCACTGCCTCGCCGCCCGCTCTCAGCACTGCGTCCGCGAGCACGCCCATCAGACCCACATTGCCGCCGCCGTACACCAATCCAATGTTGCTTCGCACCAATTCCGCGCCCATATCCTCGGCGGCAGCGCGGTACTCCGGGCGGTCCCCGGAACTCGAACCGCAAAAAACGCAGATTCGTCTCATGCTGTGATTTTAAATCTTGCTTCCGCGAGTAGTGGCAGGAGCCAACGTGAGATTGTGTACGGTCGTTGCTGAGGCTAAAAACCAAGAAGGACTTAAAAGGGTTGCATCGCCGCAGAACACTACGAGCCCAAAAGGTGTAACGCTCCAGTTCTTCAATTTCATCATCCAACTTTTTGCGGTCGATGGAAGGTTCCTTGGACGCTTGGGGCTCAACCGCAGATTGAGGCGTGTCGTCTTCCTCGGCTGGGCTTTCTTCTAGGTACTCGTCCTCCAGTTCTTCAGACAGGATGAGTTGTTCAGCTAGTTCTTCGGTTGGGGGTAGCCCTTCGCGAACGTTAATGAGGCGAGATCTCATTGTCTCCAACGTGCCCGCAATGGCTCTTGATGAGGAGGCGAGAAGCTTTCGCAGAATCAAGGTGGTCATTACTCGTTGCCGGGAAGGGATCGAGTAAGTGTCTTCTCGCAAAAGGAACTGGGAGAGTGCGTCGTACAGGCGGTGCTCCTCGTCCACGGGACGAAACGGAACCGTTATCGCTCGACGCTCCGTGTATTGAATGTATTCGACAACTTGGTCTCGGAGGGTGCGCTTGCAGAAGTATTGCAGCCGTGCCTGTAGTTCCTTTAGCAGGTTGCGGAAAAACTCGATTTGAAGATTTGAAGCGGACGGAGTACCCCGAAACTCTCTTGTTTCCACAGCACAACCTGATAAGAAGAAAGCATGCGTGGAAAAGACGAGCAGCAGTT
>JBEKYF010000121.1:0-10446 GCA_049511255.1 Terriglobales bacterium | reverse complement strand
CTCGTGTTCGGATTCAGGCCGGCTTCAGCACCCGCAAGCGCCTGGAAGAAGTAAGCCCAAAATGCGCGTTTGTCGGTTTCGCCCATCTCGTAAAATCGCGGGCAGAATCGACGGACGCCCTGCGGGACCTGCGAAGAAAACATTTCGGGCGGCAGCGCCTTCTCGATGATCTGGTCCCATTGTGGATTCCAGGGCGTCCCACCCAGCTCAACCTTCTTCTCATCGATAGGTGTCGGCGGGGCTGGTTTTGTGGTCTGCGCATACGAAGCTGTCGCTATTCCCATGAAAAATACGAAACTCACGATGAACGATGTCTTCAGCGCAGAGATACTCATGTTTACCGGTCTCCGCTACTAATCGATACATTACATTGCCACTTGCCGCGTGACTGCTCAGCTCATGTCTGACCGCAAAGATCATGCAGGGATCGACGCGATCTTTCCTGGTCCAACACACCCGCCTGTCCAGATGGGACGGGGCGATCGGGCCGGCCTTGGTCGGCCAACACAGTCACGCGATCTTGCGGGCTTTCGTTGCTGTCTTTCGCGCGGCCCGTGGCTTTTTCCGAGCTGCTGCGGCAGTTTTTCTCGGTTTAGGTGTGGCTTCAACTGCGGGCGGCAATTCCAGCTTAGGCTGTTTCGCAGTGCGATGGTGGCCATGGTGCAGCGGCTGGATGCGCGCAGCTTCTTCTCCTATTCGCAGCTGATCGTCGCTACGTTTTTGGCGCTCGTCCTCAAGGTATTCCGGAATCGTCTTCGTTGTCATGGCCAGAGTGTGGCAGACTTAGCTCCTTCTAAGCTGTCCAATTTTGGCCACTCGCTGACAATTCATAGGCCGCCTCAAACAAGTGGCTGGTTGGTTCCGCGGGCCCGAACACTCCGATTGGGCCGCGTAGATTCTCAAACCAATCTGAGGAAATGACCAATTTTGTACAGCCACACGATAAAGGAGACACTACTATGGAAGCTTGCTCAGCGCGGCGCCTGAAAACACGGACCGTTTTTTGGGCAGGGAATGCACCCTCGTCGTAAGTGTCAGAGGAAACACACGGTTGACAGATTGAATCCCCAGCCAGCGTGGCTTCGCCACTTCACCGGCAAATTCTCAGGTTTCCTAGCCAAGACACTACATCGAGAGTTCCAGTCCGTGGGTTGGGGAGAAGGCATGTCCAAACGGATTTTGAGGTTGTGGTGATCGGAGCTGGAGTTGCTGGACTGGCATGCGCGCAGGCGCTCTGCGAGGCAGGTCTCCAGGTTACGATTCTCGAAGCGCGCAACCGTGTCGGTGGACGCATCTGGACCGTACACCCTCCTTGAGAAACGCGCCGGTCGAACTAGGGGCAGAATTCATCCATGTGGTAGCGGGCTGGCTGCTGAATCGCGAAATCACCCACCCGGCATTGTGACTCGGGAGAAGAGGCAATCACTGCTGGATGGGGGCCGCCAAGAAATCGCTACGCGAGGAAAGTAAGCCGCAGTCGGCCATTCGTGGGGTGAAATTTCGGGCTGGCTAGCGAACGAGCATCAATCTCGGATGGCTGGGGATCCCGGCAACACAGCCTGTGTGGTACCCTCACCTACTCAAAAGATGAGACCGCCTGCTCCTGATCTTCGAAGGTCTCAAACAAACTGAGCAGCCCCGTCATCCTGAGCGTCTGGACCGCGAACTTGGAAGGATTCAGAAGCTTCAGGGATCCTCCGCGCTGTTTGGCCGCCGTCAGGTAGCGCACCAGCAATCCGATGCCGCTGGAATCGACCATGGGCACTTCGCCCAGGTCGACCACCCAGCGCACGTCCCCTGCTTTCAGCAGATCGTCGCAAGTGTCGCGCATACGGTCAACCGAATCGCCAAGGCTGAGCCGGCCACGCAATTTGAGAATCTTCACATCAGACTGGCTTCGAACGTCGATCTCCACCTGGTTCCTCGCTCAGGCAGTTAACTTACCGCCCGTCCGGCTCTGGCAACCTAGTCCCGTTCGGTTGACACTCGCTGGATGCTCTGCTAAAGTGCGTACCCAAATTAGAGGAAGCCTTGCGATTTTGCAAATGGCAAACGCTTTCTCCGTGTAAACTGAGGCGCCTTTTCGCAGGCCACTTCCATGCCCATCGAAAGCTCCGGGCTGACGCCCTCAATCGTCACCCTGTACACCCGCCTGCTTGAAAAACAAGAGGTCATTCCTCGCGCCCGCATTCTGGCCCAGACCGTCGCAGACCTTTTTCCCGGAAGTGCTGTGAATGTGTATTCCGTTTCCACCCTTCCCGATGGCGACGTCTGGATGGTGCTCGCCAACATTGGGGAAGTTTCCGTCGAACCATCGATTCCCCTGGAAACCGGCACGCTTGGACTCCTCGCCCAGGAACTCAAGCCGCTCCGCTTCGAAGGCAAGACCTTGGTGCGCGAGGAATTTGCCCACCTCCACGTTCGCCGCACACTGCGCTCTCTCTCCTATGTTCCCCTCAAGCGGGAAGGAGAATTAAACGGCGCCATTGAAATTCTCACCTTCGATGGAGACGTCAGCGAATCTCATCTCGATGAATTGCAGGCCGTCGCGGAAGTAGCCGGCGGAGCCCTCTACAGCGCGCAGCTTTACGAGGACGAACGCCAGAACACCCTGCACTCCATCACGCGCCTCACTCAGCTTTATGACATAGAGAAAGTCTTCAGCTCAACGCTGGAATTCGACAAGTTGCTGCCCATCATCGGCTCCAAGGTTCTCGCGATGCTCGAATGCGAGGCCGTCAACGTCTGGCTGCTCGAGCCTGACGAAAGCCTCCGCCTGATGCACCAGGCGGGCCTTGATCCCACCGTGCTGGAGCAATCCCTGCAACGCCCGAAAGAGGGCGTGGCCGGCGACGTTTCCGACGACGGAGAGCCGGTGCTGATCCAATTCCCGGACGATCCCCGGCTGGTGCGCCGCAATCAGGGGATTGAAGGATCAGGAGTTGTCTCGCTGATTGCCGCTGCCATCCTCGATCAGGAATGGCTCGTCGGCGTCATCGAAGCCGTCAACAAACTGGGTGACGAGCCCTTCGACGACGATGACCTGTTCACCTTAAGCCGCCTGACCGAATCCGCCGGCATCGCTCTGCACAACGCCAGCCTGCTGGCCGCTGAGCGCAAAGTTGAGGTCCTCGAAACGCTGGTCCGCGTAAGTCACGAAATCACCTCCACCCTCGATCTCGATCGCGTGTTGCAGGCCGTGGTCAATGGTCCGGCCAGCGTGATCCCCTACGAGCGTGCCGCCATCGCCCTCGACCAACGAGGCCGGGTTCAACTGCGCGCGGTCTCCGGGACTCTCGAGTTCAATCCTGAGGACCCCCAAATCGTCGAACTCAGTCAGGTTTTGCAATGGGCCTCTTTGCTCCAGCAGCCCGAATTCATCACTCAACGCGGGGAAGAGATCTCGTCCGAGCGCGAGGCGACCCAGGCCAAGTTTCGTCATTATTTCTCGCAAAGCGGTATGCGCGGGTTTCATGCCGTCCCCCTCGCCGACGATGAAGGCCGCGTCGGCGTCCTTTCCTTCGAAAGCAGTGATCCCGACTTTCTCACTTCCGCCCACCTGGAAATGATAAAGGTGTTGGCCAGCCAGGCCACAGTGGCCCTGCGCAACGCCTCACTGTATAAAGAGGTTCCGTTCATCGGCGTGTTGCAGCCGCTAGTGGAACAGAAGCGCAAGTTCCTGGCGCTGGAGAAACATCGCCGCATCACCATCACGGTTGCTGCGGTCGCCGCCGTTTTGTTCCTGGCCCTGTTTCCTTTGCCGCTGCGAGTAGATGGTCCGGCCAGGGTCGCTCCCGGGCGCTCGGCCCGAATCGGCGTCGACGTCGACGGCATCGTTAAACAGGTCAACGTCAGGGAAGGCGACCCGGTTCGAAAGGGAACTGTTATAGCCTCCCTTGAAGATTGGGACTATCGTTCTGCGCTGGCCGCCGCTCAGGCCAAGCGTGAGACCGCGGTCGCGCTGATGAACCGTGCGCTCGCCGCAAACGACGACACCGAAGCCGGCATCCAGCAGGCCCAAGCCGACTACTGGACCACCGAGGTCGCGCGCGCCCAGCAACGCCTCGACCGTACCCTCGTGCGGTCCCCCATTGACGGCGTGGTCGCGACTCCTCACATCGAAAACCTCGTAGGCCAGAAGCTGAAGTTCGGAGATCCTTTCGCGGACATCGTCGATAACTCCCAGGCGCTGGTGGACGTCTCCGTCGATCAGACTGACATCGCCCTGGTCGCCGCTGGACAGAAGGCCCGCATCAAGCTCGACGGCTTTCCCGCCCGCACGTTCGAAGGAGCCGTCGTCGTGGTGAGCCCGCTGGCCCGGCTTGACGGAGACTCTCGCACCTTCTCTGCGCGCGTTGCGGTTCCGAATCCCGACAGCGTTCTTCGTGCGGGAATGCAGGGCCGCGGCAAAGTATCCACCGGCTGGCGTCCCGCAGGACAGGTGTTCTTTCGCCAGCCCATCATGTGGATTTGGTCGAAACTGTGGGACTGGTTTGGGTGGTGACCTTTGAAAAAGACTGCATACATCCTCGTGTTGCTTTCTCTGGCGTTGGTTGTCAGCACATCGTGCAGCCGTGACCCCGTTCCGACGGCTACGGCTGCAACTCCGTCGCCCGCGGAACCGGCCACCACTGCCGCTCCATCTCCCGCCGACGACTTCACGGCCTCAGGTCCGATCGTGGTCGAGAATCAGGTCGATGTCGCCGCCCAGCGCCAAGGCGTCGTCACCCAGATTCTGGCTGAAGTCGGCACCCGCGTGCGCCAGGGACAACTCCTGGCCAAACTCGACGACCGCCAACTCACCGCTGATCTCGAAGCCGCCCGCGCCAAGACCGCCAGTATCGAGGCAGATCTTAACAACTGGAAAGCCGAAGCCAAGGTCCTCGAGTCCGACTACCAGCGCGCCAAGAAAATGTGGGAGGCCAAGGTGATCCCCGAAGAACAGTTCGAGCACGTGCGCTACAAGGCCGAGGCCGACCAGTGGGACGTGAAGCGCGTCGAACAGCTTCTCATCAACGCCCGCGACAGCCAGCAATCCCTTGAACTGGAGCTTGGCAAAACCCAGATCACCGCGCCCTTCGACGGCATCGTCGCCCGCCGCTACATCCGCGTCGGTCAGACCGTCACTCCCGGAGAGCGCCTCGTCTGGGTCACCGCCACCGGTCCCCTGCGCGTGCGCTTCACTCTCCCGTCTCGCTTCGTGAATCAAATCAAGATCGGTCAAGCCGTCTCGATCAAGGTTGCCGACGCCAGTCCCACCGCCGCGCACTCCGCCCGAATCGTTCAAGTCAGCCCGATTGTCGATCCTGCCAGCGGCACCATTGAAGTCTTGGCGGAAATCACGGGCACAGTGCAGGACCTGCGCCCCGGCATGCAGGCTGACGTCCACCTGCCCATGCACCCATGAACATCGCCAACGCCCTCAATGCCGCTCTGCCCGAACTGCCGGAGCGAATCGTCAAAAATACCGTCCCCAAGCTGGATCCGCGCGTCATTGCCAAACAGCAGCTCGAAAAGGGACAGCCCATCGTTTTGGCCAAGCTCCCGGGTGCCGACAACTTCATCCGGCTAGATCCTTCGCAGTGGGCGCTTTTGCAATTGTTTGACGGTGAGCGCCCTTATGCCGAAATTTCCCAGCAGGTCATGGCACAAACCGGGGTCTTCTATTCCGAAGAGGCTGCCCGCGAATTTGCCGCGTTCATCCAGGCAAACACCGACCTGTTTTACCGCAGTCCGCTGGAAAGAAACATCACCTTACACGAGCAACTCCGTGCCCAGCGGACCAGTCGCAAACGTTCCAAGGCCATCGATTTTTCCGATATCGTGATCGCCGAGTGGCCCCACGCTGACGACTACATTGCCCGGATTTACCCCAGCCTGCGCTGGGTCTATACCTGGTGGTTCACGCTCGCCGCTCTGGTCATGTTCGCGCTGATGGCCTACATGTGGGCGGGGCGTTTCGGCGAAATCTGGATCGACAGCTTCCAGTTCTACAACTTCACCGAAAAATCGGGGCGCGACCTCCTCGAGTTCTGGTTCCTCTTCGGCGCCATGGCTTTCTTTCATGAGTCCTTCCACGGACTCACCTGCAAACACTTCGGCGGAGCCGTAGAGAAGATGGGCTTTAACCTGATGTATTTTGCGCCCAGCTTCTTTTGCGACGTAACCCAGATCTGGATCTACGGCGGCAAATGGGAAAGGATCGCCACCGTCGCCGCCGGCATCTGGGGAGACCTCATCATCTGTTTCGCCGCCACCAGCGTCTGGTGGGCAACCCCCCCCGGCATGTTCGCCCACAATCTCGCCTACAAGATCATGATGGTCACCGGCATTGGTGTATCCCTGCTCAATCTCAATCCCCTCATTAAGCTCGATGGCTACTACATCTTTAGCGAACTGATCGAGGAACAGGATTTTCACGAGCGCGCCGCCGCCTACCTATCGGGCTGGACCCGCAAGCATATTTTCGGATTGCCCGCTGAATATGAGTACGTTCCACGCTGGCACCGCCCCTTTTACCTGATCTACGCTCTGCTCTCCGCCATGTACGGTTATGTCTTGCTCTCATTCCTCATGGGGTTCACCTATAACGTGCTGCATTCCTACTCCCCGGCCTGGGCTTTCATCCCCGCCGGATTGATGGGCTACTGGGTGTTCAAAGACCGAATTCACGCCTTGGGTCGCTTCAGCAAACTGCTGTATCTGGACAAAAAAGAGCGGGTTTGGGCCTGGCTGAAGGCCTGGCGTATGGCCGCTCTCGGAGCGGCCGTCCTCTTGTTGTTGTTCCCGACCATCTGGCCTGACTTTCAGGAAGCTTCGTTCGTTCTGGAACCCGTCCGGCAGGCCTCGGTGCATGCTGCCGTGAGCGGAAAGGTCTCTGGCGTGTTCGTGGAGGAGGGTCAAAAAGTTGTGGCTGGTCAGCCCCTGGTAAGCCTGGAGAACCTTGATCTCCAGTCCAATATGGCCAAGCTACAAGCCGACCTGCGGCAAGCCTCCGGCCGTGCCACCCAGAATCAACTGCGCTACGGCGACTACGGTTCCGCGGAGCGGGAGCGCCAGCGTTTATTACAAGAGGAACGCGTCTTGACTGAGGAAACTTCCCGGCTCCAGGTTAAAAGTCCGATCTCCGGCACGGTCACTACGCCGCGCCTTCACGATCTGGCCGGCGCTGACCTCGACGAAGGAGCCCCCCTCATGGACTTAGTGGACGATTCGACTCTGCGGGCGCGGGTTTACATCCCCGAATTTGCCATGCACGACGTTGGTGTGGGTTCGATAGTGCGTCTGAGGGCGCCGTCTCGCCTGCGTCCCATTTCAGGTGCTCTTCGCTCGATCTCCCCCGATTGGGTTCCCCTCGACCCTTCCCTGGGTCGCAAAGAGCAGCTCGCAGGCGTCAATCCGCCGCGTTTTTTCGCGGCTGAGGCTAGTCTTGATTCCGCGGCAGGTCTGCGCCCCGGCATGACCGGGACGGCGAAGATCCGAGTGGGCTCGCGCAGCCTGGCGAGTTTTGCCTGGAGATTCGGGCGGGATCTTGTCAAGCGGCGACTCTGGTGAGGCGAGTTTGGTGAGGTCTGCCTGCTAGATCAGACCGGCGCGGCAATCCGCATTCGTAGCAATGAGAAAAGGCCAGCGCAGAACGCTGGCCCTTCCGATAAGCTCTTTCCGACCAACTAGTGTGAACGGGTTTGCGCACGGACCTGTGCACGGACCTGCGCCTTCACCTGCGCCTTCACCTGCGCACGGACCTGTGCGCGGACGCGGGCCGATACCGGAGCGCTGACGCTCGGATTTTCCGGGGTGGCGGTCGAGCTGGCCACGATGGCTTTCTTGGTGGTGTTCAGGCTGTTCAGCAGGGACTTTTTCTGAATCGACATTAGAAGCTCCTCGTAAGCCAGATTTTCTATTCGGCTTAGACGCTTAGAGATAAGCAAAGCCAATGCCAAACTCACGCACCAGCCGCACCCGCTCAGCACCCGAGAAAAATCAATAACATACAACATCTGTTGTGCGAGCCGGGCCCGTTGCTGCCGGTAAAAAACTCACTACGGTTAAAAATTAGCCTAGCCTTGGTTAATTTTTAACCCTAATTTCCCGGCTCCGCGTTAATCTTCAGCTTCCGGCAAAGGTACTTCATGCGCTGCGCATCGATCCGCAGCAGCGCCGCCGCCGCCGACTTCTTTCCCCCCGTCCGCCGCAGGGCCGCGTTCAGGTAAGCAATCTCGATCCGCTCCATCTCCGCATCAAAATCCACCCCGCCCTCCGGGATCAGGATCGCCTCCTGACTGGCCGCCGTCGAAACAAGCAGTTGCTGGGGCAAGTGGTGCGCCGAAATCACCGCTCCGTCGCTCATCAGCACCAGGCGCTGGATCACGTTCTCAAGTTCCCGCACATTCCCCGGCCACGAGTAGCTCTCCAAGATCCCCATCACCTCCGGCTGAAGCTGTTTCGCCGGCTTCTGGTTGGCGGTGCAGAACAGCCGGACAAAATGCTCCACCAGCAGCGGGATATCCCCCTGCCGCTCGCGCAGAGGCGGCACCATGATCGGTACCACATTGATCCGGTAGTAAAGGTCCTCGCGAAACCTCCCCTGATGCACCATGTCTTCCAGATTATCGTTGGTCGCGGTGATCAGCCGGAAGTCGATCTTCTTCGTCGTCCGCCCTCCCAGACGCTGCACTGAGTGCTCCTGCAGCACCCGCAGCAGCTTGCTCTGCAGCCGGTGATCGAGCGTGGTGATTTCGTCCAGAAAGAGAGTCCCGCCATGGGAGCTTTCGATCATCCCCGGCTTGGCGCTCTCGGCTCCGGTAAATGCCCCCTTCTCGTAGCCGAACAACTCCGACTCCATCAGCGTCTCGGGCAACGCAGAGCAGTTCAGGCAAATATACGGCTTGTCGCGGCGCGTTCCGGTTTCCACAATGGCCCGGGCGACCAACTCTTTTCCCACTCCACTTTCCCCCCGGATCACCACGCTCGCATTGCTGTCGGCCACCGACCTAATGGCCTGGTAAACCTTCCGCATAGCCTCGCTGCCGCCAATCAGCCCGCAAAAGGCCGCCCTGTTCTCCACCTGTTGCAGAAGCCATAGCCCCTCGTATTGCAGGGCCCGCTTTTCAAAGGTCTGCAGCAACAGCGTTCGCAGCTGAGCCCCATCCACCGGCTTCAGAAAGAAATGATCAGCCCCCGCCTGGCTGGCCATCAGCGGAAGTTCGCTGCCGGTTGCGTCGGTGATCGCCACCAGGATCAGATCCTCCCGCAGCCTGCGTATCTCCTTCAGCACTTCGATCCCGTCGGCCCCACCCTCCCCGATGCTTTCCAGATCAAGCACTATGCCATGAATGTCCGGATCGTCGATGAGGGCGCGTATCTGGGATTCCGTGCTGGCCAGGATGGTGTGAAAGCTGGAAGTGATCGCCCGCCGCATCTCGCGGAACATCTGCTCGTCCAGCGTAGTGATGGCGATCGAGTACCGCTCGGAAAGCAACTGCGCGCGGGGACGGGATTCCAGTGGACTCATCGCGGTTGTGAATCAGCGCCGGATTATACGGCAATTTGCCCCGCAGTCGAAGGTAAGACTTGCGTGCATGCTCTACATGGGGTGGCGTCAACCAGTGCGAGGGCTTGCTGTGAGTCGTCCCCCTTGGCCCCGGTGAGTTGAATCGGCCGTCCCGCCGGGCGGAACTAGACCGGGACTCGCAGCCAACAACCGGGCCGTTTGAGTCTATGAATGCTGGGCGACCCACGTATCAGGCGTAAGGTCTGGGACGCGCTGGATCGGGAGATCGGCAAGCCCGGGGAGAATCGCGGCCAAATAGTCACGCACGGAGATTTTCAGCCTGCGGCAGCTTTCCACAACCGAGAGAATCGCCGCAACCTTCGGTCCCGCCTGAGGGCTGCCGATGTGCAACCAGTTCTTCCGACCCACGGCTACCGGACGCATGGAATTCTCCGCCAGGTTGGTACTTAGCTCTAATTCGGGATACTCCAAGAAGCGGCTGAGCTTTTTCCAAAGCGTGAGCGCGTACTGGCAAGCCTTGCTGAGTGCGCTGGAGGGTAATGCAACGGACTGCGCTGCCTCGATCTTTTTGCGAATATCATCGAGAAGAGCTCTCGCTGTTTCCTGACGCCGGATATGGCGCGCCGCAGTAGTCAGCGTTTTGCGGCGAGCTTCCGCATCGACGGCAAACAATTCGTCCATCTGAGCCACAATCGGGGTTGCAACCGGATCTCGGGGATTTAGCTGCACCGCTTCGAAAAACTGTCTTCTTGCATGAGACCAACAAGCGGCATGTACCATTCTCGGCCCACCGATTTGGTCGTACGCTGTATAGCCGTCGGTTTGGAGAATGCCTTCGAACTGTCCCAGGAACCGCTTCGGCCCATCGCGTCCGCGACCCAAGCGGAAATCGAACACCACGCTTCCTCCGGGGCGACTGTATTGCCAGAGGT
>JBEKYF010000120.1:0-10514 GCA_049511255.1 Terriglobales bacterium | reverse complement strand
TCACTTAGCGCGGACGCCGCCATATCGGTATCCACCCACCCCGGCGCCACCGAATTGATGTAGATGCGGTCGCGCGCCAGTTCCGTCGAAAGTCCTTTCACCATGCTGATCAGCGCGCCTTTGCTGGCCGCATAGTCACAGTGGAAAGCTTCGCCGCGCTGGCCGGCCGTCGAACTGACCAGCACGATGTGGCCGGCCGCCCCTCCCGATGACGCGCCGCCCTGTTTTTTCATCTGTGCCACCGAATGCTTGACGAGCGAGAAGACGCTGTCGAGATTCACCGCGATGGTGCGATGCCATTGTTCGTCGGGCATGCGATCAATGGGCGCATCCTCTGGTGGCCAAATGCCGTGATTCGCGACCAGAATGTCGAGGCGTCCGAAGGCCGAGATTGCTGCCGATACAAGTCGCTGCGCCGCCTCCGTGGTCGAGAGATCGCTGTGCGCCGCGCGACAGTTTCCTTCGCCACATTCCCGCACCAGATTGTCGGCCTGCGCCTTCGCCGCTTGATAATTGAAGACAACTTTCGCGCCCGCGGCCACAAACATCCGCACCGTCGCCGCGCCAATCCCGCGCGATCCGCCGGTGATGAGAGCAACTTTCGAATTGAGAGTCAGATTCACAATGCATACAAGTATCGCACGCCAAAAGTTCAGTGGTCAGTGGTCAGAGAAGAACGGCAGATTTTAACGCGGTCGCGCTAGCGCCTAGCGCAAAAGATAAGGGGGGCCGATTTGGCCGCCCATTTGAAAACTATTTACTGACCACTGGCTACTGCTTTTACGCCGTAGCCGGCCGCTCGCCGCCTTTGGCGGGAGCCCGCTCCGGCTTGATCACCTGCTGCACGCCGTCGTCGGTTTTCGCCGGGAGCGGCTTGATCGGCGGCAGTTCCTGCCCCTCGACCAGCATCTTGATTTCGGTGGCGTCCAGCACTTCGCGTTCGATCAGCGCTTTCGCGATCCGGATCAGCGTCTCGCGATTCTCCGAGAGGATCCCCTTCGCCGTCGCGTACCCCATGCTCACCACCTTCTTGACTTCTTCGTCAATCTGGATGGCGGTGGCTTCGCTGTAGTCGCGGTGTTGCGCGATTTCGCGTCCCAGGAAAATCTGCTCTTCTTTCTTGCCGAAGGTCAGCGGCCCCAGGTCGCTCATGCCCCACTCGCAAACCATCTTGCGCGCCAGTTCCGTGGCTCGCTCAATGTCGTTGCCCGCGCCGGTCGACATCTGGCCGAGGAAAAGCTCTTCCGCGATGCGCCCGCCCATCAGGATGGCGATCTGCGTGTCGAGGTAGTTCTTGTAGTAGTTGTGGCGATCGTCGGTCGGCAACTGCATGGTCAACCCCAGCGCCATGCCGCGCGGAATGATGGTGACCTTGTGCACCGGATCGGAGTGCGGCAGCATGGCTGCCACCAGCGCGTGTCCGGCCTCGTGGTAGGCGGTGTTCTTCTTCTCTTCATCGGAGAGCAGAAGCGACTTGCGTTCCACGCCCATCAGCACTTTATCTTTCGCCACTTCGAAGTCGTACATCAGGACAGCCTTGCGATTCTGCCGGGCCGCAGCCAATGCCGCTTCGTTCACCATGTTAGCCAGGTCGGCGCCGGAGAATCCCGGTGTGCCGCGAGCGAGCACGGACAAATCCACATCGTCCGCCAGAGGAATTTTGCGGGTGTGTACGCGCAGAATTTCTTCCCGTCCGCGAACGTCGGGACGATTCACCACCACGCGCCGGTCGAAACGGCCGGGCCGGAGCAGCGCGGGATCTAGCACATCGGGACGGTTCGTCGCCGCCATCAGAATCACACCTTCGTTCGATTCGAAGCCGTCCATTTCCACCAGCAGTTGATTCAGAGTCTGCTCGCGCTCATCGTGTCCACCGCCGAGCCCAGCGCCGCGGTGACGTCCGACGGCGTCAATTTCGTCGATGAAGATGATGCAGGGAGCGTTTTTCTTGCCCTGTTCGAACAGGTCGCGCACGCGGCTTGCGCCCACGCCCACGAACATTTCCACAAAGTCGGAGCCGGAGATGGAGAAGAACGGAACATTCGCTTCGCCCGCGACTGCGCGCGCCAGCAAGGTCTTGCCCGTTCCCGGAGGTCCAACCAGCAGCACGCCCTTCGGAATGCGTCCGCCAAGTTTCTGGAACTTCTGCGCTTCGCGCAAGAACTCGATAATTTCGCGCAGTTCTTCCTTGGCCTCATCCACGCCCGCCACGTCTTTGAACGTGATTTTTTTCTGCTGCATGGAGAGCAGCCGCGCCCGGCTCTTGCCGAACGACAGCGCCTTGTTTCCGCCCGTCTGCATCTGCCGGATCATGAAGAACCAGAGCGCGCCCAGCAGAACCAGCGGCGCCAGATTCAGAATCCAGCTTGGCCAGGTGCCGTTGCTGATGTCCTTGAAGCTGTACGGAACATTCTTTTCCGTCAACTTCTTGTACATATCCGGATAGTTCGCCGGCACAATCGTATGAAAGGGCGAGTCGTTCTTAAACTTCCCTTTCACTTCCTGGCCGATGAACATGACGTCGTGGACATTGCCCTGATCCACGTCCGACAGAAATTCAGAAAAGCCGATTTCTTTTTCTTTCTGGGCATTGCTCCCAGTTTTCACCACCTGCCAGAGCAGGAAGGCCGAGACCACAATGACCGCCCAGAAAAGTACCGTCTTAATCGTAGAATTCACTCAAAACTCCTAAAGTGCAACCATCCCTATCAAAGAAAGTCGCCGCCTCTTTAGCTTCATATTAGATGCCGGAGGCGGAAATTCGATTGGGGGAAAGCCCGCCTTTTCATTTTAGACCTTTTCAGAGGAAAACGGAGAGGTAAAGCCAGAGTACAGAAGTCACGGGGACACCGACATCCCATGCAGGGGCGAACGCCTTCCTTCGATTTTGTTCAGGACCTGCCCTGTCAAGCGAAGCTCGACACCAGCGGGTGCCTCAGGTGGTCGCCGCTACATACGGCAGGTTTCGCCCCGTCTGCTCCGGACTACCCAATCCATAGCCGCAAAGAAACGTGTCATCCACCAGAAATCCGAAATAGTCCGGCTGCAGCGGCACCCGGCGCGCCGACTGGCGATCGAGCAGCGTAACCAGTTTCACCGAAGCCGCGCCCCGCCCCCGCAGGTCGTTCATCAGGAATTCGCTGGTGACTCCCGAGTGCACCAACCCCTCGATCAGCAGCACATGCTTGCCGGCAATCGCCAGTGCGTGGCTGAAAAAAATCTCCAACAACGGGGATTCGCCTTGCTTGCTTTGCTTGTAGCTCGGCTTGATAAACGCGCAGATGATGGGCACATCGATTGCCCGCACTAGGTCGGCCATGAACAGGAAGCTGTTTTCCAGAATCCCCAGCGCGATCACAGTCTGGCCGCGATAGTCGTCGGAAATCTGACGTCCCAGTTCGCGGACTCTTTTCTGAATCTGGTCGGCCGAGATCACCTGGCGCAACCCGGCATGCGGCGAAACATTCATCCAATGGCATGTTACATCATGCCCGCAATCTCCCGAATCCAAATCGCCTTTGCAGCCCCAGCCGGCGCCCGAAAAGCCGCCGGAACCGCGAACCCTCGCATCCAGACGAGGCCGCAGCCTTCCGCGACCGCAACCGGCCAGAGCTTTTTCTCCGCTCCGGTCGCATGCCGGTCGCTCAACAGCTCCTTCACCTTCTTTGCCGCTGCTGTATGCGCCGGCCAGAAACGATCTCCCGCGCGCCAGTTACGGATCAGAACTTCCTTCGGCATGCGCCCCAGATCCAGCATCTGCCCGCGCTCATCCTCCGGAACGCCACCCGCATCCACCACTCGAGCTTCCATTCGAGAGCCCAGTTCAGGAACCTGCACCGCGCCCGGCACCGCTAGAGCGTACTCATAATCCGCCAGTTGTCGATGCCGCGCTTCGCCCGGGGCGCCGAAAGGTTCCAGTTCCAACAAAAGCTCCTGCCGCCCACGTCGCCGTCCACGTTGAAGATTCCGCCGGAGAAGATTCCGGCCGCCCGGCAGCTCCAGTTTCCTGCCTACCGGTCCTCGCGCCAACTCCAGAGCCTCTTCGATCAGCCGGAACGAGATACCCAAATCGGGCGCGTTCGTTTCCAGCCATCCGCGCACCAGCCGCCGCTGCGCCGCCAGCGGAAGCGCCAGCAGCGGCCGAATCTGTAGAGACGCGGCTGGCCGCGTCTGAGGCGGCACGATCTCCGGATGCACGCGCTCCCAGTGCTCCTCTTCAGCCCGCGCGATTTCCGCCAGCTCACCCATGTGTTCGATCGCTGCCTCGCCAAATTCTTTCCCGATCATCGGCAGCAACCGATGCCGCACGCGATTACGAAGGAAGGCAATATCGCGATTCGACGAATCCTCCCGCCAGCTCTGGCCGCGCTCGAGCAGAAATTCCTGCAATGCAGAGCGCCGATAGCCCAGCAGCGGCCGTATCAACTCGCCAAATGCGTGTCCCTGCTCCTCGAAAATAATCCGCGGATGAATGCCTGAAAGTCCCCGGATGCCCGTGCCGCGAAAGATGCGCAACAGCACCGTCTCCGCCTGATCGTCGAGCGTGTGCGCCGTCGCAATTTTCGTAACGCGACCTTCTCGTGCGAGCTGACGAAAAAAACCGTAGCGCAGTTCACGCGCGGCCGCCTCGATGCCGGAACCGATGCTAGAACCAATTTCGGAATCGATGGCGGAACTATGGCTCCTTTCAACCGGCGCCTCGCAGACATGCAGTTCGAGCCCGTTCTGTTTCGCCAACTGCGCAACAAAGCGCTCGTCCTCGTCCGCCTCTTCTCCGCGCAGCTTGTGATTGACATGCGCAACCGACAGCACGATTCCCAACTCGGCTCGCAACTCCAGCAACAAGTAAAGCAAAGCCACAGAATCCGCCCCACCTGAAACCGCCGCCGCCAGGCGATCCCCTGCCCGAATCGACTCCTGCTCCCGAATTGTCTTCAACAACCGCTCAGCCAGACCAGGCACGGAGAAATGGTACAGCAGTTGCCAGTTGCCAGTACCCAGTTGCCAGCAAACCGCTGCCCCTGGCAACTGGGTACTGGCAACTGGCAACTGGTTCCTGCTATGCTGTTCCGCAAATGTGGGGAGCTTCACGCTGGACCGCAAGATTTCTGCTGCTAGTTATGCTCGCCCCGGCCTACGAGCCGCTGGCGATGGCCTGTGCTGTGCAGCCGGAAGCCATGCACTGCATGCGCCAGTCGACGTCCGTGCATTCGGTGCAGCCTGCGATGCCATGCCATCATGCGATGGCAGGGTCGCAGCCGCCCCAGCCCGAATCGTCTGAAACGTCATTTCAACCTGCCAATAACGGCACCTGCTGCCAAAACCATTGCTGCTGCGGCGCAACCACCTCCGAGTGGGCGCAGCCCGCTTCCAGTCTGCTGTTCTGTTTAGATTTCCTGATCGAACCGGCGCGCCCGTCACCAAGCGCGCTCCTTCAGTCCAGCGATATCTCCGGACTCGATTCCGCCCGCGCCCCTCCGCGCAGTTAACTTCTTTACCAAGCCCTGAAGAGCGGCAACCCTGGCAAGCTCCATTAGAGTCATCGCTTTAGCGAAACCAGAGTTGCTCTGACCACAGGCAACTGCCGAGCTGCGCTCGGCTTGGACGGGCGAGGCGCTCGTCCCCACACGAGCGCTACAACAAAGCCGAACCCGGTTTTACGGATCAAACACATGACTTGCCCTAAGCTATTAACATTCGCCGCTTTGCTGTTGATGACCCCGGCCGCGTTCGCCAATGTCTACGGCGCCGTCCGCGGCGTCGTGCACGACCCGCAGCATCGCCCCATTCAAGACGCGATGGTGATGCTCAAAGCCAAATCGTCGGACTGGGCAAAAAGCGTCACCACCGGCGCGACCGGCGAATTCCAGTTCAACGCCGTGCCGCTCGGCGATTACTCGGTCAGCGTCGCCAGTCAAGGCTTCGCGCAAACGACGCAAGACGTCACCGTCATCTCGGGAACTGTGCCGGTCGTTCACTTTTTATTGCAAGTGGCCTCGGCGAATGAAAGAGTCACCGTCTCCGCCTCGCCCGCGGTCGTCGCCACCGACAGCTTCACTCCGACCACGCTCATCAGCCGGGCCGACATCGAGCGCACTCCCGGAGCCGACCGCACCAACAGCATAGCCATGATCACCGACTACGTCCCCGGAGCCTACGTCACCCACGATATGCTCCACATGCGCGGCGGCCACCAGACCACCTGGCTGCTCGACGGCATCCCCATTGTCAACACCGCCATCGCGCAAAATCTCGGCGCGCAATTCGATCCCAAAGACATGGATTATGTCGAGGCCGATCGCGGCAGCTATGGCGCCGAATTCGGAGACCGCACCTACGGCGTCTTCAACGTCGTGCCCCGCACCGGATTCGAGCGCAACCGTCAGGCTGAACTCGTCCTAAGCGCGGGCAACTTCTACCAGACCAACGATGCCCTAAGCTTCGGCAGCCATACCGAGCGCTTCGCGTATTACGCCAGCGTCAACGCCAACCGCAGCAATCTCGGCTTGCAGCCGCCGGTTCCCCGGGTCGTACACGATGCCGTCAACGGCGTCGGCGGCTTCGGATCTTTTATCTTCAACCTCAATCCATCGAACCAGCTTCGCCTGATGACGTCAGTCCGCCGCGACTATTTCCAAATCCCGTACGATCCTTTCCCCAACGACATCGAGAACGGATCGATCCCGGCCAACAACTACACCCCGCAATACCCCAGCATCGGCCTGCGCGACGGCCAACACGAGACCGATGCCGGCGTCCTTTTCACCTGGGTCCACACGTTCAACTCGCATCTCATGACCACGGTTTCGCCTTTCTACCACTACAACAGCGGCGACTACGCCAGCAATCCTAACGACTATCCCATCGCCACCACGGAAAATCGCAGCTCCACCTACGCCGGAGGCCAGACCACTATCGCCGCCAACTACAAAAAAAACGACGTGCAAGTTGGATTCCTCAGCTTCTACCAGAGCGATAACCAACTCTTTGACGCTATCCCTGGCTTGACCTCGCCGGACACCGAACACCCCACCGCCAATCTCGAGACCTTCTACATCGACGACAAATTCAAACCCTTTTCCTGGCTGACGCTCTCCGCTGGCATGCGACCCACGCGATTCTCCGAGGGCAACTTTGCGGCAACTTCGACCACGCAGCCAGTCGACGAATCCGCCATCAGCCCGCGCTTCGGTGCCACCGTTACCATTCCTCGCCTGCGTTGGACCTTCCGCGCCTTTTACGGACACTACTATCAAGCGCCACCCATCGAAACCGTTTCCGGTCCGCTCATTCAGCTGTGCAAGAACAGTGACTGTGGATTCATCCCTCTCCACGGTGAGCGCGACGAAGAACATCAGTTCGGCGTCACTATTCCCTACCGCGGATGGGTCCTCGATGCCGATAACTTCAAGACCGATGCCGCCAATTTTCTCGACCACAACAACATCGGAGCCTCCAACATCTTCTTTCCCCTTACCGATACCAGGGCCTTGATTCGCGGATGGGAACTTACCCTGCGCTCTCCCCGCATCGCGCACCGCGCCCAGGTTCACCTCGCCTACTCCAACCAGATTGCCGAGGGGGGTGGCGTCATCACCGGAGGGCTCACGAATTTCACCAATGTCTGTCCGCCCGGCATTTACCTTTGCCCGCTCGACCACGACCAGCGCAACACGCTCAACGTGGGCGGCGACGTCAGCCTTCCCTGGCGCTCCTATGCCTCCACCAACGTCTACTACGGCTCCGGCTTCAGCAACGGTTTCCCCGGCCAGCCATATCCGGGCAACTACCTCCCGCAGCACACCACCTTCGATCTGTCGCTCGGCAAGGATTTCCGCGAACGCTTCACCGCGTCGCTCACCGCGTTAAACGTAACCAACCACCGCGTTGAGTACGACAATAGCCTGACCTTCGGCGGATTCCACTGGAACCTGCCGCGCGAAATCTATATCCAACTGCGCTACAGGTTTCATTATTGAGGGACAAGTCGGTTGTGACTGACAACTGAGATCTGACGGCTGCCCGCTCGCGGCGCATCCAATTGACAAGAGCGGCGGCAGATCAGCGACGATCATTTGACGCTGTTCCGGTACGCTCCGTATAATTTAGAACGTCCACATCCTGATCACCACGCTTGCATTATGCGTGAAGAGGCCGGGCGTCGTGCGCTTTGCGCGCTCGTTGCGCCGGTTTCAGGTTTCGGGTCAGGTTTCAGGTATATGACTGACAGGCTTGGGTTGCGATCAGTTTCGTTGAGCCCAGCGAGCTGGAAGCTTCCAGCATTTTCCGAAAAATCCGAAGGAGTTCAAAGGATCCAATGATTAAGAAGTTTGCGCGCGTCACCCTGGCCGTAGTGTTCGGCCTCTCCCTCTTCGCTCTGGCCCAAGCCAACCCGGCTGCCGGCGCTCCCGCGGCTGCGGCTGCCAACACACCTGACTCTCCCTCCGCGGCTGCGGCTGCGGTGGCCAAGGCTACTGGCACCAAAGTCGGCACCATCAACATCGAACAGGCGATCTTCGCTTCCAACGAAGGACGGCGCGATTTCGACGCGCTCGCCAAGAAGTTTGAACCCAAGCAGAACGAACTGAAGAGCTCGGCCGACGAAATCGACAGCCTCAAGAAGCAGCTCAATGCCCAGCAAGATAAGTTGAATGAGGAATCGCGTGACAAGCTGATGAAGCAAATCGAGACGAAGCAGAAGAGCTTCGATCGCTCTACGCAGGACGCGCAGGAAGATTTCCAGAATCAGCAGGGCGAGATCGGAAATAAAATCCTCACCAAGATGGCTCCACTCATCGTCAAGTACGCGAGCGAAAACGGCTATGGCATGATCCTAGATACGTCCCAGCAGTGGCCTCGCGGACCGGTGATCTGGTATGGACCGGCGGTGGACATCACGCAGCCGATCGTGGAAACCTACAACGCTCAATCCGGTGTGCCGGCTCCGGCCGCGGGCAGCACGCCTACCAAGCCCGTGAAACCGGCGACCACCAAACCGGCTGCGCCCGCGAGCAAGCCGCCGGCAACCACTCCGCCGAAGCAATAGCGACACCGCTCGGATCGTTTTTGTTCCAAGTTATTTGCTTCTGAAGGCGTTACTTCTTAAGACCGCGTGCAGACGCGGTCTTTTTTGCGGCAGTTAACAGCGCGGCGCGGTCGCTATAATCGGCTACGTGAACTCGTCGCATCCCGATTTGCCGCAACTGCCCGACCGCCGCTCGCTGATTCTCGACGGCCGGACTTGGGCGGAAGTTTCTCTGACAGCGCTGGGAGAAAATTTTCATGCAGTACAGAACCATATCGGCGAAAGCGTCACGATTTGTGCCGTGGTCAAAGCCGACGGTTACGGCCACGGCGCGGTGGAGTGCGCGCGCGCGCTCGAATCCGAGGGCGCCGAGTGGCTGGGAGTGACCGATGCCGCGGAAGGCCTGGCGCTGCGCGGCGCCGGCGCCAAGGCCCGCATCCTGCTGATGACAGGAATCTGGAAGGGCGAGGAGGATGGGATCGTCGCCCAGAATCTCACTCCCACGATCTGGGAACCGTGGCATATTGAGTTGCTCGAACGAGCGGCGCGAAAACGGCATAGTGTTTTGCCCGTGCATCTGAAAGTCGATACCGGTATGAACCGTCTTGGCGCGTCACAAGAGGCGCTGCCGCATTTGTGCGAGATGTTATCCGCGTGCGAGCACCTGAGTCTGGAAGGAGTGAGTACACACTTCGCGTCGGCGGAAGTGCTCGACGCCGAAGACGCGGTGCGCCAGATGAAGTGCTTTGAAGAGGGACTTGCGGTCTTGCGGAATTACGGGCTCCGGCCTGCGCTGGTTCACATGGGAAATTCCGCCGCCATGAGCGCGCGGCCCGAGACTTGGAAGACCATGGTGCGTCCGGGTATCGCGCTCTACGGATATTCGCTCGCCTTCACGCGTGCCGGCGGGCCCGCGGCGGTTTCTCTGCTGCCGCTGCGTCCGGTGCTTTCGTGGAAGACGCGAGTGCTGACGGTGAAGGAAGTCGCGGCGGGACAAGCGGTCGGCTACATGGGCACCTACGTGACCAAAGCGCGGAGCCGCATCGCGGTGCTGCCCGTCGGTTACGCGGATGGGTATCCGCGGCTGCTGTCGAATCGCGCGCGGGTGATCGTGCGCGGCGAATACGCGCCGGTGGTGGGACGCGTCTCGATGGACCTGACGATCGTGGATGTCGGCCACATTCGTGGTATCGCGGTGGGAGATGAAGTCATCTTAATCGGACGAGGCGTCGGCGCAGGCAGCGGCAAGAGCGTGGACGCTGTAGAACTGGCGCGTTGGTGCGAAAGCGTGCCCTACGAAATTCTGTGCGGCTTGTCGCAGAGAGTGCCGAGAGTTTACAGCAGCTCTTAGCTGTTAGCTGTTGGCTCTTATTGAGTATTGCATAATATAGTTACAACGGAAACAGTTCGGCCTGCCGCCAGAAGGCAATCACGAGCGTGGGTCGCTTGCGCATCCGGCGCAGGGCCTTGCGGGCATAGTGGCTTAACT
>JBEKYF010000119.1:0-16130 GCA_049511255.1 Terriglobales bacterium | reverse complement strand
GCGCTCGATACAGAATGAAGACCCAGCCGGGCGGCGACAAAGGCAAACACTCCGCATGTCACAAATGGCAGCGGACTGGTCAGAGCAATCGCTCTACTCTCTTCACCCTGACGCCAGATTTCCGGGTAGGTGTAGCGTCGATGAATCCAATCGCCCGCGAAGAACCAGTCAGTGAGCGACGAGACGACACCAGCGCCAATAATGATCGCAACGAGTCGCGCCCAGTTCATATCTGCCTCCACGATACGCAGGCATTGTACTCGTGCGGACCTGCGCGCATCGCTGGCGTTGACAGAGTAAAAGGCTGCATTACCGCAACTGTCGCAAAATCCCGATATCACTCACTCACTGGGTTCTGAGCTGCTATCGCCTGTTTTCAAAATTGTCTCGTTAAGATAAGATTTTGGTCCGCGACGATGAACGCCTCTGTGGATTCGCACTCTGGAGGACATTGACGTGCCCTGGGTTTAGTGGGGGTCTTTTCTATGGCTTCTCTTTCGGATTCTCTGGTTCGCCAGTTGTTGGAAGGACGTTACATCGCGTCGCTCGCAACGAAGAACCCAGACGGCTCCACCCACATGGTTGCGGTTTGGTACTGGTTTGATGGTGCGCATATTTATATAGCCACGTCCACGCGCACCCGCAAGGCTCGAAATCTGCAATCCAACCCCAAAATCTCGTTAATGATCGACTCCCGCGACCCTGCAGCATCATGCGGCGTAAACATCGTAGGCACCGCACAGATCTTGACAGGCGAACCGTCCCGGAAATGGAATGGGCGAGTTCATGCCAAATATCTGAGCGACGCCGCACTCGCGGACCCCCGAGTTGGTCCAGTGTTCGCATCGTGGGATGATGTGACAATCCAGATCGCACCGACCTCGGTCATCGCTTGGGATATGCGCGAAGCAGATAGGCAAGTCTTTGGCAGCGCGTTCGCGAGTAACCCCACATACCTGTTGCCTCTGGAACGTTGAACGGACGGTGCGGCTCGATTGAGAACGGGTGCCTCAACATGGGCAACTCGCATCCCCAATTGGCGAAAAATCCCCATTACACTCACAACCGCATGCTTAGAGCGAATTCAACGCTGCTGTATCCCGATCGCGTAGGGACGAGCAAGGTGCCCCAGGTTCGCGCCCGTCTTTTGGGCGCTAACCTGGGTGCTCGCAGCTCACCCGTTCCATCTCGATTTCAGCGAATCTTGTCAACCCCCCGTTTTCACGATTTTCCCCGTAACTCACTGCATCGGCTGACAAAATAAAGTCCGAAAAGTTGGCGGGGTGGGTGGGTAAACCTGATATAATGAAACTATAGATAAGAAAAGGGTGCGGATTCACTTCGCGCCCTTTTTCCTTTGTGCGCCCGTGTTGTTTTCTCTGGGTACTGGCAACTGCCACTAAGTCATTATTCCTGAATACTATACATCTAAGTCCTTATTTGTTAATATTTTGCGGTGACTAACTCGCTAACCCCATGATTCTAATAGAGGTCTGATGGCTAACTGCTTATTTTTGAATATTTTACGTTAACTCATTTAGAACCAAGATTTTAGTAAAATAGGGGGGGGGTACCGGTGAAGCCGTTTAACAGCAGCCTGCGGACACAGCAACTCTGGATTCGCTATAGACCCGCTGGCCAACTAAGCGCCGGAGCGAGAGACCTTCGTTTCTTCTGCTTGCGCCTCCGCCAGCGCTCGCCGCACCTTTTCGACTCCCTCCGCCATCGCATACTTCAGCTTTTCGATTCCCTCGCCGGTAACCGCGGAAATCGGATAGAGCTTCAGCTTTTTGCGCGTCGCCCACTGCCTCAGTTTCTTGAGCTTTTCCGGATTCGCCACGTCGATTTTGGACGCGACCATCAGTGTCGGCTTCTTTTCCAGTCCCGCACCGAAACTCGCCAGCTCGCCCCGAATCACCTCAACGTCTTTCAGCACGTCGGGCCGGTCGCTGCTGTCGGAGACATCCACCATGTGCACCAGCAAACGCGTGCGCTCGATGTGCCGCAGGAATTGTGTGCCGAGGCCCGATCCCGCGTGCGCGCCTTCGATCAAGCCCGGAATGTCAGCAACCACAAAACTCTCTTCTTTTCCCTTGCCCCCCGCCAGCACCACGCCTAAATTCGGCTCGAGCGTGGTAAACGGATAATCGGCGATCTTCGGCCGAGCCGCCGAGATGACCGAGATGAGCGTGGACTTGCCCACATTCGGATAACCCACCAGCCCCACATCGGCGAGCAGCTTCAACTCCAGGCGGAGGTTGCGCTCTTCGCCGGGGCGTCCTTCTTCGTGCTCGCGCGGCGCCTGGTGGGTCGAAGTGGCAAACTGCGCGTTGCCGCGTCCGCCGCGTCCGCCGCGCGCGATCACGATGCGTTCATCGGGGCGCGAAAAATCGTGGACTTTCTCGCCGGTGTCCTCATCGTAAACGATCGTGCCCACCGGCACTTTCAGGACAATCCCTTCTCCGTCGCGGCCCGTTTTCTTCGCGCCTTCGCCGTGCCGTCCGCGCTCAGCCTTGTATTCCGGATTGAAACGGAAATGCACCAGCGTGTTGTGGCGCTCGCTCGATTCCATCCAGATGTCGCCGCCCTTGCCGCCATCGCCGCCCGAAGGCCCGCCGCGCGGAATGAACTTCTCCCGCCGGAACGCCATGCAGCCGTTGCCGCCATCGCCGGCCTTCACTCGAATCTTGGCTTCATCGATAAACATGATTATGTGGCGCGAACGCTCTTGTCTGCGAAAACGAAAAAGCCTCGACTCGAAGCCGAGGCTGGTAGATTTCCCGTAGAGACACGGCTTGCCGCGCCTCCCGCCGTGTCCAAGAAGACGGGGCAAGCCCCGTCTCTACAATAGAATCGACGATCTACTTCGCTTCTATCGCCTCGGGCTCGACCATCACAAACTTCCCCATCGATCCCTTGTTGATGAACTTGATGCGACCCGTGATCTTGGCGAAGAGAGTGTCGTCTTTGCCGCGTCCGACGTTCAGTCCGGGCTTCACCCGGGTGCCGCGCTGCCGCACGATGATGGTGCCGCCGGGCACCAGTTGCCCGCCGAAAGCCTTAAAGCCAAGCCGTTGCGCGTTCGAGTCCCGCCCGTTTCGTGAGGTGCCTTGTCCTTTTTTATGCGCCATAAATCAGTTCCCGGTTTCCACTGGCCAGTTGCCAGTAAATCCAATTTCTCGTAATCCCAAAACAAATTGTCATCCAGACCCCGAGCTTGGGGGAAGGATCTGCTACTTTTTCTTCTTCTTCGCTGCGGCCTTCTTCGCTGCGGCTTTCGTCGCCGCCGGCTTTTTGTGAGCCGCCTGCTTCTTCGCGGTTTCTGCCGGCTGGGCCGAAGATTCCACTTCTTCGCCGCCCTCGTGCGCCGGCTTCACCTTCTTCTCTTTTTTCGGAAGCTCAGGCGCTTTGAACGACTGCCCATCAAAAGCAATCTCGGTGATGCGGACCGCGGTATAGTCCTGGCGGTGTCCACGCAGCTTCTTGTATTGCTTCTTACGCTTGTAGTGGAAGACCAGGATCTTGTTGCCGCGTCCCTGCTCGACGACCTCGCCGGTTACGAGCGCTCCCGACCCCGCAGGCAAAACACTGCCCGCCTCGGCCGAAACCGCCAGCACATCGCCGAACTCGACCTTGCCGTCTTTGTCTTCCTGTGTTTCCATCCGGATCACGTCGCCCGGAGCTACCCGATACTGCTTTCCACCTGCGCGGATCACCGCGTACATAAACTCTCCTTATGCTCGTGTAGGGAACGGGGCTTTGCCCCGTCCAAGCCGAGCGCAGCTCGGCAGATACCATCTTGTGCTTGCTGTTTTCCCGCTGCGGCTTCTGACCGGAAACGCGGCGCGGCCCCAGAACGGGTCCGCAAGTACAGGCAAACTCATCCAGTCTATCGTGCGCTGTGGAAATCGGTCAAACGGAAGGTACATGCAGCCCTAGTTCGGATGTTTCCAGTGAAAATCGTTTCGTTAAGAAGCTCTGCGGCCCTCGAAGTTCTATCGTATCCGAAGACAGTCGCCGTACCCACCGTTTGACCGTCTAACGGGCCAAGGGGAAAAAGTGTGCAATCTTGAACAGACGCGGCTGAGGCGCTCTGGCAGACCATTGCGCAAGCTGTGAGGAATTACGAGTCGATCCTTCTTTAGGGTCTGACCGGGCAGTTCGGCCTTATTGATATGCCTATATCACCCCATAGGTTGGGCTGCCCATTTTTTGGGAGGTTCCAATGAGTCGAGCGTATCGAGGCCCAGAGAGAATTCTCCTCTGTATCGATGATAGCCAGGCGATTCTGGAGTACGAGAGGTCGCTGTTCGAAAAATCGGGATACATCGTGGTTACAGCAACGACCGCGCAACAAGGACTGAGATTTGCGACGATGTTCCGCTTTGATGCGGTGCTTCTCGATTACCGAATGCTTGGAATGAATGGGCATCAGCTCGCTTTTGAGATGAGGCATATCAGACCGGAAACTCCCGTAGTCATGTTTTCCGGCAGCGAGATCCCAGAAGAGACCCGCAAGCTGGTCGATGCTGTCGTACCCAAGACTGAAGCCGTCGAGGAATTGCTACCGACCGTCACTCGAATCTGTGACCGGTTGTCGCTGGATTAAACAGCAGTGCCCTCGGACCGTGCCCCTTCATCGCCTCTCTTTCAGAACCCTTTGGCCGAATCCAGCAGAATCGTGACCGGCCCTTCATTAACCAGTTCCACTTGCATCGTTTCCTGGAAGCGTCCGGTTTCCGAGCGCAGGCCGGCGGCGCGGACTTTCTCCACAAAATATTCGTAGAGCTCGCGCGCCTGCTCGGGCGGTGCGGCTGCGTCGAACGATGGCCGCTTGCCGCGGCGCGCGTCTCCGTAGAGAGTGAACTGCGAGACCACCAGCAGCGCGCCGCCAACCTCCGCCACGGACAAATTCATCTTGCCGCCGGCATCTTCAAAAATGCGCAGACCAATTGTCTTCTCGGCAAGGTAATCCGCCTCAGCGCGCGTATCTCCCGCGCCCACCCCGAGCAGCACCAGCAGCCCGAGGCCGATCTCGCCCGTGGTCTCGCCGTTGACTGTAACTCTGGCACGGCTCACGCGCTGCACGACAGCGCGCATTTAACGGCCAGCCTCGCCGAGAAGCGTTCCGTGTCCGGCGAGCGCGGAAGGCTCGAGCGCCACCAGAACAACAAGCAGGCTCAGGATTTTCACGTCCAAATGTGACATGAGTGCGGCGAAATGAGCAAGAGCGGAATCCGAACCATCCTTCGGGAAATCCGGATTTCGCCGTGCCCAGGTTTGACCGCCCTCCCCGCCGCCAGTTAGGATTCCGTAGTGATCTCCACACATATCAGCTTCAAGCAGACCAGTTTTCCTCCCTTACTTCCTTTGCATACTTTTCCGATCCCTTTTAGACTACTGGTTTCGATTTCATTCGATCGATTGAGCAACACGCAGTCGTCATTCAGCAAACGCCGGCCCGGAACTCGGGCCGCGATTCCCAGACTTGGAAACGAGGAGAAACATGGCAGCCGTTGATGAAAAAGTGAAACAGATTATCGTCGAGCAGTTGGGTGTGGACGAGGAGCTCGTGATGGCCTTCGAAGAGGCCTTCGATATCGAAATCCCCGACGAGGATGCGGAGAAGATTCGCACCGTGTCGGATGCCGTCGACTACATCGGCAAGCACGCGAAGGCGGGCAAGTAATTTGGCAAGTAATTCGACAAGAAGGGTCGTCATTACCGGCATCGGCCTGATCTGCTCCGTGGGCAATACCACCGATGCGGTGTGGCAGGCCCTGCTCGCGGGCAAGAGCGGCGTCGGCCGCATTACCGGGTTCGACGCCTCGGCATTTGCCTGCCAGATCGCCGCCGAGGTCCGCAACTTCGATCCCTTCGATTTCATCGAGAAAAAAGAAGTAAAGAAGATGGGCCGCTTCATCCATTTCGCTATCGCCGCCTCCGATGAAGCGATGAAGATGTCGCGGCTCCAGGTCACGCCCGAAAACGCGGAGAACGTGGGCGTGCATATTGGCTCGGGCATCGGCGGATTCGACGTGATCGAGCGCGAACATACCGCGCTCCTCGAGGGTGGTCCGCGCAAGATCTCGCCTTTCTTCATTCCTGCCGCCATCGTCAACCTCGCCGCCGGGCACGTTTCCATGCGATTCGGCGCCAAGGGCCCGAATGAAGCGACGGCCACGGCCTGCACCACCAGCGCCCACTCCATCGGCGATTCCTTCCGCATTATCCAGCACGGTGATGCCGACGTGATGATTGCCGGAGGCTCCGAAGCCGCCATCACTCCCATGGGCGTCGGCGGATTCGCCGCCATGCGCGCGCTTTCCACGCGCAATGATGACCCCGCCCGCGCCAGTCGTCCCTGGGACAAGGACCGCGACGGCTTCGTGATGGGCGAAGGCGCCGGCATTCTGGTGCTCGAAGAACTCGAGCATGCCCGCCGCCGCGGCGCTCCCATCCTGGCGGAAATCGTTGGCTACGGCATGTCCGCGGATGCGTATCACATGACGCAACCCGCCCCCGAGCATGAAGGCGGTTTCCGCGTCATGCGCAACGCGCTGCGCGACGCAAAACTCGATCCGAGCGTCATCGGCTACGTCAACGCCCACGGCACCTCAACGCCGCTCGGCGACACGCTCGAAGCACACGCCATTCGAAATTTATTTGGAAAGAAAGTCCCGGTCAGTTCCACCAAGTCCATGACCGGCCATCTGCTGGGCGGGGCAGGCGGATTAGAGGCGGGAGTGACGGTGCTGGCGCTGCGCGAT
The DNA here is from genome assembly GCA_049511255.1 of Terriglobales bacterium. GTDB lineage: Bacteria > Acidobacteriota > Terriglobia > Terriglobales > Acidobacteriaceae > Acidiflorens. The sequence continues at coordinate 9,360 of JBEKYF010000119.1, read as the reverse complement.
CAGATTCTGCCACCAACCATTAACCTCGAGAATCAGGACCCGGGGACCGAGGGCATGGACTTCGTTCCCAACCATGCCCGCAAAACGCAATTCGAATACGCCATGTCGAATTCGTTCGGCTTCGGCGGGACGAACGGCGCCCTGCTCTTCCGCAGATGGTCGGAATAACGTGACGCGCTGACAATGTGCGCACACCCCATCCTGAAAACATGTCGTCAGCCATCAGCCGCTTCGCTACTCGCGAATGTAGAAGCCTGACGCCGTTTACTTCTTGTATTCAAGAATGAGTTGCTGGAAGCGTGGGTCCGACTTGAGCGATGCGAAGTACGGGCTGTTGTCAATGGCGCCGAAATCCGCGAAGCCGCTTTGAAACGCTTTCTGCATGGTGTCGAGCGCCTTACTGCGATCGCCTTTTGCCGCATATGCCGCACCCAGCCAGTAATACGTGACGCCAGAAGGTTTGAAGTTTGTGGCCATTGCCTTCACTGCTTTGTCGTACTCGCCCTTCGCCAGGTACACCTGGCCGACACCCAAGTCTGCGCTGCTTGCGCTTCGATTGATCTGCCGCATTTGCTCGAAGGCCGCGAGCGCCTCGTCGTAGCGTTTTTGCAGCAAGAGCGCACGCCCGAGGTGGTAGTAAGCTGGGTAAAGAGATGTCTGCAGACGAATGGCTTTTCGGGCAGCCGCTTCCGCCCCGATGGCGTCCGGCGGCTGTTGGTAACCGAGCGCCCAGGAAAGTTGGTCGGAGGCATAGCCGCTGTTCGGATCCAGGTCAGCCGCAGTGCGGTATTCGCGCGCGGCGGTCACATAGTCATACCTGTCGGAATAGACGGTGCCCATGGCCACGTGTGCTTCCGAGAGGTTGGGATCAATTGCAAGAGCACGCCGGGCGTAATTTTCGGCTCGTAGCAGGTGTTCCGGGTTGGGTTCCAGATTACGATATATCTGACCTTCCACCCACGCCAACCCAGCGATTGCCGGAGCATAGTCGGGGTCTAAGCGCAGCGCCAGTTCGAAGTTCTTGCGCGCCGTCTCCAAGGACTCGCGCTGGTCAAAGGAGGCCACCAATGCGGATCCACGTAAGTATGCGTCATAAGCCTGCGGATTCTGCGTATATCGTTTCTGGATTGCCTGCTGTTCCTGCGGCGTGAGCTTCAGATTCAGCGACTGCGCAATCTTAAGGGCGGTCTGCTCCTGCAGCGAGAAGACGTCTTTCATCTCGCCGGTAAAATCATCCGCCCAGATCTGGAAACCGCTGTTGGCGTCGATGAGATGGACGTTCACACGTACTTCGTCTCCTGCCTTCCGTACCGAGCCCTCGAGGACATATCGCACACCGAGAGCTTTACCGATTTCTGTTGGACCACCCTTTGCAGCCACGACGGCCGAGTGTGAAGCGATGTTGATCCCCTGGATTTTCGAGAGCTTCGTGGTGATCTCGTCGGTCATGCCGTCACTGAAATAGTTGCTGTCGCGTTCGGCACTGAGATTTTGTAATGGCAGAACGGCGATCGAGGGTCTGCTAGCAATGCTTACGGGACTGGGCGCGGAACGCTCGTGCACCCAGCGGTAGCCGCCGAATCCTAACCCCAACACGATCAACGCCGACGCCAGGCCGAGCAGCATTTTGAAGCGAGGGGCCGTCTGCGGCTTTTTGGAGGCTTCGAAACGAGCGCCCGATTCCGTGTCACGTTTCAACCGTTGCAAATCGGCTCGCATATCGGCGGCGTGCTGGTAGCGCAGATTCCGATCCTTCTCCAGGGCCTTATGGATGATCTCGTCCAGCTTGGGCGGCACGTTGGGATTCAGCCGCACCGCCGACGTGGGAGCCGCGTCCAGAATGGCCTTAAAGATGACTCCCGAGCTTTCCCCACGGAAGGGCAAGTGCCCGGTGGCCATTTCATAGAGGACGGCTCCAAACGAGAACAGGTCGCTTCTGGCGTCCAGTTCTTTCGCACGTACTTGCTCCGGCGACATATAAGCGACGGTGCCGAGCGCGGAACCGGGGCTGGTGAGGTGCTGTTCGTCAATCGTGGCTGTCATCGTGTTCGCGGATGCAACCTGGCTGGAAGAACCGGCTGCGGGCGTGACCTTAGCCAGACCAAAATCCAGAATCTTGGCGTGTCCGCGCTTGGTGACAAAGATATTGGCGGGCTTGATGTCGCGGTGGACGATGCCTTGGGAATGTGCGGCGTCCAAACCCTCAGCAGTCTCAATAGCAAGCGAAAGCACGGTTTCGTTGTCTAACGGTTTGTCCGCAATCAAATGCTTCAGCGTCACGCCGTCCAGAAACTCCATGGCAATGAACGACTGCTCACCGTGTTTGCCGATTTCGTAGATGGTGCAAATATTGGGATGATTCAGAGCTGACGCCGCACGCGCCTCGCGGCGAAAGCGCTCCAGTGCTTGCGGATCTTGCGACAGTTCATTGGGCAGGAATTTGAGGGCGACGAAGCGGCCCAGCTCGGTGTCTTCAGCTTTGTAAACAATACCCATGCCGCCACCGCCGAGCTTCTCGACGATGCGGTAGTGCGAGATGGTCTGGTCGATCACGAGGGGATGTCCCGGCGTTCCGGTCGCTTCATCTTACGGACGCCTCAGCGGACAGTCAACGAATGGCAACTCTGACACGGTTGCGTCGAACCCAGAACACCTGTGTCGCTCGCTAGCGGCTGTAGTGGTCCCACCCGGCATTGCAGCTCGGGCCAAGAGAGATCATTCCGGTTTGTCGGCAAACAGGAAGTAGTCGATTCAGCCCCACGACCTCAGGGCCAGCAGATCAACTGCGAGGTCCTGCAACCCCAAGCAACACTGGTAAGAAAGCGCCTTTGCTCGGAAGTTTTTACTGCAGCCGGAAGCGTTCATTCATCAGCCGCTGCAGGCGCGGGCGGTAGATGAGATCATAGGCGAGTTCTTTATCCGGGAACATGCTCAGAGCGGCGCGGCGGGCATTTGCGGCCATCTCGGCCGCCTCTTCCAGCGTCATGTCGGGATCCTGGCTGATCACCGACATCACCATGCTCATCATTACCTGCAGGCGCCGTAGTCTTCGGGCCTCGTTCATGCGTTCATTGTGTTCGTCGCCTAGTTCGGCGCGTTGAACTTCCATGCTGCCCCCCGCCCTTCTTTTGATGTGGACTGCGGTCCCCGCGTTGCGCCCCAGTCGTTATTGTGCCAGCCCGATTGTGCCAGCCCCATTGTGCCAGCTTTTGCCCGCGAATCAAGCTTCCCTTGGGCGTACACCTTCGTGACCGGCAAAGACAAACTGCAAGACAGGCGTATAGTGACTGCCGTAATCTGTTGACAGGCAGTTTTACGGAGGACGCATGCCAGAGCCGACTAATCTCTCATCTCAACCCGAGCCCAACGAGAAGCTCGTCAAGATTTTCGACACGGAGCAGGAGAATGAAGCTCTGGTCGTGCAGGGCCTGCTCCAATCTGCCGGCATCGAATCGGATTTGAAATCCATTGACGCGGTGCAGGACGCGTTCCCCGGCGTCGGTGGAACGGTCATTCTGGTGCGCGAAGAAGACGCGCCTGAAGCTAAAAGGATTATCGCTTTGCGCCGTAGATTGCCACCGCTCGATGACGAGACCGCCGATGTCAATGGGTGAGAATCAGCGGGTGAGAATCAATGGGTGAGAGGGGCAAGCCCGTCTCCACAGATGTGAGATTAGTGCAGAAGCGGGACGTCTGGAGTCACCGACTTGCCGTCCAGGTAGAAACTGACCGCGCCCTCCTCGTCGGTGCGGTAGGTTTTCACCCCGGCCTGCTGTAGGCGCTCCAGCACTTCGCGCCGGGGATGTCCGTACACATTTCGCGCGCCGACGGAAATGACGGCGTAGCGCGGATGGACGGTCGCGAGCAGAGCGGCAGAAGTTCCGCTGGCGCTTCCATGATGCGCGACCTTCAACAGCATCGCCTCCGGATGCTCTTCGACGACGCGGCGTTCCGCCGGGCGCTCCGCGTCTCCCTCGAGCAATGCGGTCGTCCCGCCGAAGGTCGCGGTAAACACCAGGCAATCGTCGTTCGGACGCATTGACCCGGTGATTTGGTCGCGTCCGGGAGCGAACATGCGGAAATGCGCTCCTCCGTAATCGAATTGATCGCCATCTTTTTTTACGGAGACTTTCATCCCCGCGCTCTGGGCTTGCGCAACGATCGGCGCCAATTGGCCCACCGGCTTGTCGATACTTATCCAAAGTTCGCGCGGGTGGAAATTGGCAATCACCGCGGGCATTCCGCCGAGGTGGTCGGCATGAGGATGCGTGATCACGACCACGTCGAGACGATCGATCCGTCGATTCCAAAGATAAGAGGAGACGACCTGCTCACCGATATCAAAGTCGGAATGCATCCACTGCGGCAGGCCTCCGGCATCAATCAGCAAGGCGCGGCTCTCGGGCGTGACCAGCAGAATGGAATCGCCTTGTCCGACGTCAATGGTCGTCATCTCCATCACGCCGGCGCGAAGGTTAGGGCGAGAGGGGACAAACGCAATCCAGACCGCAACGCCGAACAGCAATACCACGGAAGCAAGAGCGGCCAGGCGAGTGCGACGGATCCGCGCCGCCAGCATGGCGAGCGCCAGCGCGGCGATCGAGGCCAAGATCATCGCGAGCGAGGGCATGGCCACGCGCAAGTCGGCGATCGATCTTCCGAAACTCGGTGTGCCCGCGACCTGGGCGCCGCCGAGAAAGTGCACCGTGCCCGCTATTCCCTCAAGCGCGAGGCCGGAAATCCAAACCGCGGGTTTGGCCAGCGTGGTCGAGATGTACCCCAAGCCGACGGCGGCGGCGGCGGTCGGCATCAGCACCTGGGTTAACGGAATCACGGCCAGGTTGGCTGGCATACCCATGGTGGTCGCGCGATGAAAGTGGTAGGCCATGAGCAGCGCCAGTCCGGCCTGCATCAGCGCCGAGATGAAGAGCAATTCGCCGAAACCAATTGCCACCCGCATGAGAATCGCGGGCAGCGCCAGGCTGAGGCGGTCGCCGATGAATCTCCGCAGCCGCCCTCCGATTAGCCGTAGATCGAGCCGGAACTGCGCTACCTTGGGAGCGACGTGCAAATCGTAGCTGGCAACCGGCAACAGCCGTAGACCCCGCGCGTAGGGCAGCGTTGTCCGCTCCAGAATCGGCGAGCCGATGCCGGCGATGATGAAGACGGCGAGAAACGTCAGTTGAAAACTGGCGCCAAACAGGGCGCGCGGATCGGCGATCAGAACTCCCAGAACCGCAGCGCCAATTGCGTTCATCATGTTGCGGCCGCGATACAGCAGACGCGCGCCTAGATATGTAGCCAGCATCAGCGCCGCGCGCCACACCGGTGGACCGACCCCGACGACAAACGCATACGCGAACGAGACCACGACCGTGTCGATGGCCGCCACTGCGGGATCCACGCGGAACTGGCGCAGCGTCCAAAAAATGGCGAAGGCCAGGATGCTCAGGTTCATTCCGGAGACAACCAGCACGTGATACGTGCCCGAGCGCTGATACTCGGTACGCGTCGCGTTGCGCAGAAATGATTCTTCGCCGAGAACCATGGCGTCCATGAGCGAGGCCTGCGACGCGGGCCACAGTTGGTGAATTTTGGCGATGATGCTCGCATGAACGCGCGTCCGCCAGAGTTGAATCCGGCTGCCGGAAAACCCGGGAAGCCGCTCAATATCCGTTGCCTCCGCCGACCCCAGCACGCTGATGCCGTTGTCGCGCAGATACCCTTCATAATCGAAGGCTCCGGGATTGCGGTAATTGCGCGCCGGATGCAGCTTGGCGGGGATGCGCAGCCGCGTGCCGTAGGTAAGAGCAAATGGAGCGACGGGCGTCTCGCCCGTCCCGTTTGCGCCATCCGCAGCATCGAGGCCGGGCGAGAGCCTGCCCTGAGCTTGCCGAAGGGACGCCCGGCGCTCCACCATCGCAGCGTTCTCATAGATGGACAGCCGCACCCCGGCCCGCACCGGCCAGCTTTCGCCTTGGCTCGCGATCTCTTCCGTCTCCACATCAATGGATTCACGAATCGACCGCGGCCCCGCGGCCCGTGCGTATCCCTCCCGCATCACACGCGCTGTGAGCGTGACGGCACGGCCATCCGCCAGGGTAAGAATCCGAGGGGCATCCGACTGAAGTTCGTCTTGCCGCTGACCGCAAATCTGAATCAGAAAAGCGCCCAGAAGGAACCACGCGCCCAAAGAGAGCGCCTTGGCCAGCCAGGCTCGCTTGGCGAGAAAAAACGATGCCGCGAAAACGAAGGCTACTACCGCGATCACCCACCACGACGGCGGACGCCAGGCGCGCACGCCTGTCCACAGGCCGAGCGAAAATGCCAACGCCGCCCAGAACAACGGCTGCCGCGGCGGCTTGTGGTCGTGCGTCATGGCTTGGTCTCCGGGCTTTGATCTCCGGTAGAGAAATCGGGCCTCGTCGAGCGGCGGGCGCATCTCGGCCAGACTCGGACCAAACGGTCGGAAACAAGCAAGAGGACGAGCGGGGCCCTGGCGTGCGTGTTACTTGCGCCAGGGCCCTCGGCCAACCCACCCGTCTTCCAGGACGAACTGGGCGACGTGAAAGTGGTCAGCGCGCCAGCAGCATCACCGATTCGATGTGAAACGTCTCGGGGAAGAGATCGAATAAGTGTGCTTCCTCGATGTGGTAGCCGGCCGCCAGGAGGGGGACGATATCCCTAGCCAGCGTCGCCGGATCGCACGAAACATATCGGACGCGAGGCGCTCCGAGTTCCACCAGAGAGCGGATCACCGTCTTGCCGGCGCCGGTGCGGGGAGGGTCCAGAACGACCAAGTCAGGCCTTTTTCGCACCGGTCGGCTTCTCAGGTAGTCCTCGGTTCGCGCGCCGACCGCTTTCACGTTCGCAGGCACATTCTGCACAAAGTCGGCATACGATGTCAGTGACGCCTCTACAGCAAAAATGTGATGAAAGTTCCGCGCCAAAGCCAGCGAAAATAGCCCCACTCCGGCATACAGATCGAGGGCGGCGTCCCCGCGAGCATTGCCGGTCACGACTGAAACCAGTTCGTCCACCAGATAACGGTTTACTTGGAAGAAGGCTCCTGCGCTGACCTGATACTCGTGGTTCTTCGTTCGATAGCGAATCGACTTCGCGCCGGATTGCGCGAGCGCTTTTAGGTCCATCGGCGCGTCATCTTCTAATCGTCCCTGCGAAGATTCGTGCTCTGAAGATCGGTGCTCCGAAGATCGTCGCCGCGAAGAGAAAAACGTCACGCCGCTGATTTCCGGCAATTCGCGCTCGATTGCCTCCGCCCAGCGCAGTAGATCGCTCTTGTCAGCCTCGCATCCACAGAATGTCCAAGCCAGCAAACGCTCATCCGCCGCGTCTGCAAATAGCTCAATTTCTTCAACGGCCGCCGGGCAGTTCAATCCGCCGAGTTCAAGCAGACGCGCCATCACGCGATTTAGAAGCGGCGAGATGATCGGACATTCGCCGACCGGGAGAAATTCGTGCGAGCCAAACCGGAAGTACCCCAGCGCAAATCCGGGGTCCCCAGACCGGCCGGTTTTGCCGGGCTGGGGTGGAAACTCCGGCGCAGTCTGCACCTGCAGCCGCGTCCGGTTGCGGTAGTTCCAGGGAGGAGAAGCATGCAGGCGAATCTCGGATTGCATCTCTATTTTTGCAATCCGCTGCAGCGTCTCGCGTAGAATTTCAGCTTTGAATTCCAGTTGCCGCTCATAGGGAATGTGCTGGTAATGGCATCCGCCACATTGCCGGAAGTACGGACAGCGCGCTTCGATGCGATCGGGCGACGCTTCAATCAACTGCGTGATCGAGCCGCGCGCGAACCCAGGCTTCTCTTGCCGGATCTCGGCCTCAATCTGTTCGCCCGGCACCACAAACGGCACAAACACCGCCATGCTGCGGCCGTCCGCGCCGGGCGGTGTCCGCGCCAGCCCGTCACCGCCGTAAATCAGTTTTTCGATGGAAAGAAGCATGGGGTTTTACCGGCAGCGCGGGCATTCTCGTAAAACTCACGCCATCAATTTGAACTGTCATCCTGAGCGAAGCGAAGGACCTATGTACTTGACCGCGCCACAATGCATAGGTCTTTCGCTTCGCTCAAGATGACAAGGTGGATTTTATGCCGCAAATTTTTGAGACGCCACGCTAGTGCATGTAGAACAAGCTGAGCCGCGGCACGCCGCACCGCTCCAGCAGCCGTTTACGCACGTACTGCTTGTGCAGCTGTTCAACCTGCGCGGCCGTCATGTTCCTCCGGTAGGGAGCAAGATCCCGATCCGCTTCCGCGCGAACATTTACCAGATCTTCATCCGGAGTCGCCGCCATCAACACCGCGAAGAGCTTTTCCTCGAGCACCGTCAGCCGCCGTTCCAAATCTTCCAGCCGCGGAAGCTTGTCGTTGCCATTGCCATTGCGCTCGATGGCCTCCGCGATCTCACGTAACGAAGCTGCTTCTTCCCGCGCCAGCAGTCCGGTCGCGAATCCCGCGCGCTCCGGCAGCTTCGCTTTTTCGAGCTTCTCGGCATTCCCGCGCAAAAATGCTGCAATCTGCGCCGCTTCAAATCCGGACTCTGGCCGAGTTTTTTCTTCGCTTCTCGCACCTACCGCCGCTTCCTTCATATCTTCCGCCGCAGCCAACACGGCCTGCGAGCAGTAGGCCAGGCTATTCACCTTTTTCGATTTCGAGGGACGCCGATCGTACTTATCAAACGCGTCATCGATCCCGCGAAGTACGGCCTCCAGCGGCACGCCCGCATTTTTCCAAGTCTCAATCAGCGCCCAATCGAGCGTCGAAAGCAGCAGGTGAGTGCCCCGCCGCCGTAAATAGTGCTCTTCGATTTCCGTGAAGTAATTGAAGTAATTTTCCACGATGGTTCAGCGCGATTTAGTTCAGCGCGATTTCGTTCATCGCTATTTAGCTCAGCGCGATTTAGAAGATTTCGGCGAGGGCCACGGTTTCGCATTGGCATCCGGAGGCTTGGCCGGCGCCGGCGATTTTGCCGCTTTCGGGGCGGCTTCGCGGCGGATAAAGGACGACTGGTTCCGATCCCAGATAATGCGCAGCCCCTCGAGGGTGAGAAACTCGTCCACCTCTTTTATGAGGTGTGAAGCGGTGCCAATCAGCGATCCCAGTCCGCCCGTCGCAATCACGCGAGTTTCCGGGCCCAGTTCGTCCAGCAGCCGCTCCAGGATGCCGTCGACCAGGCCGAGATAGCCGTAGTAAAGGCCTGACTGCAAACTGCCCACCGTATTCGATCCAATCACCCGCGCCGGCTTGCGAATCTCCACCCGCGGCAGCCGCGACGTACGCTGAAACAGCGCGTCCGCCGAAATCCCAATCCCCGGACAAATCACGCCGCCTATGTA
>JBEKYF010000118.1:0-10730 GCA_049511255.1 Terriglobales bacterium | reverse complement strand
CTCGCAAACTTCGCCGCTACATCAACGCCTACTCCGCCAATGCTCGGCCCATCCAGTGGAAGTACTCCGACCCTACCCGCCGCGTCCGCAGTAACGAACTCACTGCGACAGGCCACTAGTGATCGTATTCTCGGCTTGGCCGGGGATGGCGGTCGACAATCCCCACCGCCACCGCGTGGCCTGGATGCAGGACGGAACGGAAACCCGCGTACCGAAAGATGCCATTCGGTGCCCTGGGAACTGCGAAACCTGTGGCCTGTGCTATGAGCTGCCAAGGCTGGTCCGCGATGTAGTCTTCCACAAGCACTAGCCTCTAACAACTCCGCATTTCATCCCCTCTGCTGCACCATCCCATCCTTGCCGTTCTGCTGTAACTCCCGTTAGACAACTCTGCTTGCCATGTTCGGAGGCGCCAGCTCTGCGCCGTTTTGCAGCCAAGAAAGCGTTATTCCGCGGCGGATTACGCAGTCCGCTGCGCCGCGTTTTCACCCACAACTGATGCGGGTCCGGCCACCCCGGGTGCCCGTAGTGTGCCCAAACTCCGCGTTCCAATACCAACCCAAGCGGTTCCACCCGTCGTTACAAGGAGAAAATACTATGGAACATCAATACCGACGTCTTCGGGGAGAGGGGTCGATCTACTCGAGACCCCGCAGTCCCTACCTCTGGATCAAGTACTACAAGCGAGGAAAGCCGATACGAGAATCTACTCGGACCGGGGATCCGGGAAAGGCTTCCAGGTTTCTCCACCAGCGCTTGGCCGAGATCGGGTCCGACCCGGCCGAAAGCCCCAGGATCGAGCAACTCGTCGACGACCTGTTGCGCGATTACCGCATCAAGGAACAGCGTTCTCTCGACGATGTGGAGGCGCGCTGGCGCCTCCATCTGAAACCCTTCTTCGGCTCGATCCCAGCAACCGAACTCGACTCCCGTCTGCTCGCCCGCTACATCGACAGTCGCCGCGAGGAGCACGCCAGCAATGCCACCATCAATCGGGAGTTGGCCTGCCTGAAACGCATGTACCGGCTGGCCTACCTCTCGACTCCGCCGCGCGTCGAGAGCGTGCCACACTTCCCGCACCTGAAGGAGACGAACGTGCGACAAGGCTTCGTCACTTGCCAGCAGTATGCAAAACTCGTCGCCCATTGTCCGGACCTAGGGCTGCGGGCGATGCTCGAGACTGCCTACAACTACGGTTGGCGGGTGAGTGAACTGCTCAACCTTCGCGTCGGGCAGGTCGATCTCGTCTCCCGCACCATCCGACTGGAACCGGGCACGACCAAGAACTCTGAAGGACGTGAGGTCACGATCGAGTCGGCTCGACTGCTCGAGTTGCTTCACCAGTGCGTGGTGGGCAAGCGAGCTGAGGATCACGTGTTCACGCGAGGGGATAAGCCGATCCGCGACTTCCGCAAGCGCTGGAAGAACCTGTGCACGGCCTCCGGGGTGCCGGGCCTTCTCTTCCATGACCTGCGCCGGACCGCGGCCCGGAACCTGCGCGCTGCCGGCGTACCGGAGGAAATTATCATGCGCATCGCGGGATGGAAAACTTCCAGCGTCTTCAAGCGATACGCCATCGTAGACCAGGCTGACGTTCGCGCGGCCTTGCAACAACTGGAACGAGCTCGGCAGAAGCCGTTGGATCATACCGGTCTGCGCAGTTCAACCGAGCCAGAATACCCACCGCTCTCCGAGCTACGACACCTGCCGATTATTTAGCGATCCCGAAGCTCAATCACTCCCCACTCCACGCGTCATCGGCCAAATGGTACCCAACCGGCCGGCCTTAGTGTGGTGATCCCTTCCTCCAAGACTTCCACGTTCCAACAACATAACTCTCAAGGAGACACTATGCTCGAGATACTCGTAGTATTTCTATTTTTATTGGCGTTCTGCGCGGCGATCATCGTGCTGTCCCTTCTGATTGTCCTCAAGTCAGCTCAGTTGCTGTTCGAGCCCGCGATCAACGAAGTTGTCAGCACCGTCAATCAAGTACGTGACTACCACTGGAGAAACACCGATGCAGTGGAACGCGAAAGGATGGTCCGCAAGGCCTGTGGCTGGCGCGTGATCGGCAGAGTGGCTGGTGCCGGTGCATTGGTCGCCGGGGCATCCGTCGTAGCCTCTTCCACAATCGGATTCGTGTGTTGTCTGGCGGCCTGGCGAATGCTGAAACCGATCAAACAAGAGATGCACGATGCCTGTGCGTATAGATCAACAGGTGCAGACGACGAGCCACTTTATTCGCCAGGCGAAAATGGTACGTAAACCGATGGCGGCTCGCCCGATTTATGTGTTCCGCCATACATAACTTCCTGTTTGCCCGTCGCTCGGGAGGAATCTCACTGATTGTCAGCGGCAGACTTCCCAGAAGAGGACTTCTGGGGCGTGGTCGAGATTTTATTTGCCCGAGTAGTCCTCTATACTGCCGATTGAGTTAGTTCGTTGCGGACGCGACAGATGAGGACCAGTGGCAGATGAAGCTAATGTCAGTAAATACTGGGCTTCCCCGCGAAGTGACGTGGCACCAGAGAAGCGTGACTACAGGAATCTTCAAGGAACCGGTTCACGGCCGCGTCGCTTTGCGCAAGCTCAATTTGGACGGTGACCGTCAAGCGGATCTCAGCGTTCACGGCGGAGAATATAAGGCTGTTTACTGCTATCCACTCGTACACTACGACTACTGGAAAAAAGAGTTGCCAGGCCGAGAGTTGCCCATGGGCATGTTTGGTGAAAACTTCACACTCGATGGCCCATTGGAAGAGTCGGTCCATCTCGGCGATCAGTTTTCCGTCGGCTCGGCCCAAGTGGCCGTGACCCAGCCTCGGCTCCCTTGCTACAAACTTGGCGTTAGATTTGAGCTCGACGATATGGTAAAGCGATTCTTCGTAAGCGGCCGCACGGGTTTCTACCTCGCCGTTATTCGCGAGGGCGAAGTCGGCGCCGGCGATGAGATGAGGGTTATCAGTCGCGACCCCAACGGCGTCCCGGTTTCGGAAATCACTCGCTTGTATGCTGAGAAAAGGTATAGCGATGCTGATGTGGCTTGGGTGTAGCGTGCTCTCCGAGTTGCGGCATTACCTGAAAGTTGGAAGGAGTACTTCCGCCAGCGACTGGAGCAGATTCCGACTGTAGATTGATGGCGAGATCGCGAGCAAGTCTTTCGCCCCGCTGGAGGAACTCTTCATCACTTAGTTCTTGAACCGAAGCGCGATAACGCCAAAGTGTGTGCGATCGGGGAGTTGAACGGGCTTGGAGGAGATCAATGGCCATCTCCTCGAAGAGGACTGTAAGTGTCAGAGCAAACACATGCTTGACACATTGAATCCGCAGCCAGCGTGACTCCGCCACTTGATCAGCAAATTCTCAGGCGGCACGTATTCGTGCCTTCGTCCAAGGCGGATTACTGCCGGTTTGCCCGTTATTCGCGGGGTGACTGGCTCGATTTTCACAAGCTGACCTCTCATTACTTCAGGCGGTCCAATGGTCGAGCCGCCGGAACCGCCCGACCCAAGGTCCAGCACCGTCTCGCCCGGACTGAGCTACGCCAAGGCAGTCGGGTTTCCGCACCTAACGAGGCCAGAAGCGCCTAAAACTGGATCTGCGCTTTCAGTTGGATCATCCTGGGGGAAACATCGCCTCCAAGGCCAGATCCCAGGATGCTAGTCGGTGGCATCTCCATCGTCGATATCTCTCCGAACCCTGGGTCCGAGCTGTAGTTGTCGGGCGGGCCGAAATTTGGGCGATTGAAAAAATTAAAGAATTGGACACCAATACCCAGCACCACTTTGTCCCGGCCGACAATGCTCGTTTTCTTCATGATCGTGAAGTCAGTATTGAAATAGCTCGGATAGCGGAAACGGTTGCGTCCTTGCGCAAATGAAACCGCAGTTCCGGAACAAGGCCCGGATGGACCTGGCACGTTCCCCGCATTGAACGAGCTCTCGCAGCCCGTCTGTACAAACAGTGCGCCTGGATTCGGCGCCCCATTCTCGAGCACTTGCGGAGGCCAACAAGGATGCGGGAATGGTGGGACTACAGCTCCCGCTCCGCAGGAATGGGACCCGCTGAGCGGGGCAACTGGCACAGAGTAGATTGTTCCATAGAAATTGTTCCGAGCCAGGTTACCAGCTTCTGCGAGATCGATCACTGTGTAGGGAAATCCGGTTCGGGCGAAAATCGTTCCCGAGACCTGCCATCCGTTCACCAGGTAATCGGAGCCGCGGCCGTGGAGCATGGTCTTTACCGGGAGCTGCCACACGTAGTTCGCATTCAAGGAGTGACGAACATCGTAATCTGCCGCTCCATAGCTGCCTCGCAGATGAAAGGGGTCCTGGGGGAAGTCGGAACTGCCTGCAGTGAATTCAGCTTGGTCGCCGTTGGAAACTTCATCCAGAGCATGGCCGTAGGTGTAGTTCATCTGGAATAAACCATTCCCAAAACCAGCAAATCGCCGTCGAAAGGAAACAACCACGCCATTGTAGTTTGAGATTCCGGGTGTGGTGTATTCAGTGACACCAGCGAAGCGAGGGTCGGAGCAGGGCGAAACGGGCGGGCTCGCACAGGCTGTGGCTGGAAATGGGCCGAATCCAAAAGCATTGGCTGAGGGATTTTGCACCAACTCATGAATTCCGTGATTGCCGTAGTATCCAAGAGTTACCGAAGTTCTGGCACCAAACCCCTGCTGCACTTCCAGGCTCCACTTCTGATACTGGGGTGTGTGGATCTTACTATCCGGAACCGTAATATTGGGGGGAAAGAACTTCTCCGAATCCGATGCTTCGATCTGAATAAGGTTCTCGCCGGCTGCAAACCCTTTGACAAAGGCGGCATTCGAGGCTGCGGCCACTTTAAAGAGGCTGTCGGTTTCTTCCGGAGCGAGATTATAGCCGCCAAATACTGTCAAGCGGTTCACGAGTGGTGGATTGTCAGAATAAACGAATCCGATCGCGCCAGCGAGCAGTTCGTAAAATAGACCGAGACCGCCACGTACCACGGTATGATGCGAAACTCCCAGCGGCTGCCAGGCGAAACTGAATCGCGGCGCCCAGCTAACAGGGTCCGTGTGAAGAAGGGCTTGCTTTCGAATTGAGAGCGCCTGATTGTAAGGCAGTGCGGGGTCGTGACTGATCGATTCAAACGGTCCAGAGAATTCGGGAAAGCAATCGCGGGCGCAGACCGGATTTGAGCGATGTTCTACGCGCAGGGCGAGAGTAAGGGTCAGGTTGGATTTTAGGTGCCACTCATCCTGCCCATAGCCCGCCAGAGTGTAGTTAGTGAAGCGCTGTGACAGTTGCGTCGGAAAGGATTGACGCAAGCGTGTGGAGTCACTGTGGGGAGATACTGGGTCCACGCCTCCAGAATAAAATGCATCGATGGTTTGTGGAACGATATCTCCGACGGCATTCTGCGTATATTGAGAGAAGCTCAAATAGTTTCGCAGGAAATCTCCACCGAATCCGAATTTGTGCTTGCCCCACGTCTTCAGGAAATCATCGGCTATCTCGTACCGCGTGAGCGCCTGGCCGAGCGGATAGCCATAGAGATAGTCAAATCCTCCCAGCGACGTGAACGGCTGACCTGCGTTGGACCAATCCAAGGTGGTCGGAAAAGCGGCCAGGGTTTGCACCGGGTTGACGAGGCTCGACACCTCATCGTGGTAAAAACCCGCCAATAGGAACTGGTTCGCCGCGGTAGTTCCAAATGTGTGAGTTTCGTTCAACTGGGCTTGCCACCATGGCCCGGTGTAATAGACGTTGAAGAGTGAGCTTATTGGGTCGACGACAAGGGGTTGCCGGCCATTGTCGTATTGGAGGAGGAAGAAAGCACGATCGTTGGTACGGACGTTCCAATCCACACGGCCAGACACAAGGGATTCACTCGTCGGCTGCCCAAGTGTTTCCTGAAAATGGATTGCGCACGGAAGGTTCACACCGAGTTGACCTTGCGCGGTCTGCGGCCCGATGAACACACCAGTCGGGCTTGTGTCGAGACAGCCGAGAGGATCGGAGAAGCTCCCCGGAGTAGCCGCTGCTATTCCAGGGGTTTGGTTATATAGACTGAAGATCTGCTTGTAGAAAGCATCGGAAGCAGACGCAGAGCCAAAGATAGAATCGATATTAGCTATGGTTGCCGCCTCGAACTGCGGGCTCGGCAGAACCACCTGAACAGGAGAGGGCAGCAAGACTCGCAAGCCTTCGGCATCAAAAAAGAAAAACAACTTATTTTTCTGGATGGGCCCTCCCACCGAACCCGCCCACTGATTGGCGATGTCAAACGGCCGTGGATTGCCGAATGCTTTCGTGATCCAGTCGGTAGCGTTCAACACGCTGCCATTCCAAAAGTACTTGGCGTTTCCGTGGAAGTCATTCCCTCCGGACTTTGTGACGTAGTTCACATACGAGCCTGCGTCACCTCCAAAATGGCCCGAGTAGCCATTACTCACCACAGTGGCTTCCTGAATTTGGTTCTGACCCAGAAGCATACCCGTAGCGCCAGTAATATTAAGATGACCCTCGTTGTCGTTCATGCCATTCACGGTGAATTGATTTGAGGTGCCCGGCATGCCCAGGATTGAAAAATTCCCGCCCCCGCCTCCAGTGAGCGCATTATCGGTGTTCATGATTGCGCCGGGAGCGGTCTGGGCGATGTAGGTGAGGTCGTTACCGGGATTGGGTAGTTCCGAGATCTGCGTCTGGCCCATGGTAATCGAAACGTCGCCGTTGTCTGCCTGAACGAGCGGAGCTTCTGTGGTCACCACCAGTTGCATGTTTGCTTTCGCAATCTCCAGCGTGATGTTGACGGTAACTGGTGTCCCTAACAATACAGTCACACTCCGGCTTTCTTTGCGAAAGCGGTCGTGCTCTACGGTTAACGTGTATTGGCTGGGAGAAAGAAAGAAGAAGCGGTACACGCCATCGCGGTCTGATTTGGTCGACTCTATCGTGCCCTTGTTGACGTCCCTGATCTCGACATCCGCATTGGGCACAACCGCACCGCTCTGGTCAGTAACGACGCCGGTCACTGCGCCCGAGGTCGTGGTCTGCGCGCTCAGTTCATTTGCGAAGCAAATCGCCAGGAGGAAGGTTGAAAAGCAGCGGCGGGGTCGCAATCTCATCGAAACACCCCAAGCAAATTCGATCGAAGCGGACCTGCGATCTATGGCACGACATCATATCCGAAAATCGGCCCGTTGTGCACGGCTAGAGATTGCCTGTGCGTCGTACATTGGCGAGGAAGAACGTGTAGCCCACCGAGTATTTATGAGATGACCGGACGACTTCTAGATAGTCAAAACGAGTCTAGGAACAAGGCTGAATTTGCGAGCAACGCCTCTCCAAACGAAAAAAGGTGGCTATCGAGGCTGGTCAAGCCCGACGCGGTGGACCAGATCCGCAAAACGCGGGTCGCCGCGCAAAGGATCGAAGAACGGATGGACCTTGATCATCTGCAGGATGTTTGCCTGCTCCTGGTAGGCCCGCTCCAGCCAGGCAAGTGCCTGCTCGTTGTCACCGACGCCCAGATATGCGTTTACAAATGCGTTAGTAGGAACGTGGGTGGTTCGCTGCCGTCGCTTCAGTTCGTCGAGCAAACGAAGCCCTTCCTCGCGGCGCCCAGCATGCGCATAGGCTCTGACAAGCACGCCCATTACACCCGGATTCCGGTCGGGGCCGAGGGCTCTCTCCAGCACCGGAATCGCTTCGTCCGGTTGGCCGTTGGCAATCAGGGCCATCCCCAGATACCGATTGTCCGGGTCGTCGCTTCGTAACTCCGTGATGGCCTCGTCGTAACGTCTCGCATGAAACAATATCCAGCCCTTGGTGAGGCCAGGGGCTCGAAGCAGGTCATCAGCGGCTCCAAGCGGATCAAGGTCGCGGGCACGCTGGGCCCACGCCAGGGCCTCGTCCATCCGGCCCTGGCACATCAGCCACATCGCGTAGCCGACGTGAGCACCAGCATCGTTCGAGTTCAACTCCAGAGCCCGCTTGAATTCCGTTTCGGCATCGCTCCACTGCCACTGTTTCTGATATACCGCTGCAAGCAAGACGTGTGGTTCCGCAAGGTCCGGATCCAGTTCAATAGCTTTTCGGGCCGCGCTCATCATTTTTGGATGCGTTTCCTTCGGCGGGCCACCATCAGGAACTGATCCGAGCCTCTCGTATGCCTTCGCGAGGCCGACGTAAGCCGGTGCAAAGTTGGCGTCCTTGCCGATCGTTTCCTCAAAGTAGGCAATACTCCGTTCAAACCCAGCCCTGCTACTGCTCTTGCTGAATTCATCTTCGGCTTTCAGATAGCTCTCGTAAACTTCAGGCGAGACATGATGCGCCGCGACCAGCCTGGCACGCTCCTCTCCGGTGACCTTGACCTCCACTCTGCGCGCGATGGATTGCGCCACCTCGCTCTCGAGAGCAAGTACGTCCCCCAACTCGCCGTCGTACTCATCCGCCCAAAGGTGCTCATCGGTTGAGGCACGAATCAACTGGGCGTGCACACGAATCCGGCTGCCCTGCCGTATCACCGAACCTTCGACGAGGGCGTCCACCCCAAGCGTCCTGGCGATCTCTGGCACCGACAGCTTCGTACCCTTGAAGCGCATGACCGAGGTACGGGAAATGACGCGCAGATCATGGATTCTGGCCAGGCGTCCGCACAGCTCTTCGGTCATCTCGTCAGCCAGGTATTCCTGAGATGAGTCGCCCGACAGGTTGCTCAAGGGCAGGACTGCCAGCGACCTGATTTTGGTTTGGGTCGTATGCCCAGTGTGGCCGCGGAGCATAACGTAAGTGACGGCAATAAGCGCGAGTCCAGCTACACCGCCTAGAACAACCCAGAGACGCGCCCGCGAAGTCCCCGTTGGTCGGACGTCGACTTCTCGATCCGCTGGCCGTTCCGCTCTAAGCCCTTCCTCAATTGGATTTGGCCGCAAAGGGATAACATCCAGCGACTTGATCGGCGCAGCTGCTGTAGACAAATCGCCATTTTCCACCTGAGCAATGAAACGGTATCCCCGGCGTGGCAGAGTCTCGATGTAGCGGGGTTCCTCGGCTGAATCGCACAGCGCGTCGCGCAGCTTTTTGACGGCACTGTTCAGACCGGTATCGAAGTCAACAAAAGTGTCGCCGGGCCAGAGTTTCTGGCGAAGCTCCTCGCGCGTAACGACGTCCCCCGGATGCTCCAGCAAAAGCGAGAGTACATGGAAGGGCTGGCGATGAAGCTTTAGCCGGATGCCGTGCTTGCGCACTTCGCCCGAACGCATGTCCACCTCGAAGGCGTCGAATCGCACCCTGCGGGTTCGGTCGGTAGCCTCCATTGCAGGCTCCCCCAAGATGGCCAGTAGTCTATCACGACTGCTTATCTAAGGAATATTTGCGGGTGTGGCTACAAGCCACTTGCATTCAGAGAGTTGCACGATCAGAACAAAGACACCTACAAACCATACGCCGACCATTGTGCCTCAAGCGACTTCGCGCCAATGTCGCGGGACGCAAGCCTGGCATTTTACACAACGGCTGAGTTTGAGCCGAAAAGACAAAGGAGAATCAAAAATGAGCAAGTTCGGAAAGTATTTTCTTCTCGTGACAGGTTTCGCGTTCCTTGCGACGTTTGCCCGCGTTCCAGGGGCCAGCATCAGCGTTCATGCCCAGAATGGCGCCTGTAGCGTTGCCAGTCTCAAAGGGACGTATGCCTTCCGCAGGACGGGCGTGAACAATCTTGCGGGCGGTTCCAATTGCACAGGCCTTAGCGAATGTGGCCCCATCGCCGAGATTGGCATCGCCTTCTACGGCGGAGATGGGACGCGCGGCCCCATTCGCAACACCAGAAGCACCAGCGGTGAAATCCGACCCTGGACCGATCAACCCGGAACGAACGGAACCTACACGGTCGATCCGGATTGTACGGGGTCGTACTTCGATTCGGACGGCACACACAGCAACAACGTCGTTGTAGTTGATGGAGGCAAGAGATTCTTCGTGCTCAGCGAGGCGCCGGGCACGACTGTGATGGAAGAGGGGATAAGGCTGGAGGAGGAGAAGGACTAAGGGTGCGCTGACTAAATTGGATGCACGCTTCTTCATTTGAAGCGGTTGTGCATCTCGCCGACGGTCGGTGATGTGGAAGTGGGTAACTGGAACGGGAGGGTGCCGTGAAAAGCGACGCAGTGCCAGTGAGAAAGCTCGCAGTGGGGGGGATTGCGGGCCTTTTGCTCCTTGCCGGATGCGGAGGCGGCACCAATCCTCCCGTATCCAGGGGATCTAATCCCACTCCTACGATCACCGCGATCTCGCCCAACAGTACCGTAGCTGGCGGTGCGGCTTTCACGCTCACGATCAATGGGACAAATTTCGTCGCAGGTTCTATGGTTAACTTCGGCGGGTCGGCGCCCGCCACCACGTTTGTCAACTCCACGCAATTGACTGCAGCCATCCCTGCTGCCAGCATCGCCTCAACCGGCACGCCGGGCGTGACAGTGACCAACCCCGCTCCCGGCGGTGGCACCTCCAAGGCGATTAACTTCACCATTACGAGCGGCTCCGTCCCGACGATCAGTGTTCTCTATCCAAGCGGCGTTCCCGCGGGAGAACCGTCCTTTCAGTTGCTGGTAGTTGGGCCTTATCCAGGGTCAAATTTTGTGACCGGTTCAGTCGTGCGCTGGAACGGCAGCGACCGGCCGACCATAAGTAATGGCAGCGTTAACGGACTCATTGCTCAGATTTCGGCGAGTGACATTG
>JBEKYF010000117.1:0-10847 GCA_049511255.1 Terriglobales bacterium | reverse complement strand
TGCAGCAGTGACATCAGCCCCGTGACCCAGTAACCGATCACGAACAACAGCAGGAAGGGAACCGTGAAGTAGTTCTCGTTGTCGATGGCGTAAAAGACCGCCAGCGCGAAATAAGCTCCGATGAGGAGTTCAATCCACGGAACCCATCCCAGACGCTTGCGGTATTTTTTCGCGCCGACTCTGTCCTTCTTTGATTCGACGCGATACTTGGGAGTACGGGCGAAGGCGGTCTGCCTGCCAACCAGCGCTTCGAGCACGGCAATCGTATTGGTGATCGTCAGCCCGATTCCGAGAGACATCAAGAGTGGCAGGTAGAGCAGCGATCGCAGCCAGCTTTTCGGAAACAGTTCCTTCTGCGAGACCAGATAGAAGCTGGAAATGGAGAACGTCGAAGCCATGAACAGGGGCAGGTCGATGTAGAGCATCTGGAACCATCCCTGGTAGAAGCGAATAATCATGGCGGGCATCAGCAGAACCGAGAGCACGATCATCAGTGGATAGCTGATGTTAGCCGTCAGGTGATACACAGCTTCGATTTTCTGGTGCCGCGATACATCGCTCCTTAACACCTGCGGAAGTATTTTCTTCGAGACCTGGATCAGCCCTTTAGCCCAGCGCGCCTGCTGCGTTTTGAATGCGGTCATCTCTACCGGCAACTCGGCTGGACATTCGACGTCCTGCAGATAAAGAAACTTCCATCCTTTGAGCTGGGCGCGATAGGAAAGATCGGTATCTTCGGTGAGCGTGTCATGCTCCCAGCCGCCGGCTTCGTCAATGGCGCAGCGCCGCCACATGCCGGCCGTGCCGTTGAAGTTAAAGAAAACGCCGCTGCGCGCGCGTCCCGAGTGCTCCAGCACGAAATGACCGTCGAGCAGAATGGCTTCGACCTGGGTCAGCAAGGAATAGTTGCGATTGATGTGCGTCCAGCGCGTTTGCACCATGCCGACCTTGGGATCGGTGAAGTGATGGATGCACTTCAGCAGAAAGTCGGGTGGTGGAACAAAATCAGCGTCAAAGATGGCGATGAATTCGCCCTTCGCGGTTTTCAATCCTTCCGCCAAAGCGCCAGCCTTGTAGCCTTCACGATTGTCGCGATGCAGGTACGTGACCGGATATCCCAAGGCGGCGTAGCGATCGACCAAAAGGCGTGCGACCTCTACGGTTTCGTCGGTCGAGTCGTCGAGCAGTTGGATGTCGAGTTTTTCTTGTGGATAGTCGAGCCGGCAGACGGCGTCGAGCAGCCGCTCCACCACGTATTGCTCGTTAAAGATGGGCAACTGGACGGTGACGCGCGGCAGGTCATCGAAATGGAAATGAGCCGCTGGTTCCGTCGTCTTGTTCTTCTGGTTCTTATAATAAAGATAGACCAGCCAGTAGCGGTGCGCGCCGTACGCCGCCAGGACGATCAGCACGACAAAGTACGGAATCAGCAGCGCCAGGTCAAACGCATTGACCTGGTAAAGCCCCTGGAAAGTCTTGTCCAGAAAATGGTGGCGAAGATAGGGCACCAAGCCCTTGGAGGCAAGCATGACGGCCAAGGCCGGCGGGGAGGAAGTAAGTCTCAAATCCATGAACTCAACCGCACCGTGAATCAAAAAGAAAGAAGGCAGCACAAGCATTGTACCTGTTTATCGCCACTCCTCGCCCGCTGGACTAAGCCTCAGCTCGAGCTTCTGATGAGAACCTTCCTCTACTTTCACCGCCGTACCATTCGCTTCCTGAGACTTCAGAAAGTCGGGGTCGCGGTACACGCCCTCTTCCAGATCCTGCCAGGCGAATAGGGTGTAGCTGCCCGGAGCTACGCCGCGAATCGTAAAGCGTCCATGCTGATCGGTCGATCCGAGCCCGAAGTGATCGGGAAGCTTGCGGTATTTTTCTTCCGGCACGGCCACCACCGTGGCATTGGGTGCGGGGTGATCGTTGTCTACATGATCAATATTCACATCTTTTTCCTTTTCAACGACCGCTCCCTCAATCGTGCCTCCCTTGGAACTAACCAGCAGATCAAGCGTCGCGGGCCCGTTTGCCGTGAATCCGGTTGCTACATCTCGTCCGCCGAGGGTTACGGATTTCAGGTAGAAGTTGCTCTGAACGTCGGCCCCGAATAGTTGCACGATGTAGTTGCCGGGGATCACGTCTTTCCACTCAAAATTACCGAGCCGGTCCACCGGCGCGCTCGTCCCAAAGAAGTTCTGGGACAGGAAGAACCCTGGATCATCGGGCACGCGCAGGTTTACCGAGTACTGGCTAAGCTCTCCGGACGCGCTGCCCTCGATTTGGAGACGGCCGGAGAGCCGGAAAGAAGGCAGGGGACTGAGCTTCAAGCCTTCGACGTCGGCGGCTACGACGTTGATATCCTGGTGCGCAGTTAGCGGCTGTGAATCCATCCCGGCCGATGCCCTGACCAAGTAAGACCCCGGGGCGACCCCGAGGACTTCGAACTGACCATCCGGCCCAACTTCACTCGACCGGACAGAGTCGCCCGCCTTGGGAATCAACTCCACGGTTGGCTTCTGGGCGACCATAATGCCAGTAACGATTCCGCGAACCCGATACGTTCTCGCCGGCGCCAACGTGAGGTTGACCGGCATTTCATCGCCCGCCTTAAGCGTTACAGCCGAGGCCTGCGTGCCATCGTAGGTGCCCGGATAGTAAGTGGTGACATAACGGTTATCGGGCTGCATGTCGCCCTTGTTATCGCCCTGCGGCGATTTCTCTTGCTGCCGTTCGTAATCGCGGAAGTCGGGAGGCGGCATGGCCGCAATCCAATACTGCCCGGGAAACAAACCGGCGAGCCGGTATTCGCCAAGATCGTTCGTCGCCTCGCTCCCGGCGGTTTCCCTCGTTGCCTTCCCTGGCTTTTTTCTTAGTGCGATCACTCTGACCCCGGACATCGGGTCGCCATCTTCGTCCGTGATGCGGCCGCTGATGATGGCCGTGGGCAACATGCGAAAGAGAAGGTCTTCCACCGATTGCCCGGCCTGAACCGTTAAAACGTTGACGTCAGACTTAAGCCCGCGCCCATTCACCCCGACCAACCCGGTTTTCTCGAGGTAGAGTCGGTAACGCCCCGGCAGGACGTTCTCAATGTGGAAATGGCCGTCGGCATCGGTCGAGGCGGTGTAGTTTCCGCCCTGCTTCTGATCTTCCGCCACGACCTGTACCAGCACTTTTTTGAGCGGCTGGCTGCCCGGTTCCTTCATCACCGTGCCTGCAATGGAAGAGGCCTTTGCCATGGGTGGGGAGTCTTGCGCGCTCGCCAGCAACCAGGCACTGAGAAGCAAGAAGGTGATGGCGAGTGAGCGCGTCATAGAGAAACTACGTGGGGACGGCCGCCCCCGGCCGTCCAGGCGAGCAAAGCTCGCCCAGGTCTTCATTGATCCATTCTTGCACTCGACAATGGCGGGGCTTCGCCCCGCTGGACGGCCGAGGGCGGCCGTCCCTACGTGAGCTTTGCCGATCAGTTGAGAAAATATTGCCGGTACAAAGTATCCCGTTGCGCCGGCCGGAAGCCTGCATCGCGTATGATGCGCCGCAATTCTTCCTCGGTTGTGCAGTTGGTCACGCCCGCGGCGCGAACGACGTTCTCCTCCAGCATCACCGAGCCTACGTCGTTGCCGCCGAAACGCAAGCCCATCTGGCAGACTTTCAATCCCTGCGTGACCCAACTGGACTGCACATTCAAAAAATTCGAAAGATAGAGTCGCGAAATCGCCAGCACTTTCAAGTACTCAACCGCCGTGGCCTCATCCCAGCGGCGCCCGCCCAGCGCGGTGTTGGCGGGCTGGAAGCTCCACGGGATGAACGCCGTGAACCCGCCCGTCTCCTGCTGCAAATCGTAAAGACATTGGAAGTGGTTGATGCGGTGTTCGATGGACTCGCCGACGCCAAACATCATGGTCGCGGTAGTGCGCATGCCGAGCTGGTGCGCAGTGCGATGCACCAGCAGCCAATCCGCGGTCAGGCATTTCAGGCGCGCAATTTTGTAGCGGACCTCGTCGTCAAGAATCTCGGCGCCGCCGCCCGGGATCGAATCAAGGCCCGAGTCGCGCAGGCGCGCAATCGTATCGCGCACGCTGAGATTGCTGTACTCGGCAATCGCGAGAATTTCAGAAGCGGAGTAGCAGTGCAGATGGATTTTCGGGAAGCGCTGCTTGATACCGCTGAGCATCCGCTCGTGCCAGTCGATCTTGAGATCGGGATGCAGGCCGCCCTGCATCAGCACGCCGGTGCCGCCGAGTTCCACGGTTTCGCGAATTTTTTCGTAGATGGTATCGAGGTCGAGGATGTAACCTTCCTTGGACGCCGGTCCCTTCAACGGACGATAGAACGCGCAGAAGGTGCAATACTCCGTGCAGAAGTTGGTGTAATTAATGTTGCGGTCGATGATGTAGGTTACGACGCCTTCGGGGTGCATCTTGCGGCGGACCGCGTCCGCCTCCATGCCAATCCCGATCAGATCATCGGACCGAAACATTTCCAGAGCTTGCTGCTTGGTCAGGGACATCCTCTTCACCCCACGGTAATGGCTATTTTAGCTGGTGAGAGGCGGTGGAGGCGAGTTTGCTGAAGTTGACCGAAGGCTCCTAGGCCGTCCGGCGGCGAACCTGCGATTGCTGGCGGGGAGTTTCCTGACCACTGCTTTTCTGTCTGCGTTTGTACTCGTACAGGCCGTAGAGTGCGCCCACCGCTGAGAACGCGATCAGGGCGATAAGCACGGGCCAGTAGTACTGGGCAAAAAGCCTCACGATGTGCCGGCCGTAGTGAAACCCGAGATAAGCGAGGATAGTGAACCGAAGGCCGCGCCCCACGGCCAGAGCGGTCAGGAACTTCCTGGTCGGGTACTGCATGGCGCCGGCTGCCAGAAGCATGGGCACGATGGGAAAGGGCGGCGGTAGTATGGCGGGGATCACGACCGCCGCGAATCCCCAGCGTGAAAAAATCGCGTACACCTTCTTGGTCGTCTTCTTCGAAAATCTTTTTTCCAGAGTTTCTTTGCCACCTTTGCGAGCCATGCGGTAAGTAAGATAGCCGCCGATGAGCGCTCCCGCCGTCGCCATGATCGCGTAGTAGATCCACAGGTTGGGATGGTG
The DNA here is from genome assembly GCA_049511255.1 of Terriglobales bacterium. Classification (GTDB taxonomy): domain Bacteria; phylum Acidobacteriota; class Terriglobia; order Terriglobales; family Acidobacteriaceae; genus Acidiflorens. The sequence continues at coordinate 5,754 of JBEKYF010000117.1, read as the reverse complement.
AGCGGCCAGCAGGATGGTGACGATGTCCGTGCTACCCGGCAGAGGGATGACCGAGTTGTCGATGAGGCCCAGCAAAATCAGGCTGGGGCCCCCGAGATGGATCAGCCATCGCAAGGCACTCTTTTTCGACACGAGCAGGACGATCGCAAGCAAATCCATCTTCTTTATTGGAGCAGGAGCGGCTGGCAAGATGCAACGTTAAAAAGCAGCCTATGCCGTCCAGCTAAAGGAAATGGCAAAAGGGGAACGCTGAGTTCTAAACAAAATGAAGTTCCGGCGCTTGCGGAAGGGCACCGATTTCCGCGGCCAGGCGGTAATAAAGCGCAAGCCCTTCCAGGCACGGAGGGTCGAGATAATAATGGATGTTGTGCGTCAGGTAGACGCGAACCATTTCGACCGTGAGGCCGAGGCGCGGCGCCCACTCCTGAGCGATGGCTTCAAGTTTTTTCGGCGACAGCCCATGATCCCGTGACTTCCTGAAAACCTCAGCGATCGCCGCGGCATTGCGTCCGGCAAGCGCCTGCTTGCGAATGGCCCAGAAAGCGAAAACGAATGACTTTCCCGTGCGCGCCACCCACTCCTCCGCCAAATCGAGCGTAAAGTAGCGCGTGCGGTCGACCTGCAATGCCGGGTCTCCGATGAGCAACGCCGCATCGCAAGCGCGGAGCATCGCATCGAGGTCCGGAGCCATCGCCTTATAACTGCGCGCTCCTCCCAGCCATTTCGCGAACAAAATCTTGGCCAGCGCCACCGACGTCATCGAAGAAGTATCGAGCGCAACCGTGCGCACCTGCTTCCACATCGGATCGACGGACTTTTTGCTTACCAGCAGGATCGACCGCACTGCCCGCCGTGACGCAATCGCCACGTCCGGAATGATGACAAGATCCGGAACCGTGGTATAAGCGGCGGCCGGAATGATGCCAATATCGGCCGTTCCCGCACGCAAAGCCGCGGCGCAGGCTGAGGGGATGGTGTAGGAAATATCAAAACTAAGGCCCGCGCCCGCCTGGTCATGCTCAAAATCCCACATGAGCGGCGCGGTGTTCAGGTAGGAAATGGCCGAGATCTTTAACCGGCTCATCACTTTACGAATTCTACCAAAAGTGATGTGCGCGCCATCCTTGACAGCATTTTCCGCCGCAGGCTAGGGTCACGCAATATGTCCAATAATAATGATATTGATATGTCCGAGGTGGCCGTTGCTGCCCGCAACCCGGCTTCTTACCAGGCCACCTACTGGCTTGCCCTCGCACTGACTCCGGGATTGGGCCCCACGCGCATCAAGAAACTGATCGAGCGCTATGGCACGGCCGAGTGCGTCTTCCATGCCAGCCTGACCGAACTCGAAGCTACGGGGATGCGCGCGGTTTCCGCGCAATCGGTGGCCACGGGAAAGTCGCTCGAACTGGCGCAGCAGGAATGCGCGAAGGCGGCCGAGGCGGGCGCGAGAATTATTTCACTCAGCGACCCCGAATATCCGTCACGGCTGAAGGAAATTTACGACCCACCGGTAATCTTATTTATTAAAGGATGCGTCGAGGTGCTGGCTCAGCCCGGCATCGCGATGGTGGGAACGCGCCATCCTACGCCCTATGGCAGCGGCATGGCCGAACGTCTCTCCACCGACCTCGCCGCTCGCGGCCTGGTGATCATCAGTGGATTAGCGCGGGGCATCGATACCGCGTCGCATCGCGGCGCGATCGCCGCCAAGGGAAAAACCGTCGCCGTCCTCGGCACCGGAATTGACGTCATGTACCCCAGGGAAAACACGCGGCTCACCGAATAGATTGTGGCCCTCGGTGGCGCGCTGATCACCGAATTCCCAGTCGGGACCTCGCCGGCCCCGCAAAACTTTCCCATCCGCAACCGGATCATCAGCGGGATGTCCGCCGGCGTACTGGTCGTCGAAGCCGCGGAATACAGCGGCACGCGCATCACTTCCCGCTGTGCCCTTGAACAAAATCGCGATGTCTACGCCGTCCCGGGCAACGTGACCAACAAGAATTCCTGGGGCCCGAACACGCTGATCAAGCAAGGCGCGAAGCTCGTTGCCACCTGGGAAGACGTGTGGGAAGAGCTTCCAACCGACGTGCAGGTCGCGCTCAGTTCCATGCAGAATGAATCTCCCGAGCCGGAAACCGCATCTCTATTCCCGGACGAGGTGACCTCGCCCCACGAAAAAAAGGTCCTCAAGTTGCTCAAGGCCGATGAATCCACGCACATCGATCAACTGGTCGAATTGCTGGAAAACGAAATGTCGTCCTCGGAAATCTTCGCCGCGCTGTTCGAGTTGGAGCTGAATGGCAAGATACGGCAGTTGCCCGGGAAGAATTTTGTAAAGAGCTTTTAGCTGTTAGCTGTTGGCTTTTAGCTAAATTGCCGTGAGGTACTAATGAGAAATTACAAAGACTTGGTTGTTTGGGAAAAAGCGCACCTGCTTACGCTCGCAGTCTACAAGAATACGAGGCCGTTCCCCAACGAAGAAAGATTCGGGCTGACCAGTCAAATGCGCCGTGCGTCGGCATCGATTGCCGCGAATCTTGCTGAAGGCTGCGGTCGAAGATCTGACGGAGACATGGGCAGATTCATCCAGATCGCGATGGGTTCGGGGGCTGAGTTGTCCTATCACCTGCTGCTGGCGCGAGACTTGGGTCTCCTCGAATCCAAGATTTATGAAGGTCTGGACTCTGATTTGGGAGGAATCATGCGCATGATGTCATCACTTTCGCACAAAATCAGAGGTCACTCAGCGGACCAAAAGGGTTCCACCCTTTAACGAAGAGCTAAGAGCCAAAAGCTAACAGCCAAGAGCCGCACAGTTGTTGCAACGCGCCAATTCGTGCTAGGTTCAATTCCGATACCGCCATACTGAGGAACCATTGTCCAAAGGTCTAGTCATTGTCGAATCGCCGGCTAAGGCGAAAACTATCCAGAAGTATCTGGGCAAGGGATTCACGGTCGATGCTTCTTTCGGCCACGTGAAAGACCTGCCCAAAAGCAGCCTGGGTGTCGACGTCGAAAACCATTTCGATACGGAATACGTCGTCATTCCCGGCAAAGAAAAGGTGCTGGCCAGGCTGAAGAAGCTGGCCCTCTCGGCCGACCACATCTACCTCGCGCCTGATCCGGATCGCGAAGGCGAAGCCATCGCCGCCCATCTCGCCGACGAACTCGGCGACGAGTCCGGCAAGAAAAAGAAGAAGACGAAGGCAGGGACAAAGACAACTAAGGGCAGCGCCAAGGCGAAACCGGACGACGTTGGGGAAGACGCACGTATCCGGCGCGTGACCTTCAACGAAATCACGCAACGCGCCGTCAAGGCCGCTTTCGAGCATCCTCGCGACATCGATCGTAATCTGGTGGACGCCCAGCAAACCCGCCGCGTGCTCGATCGCCTCGTGGGATACCAGGTCTCTCCTCTTTTATGGGACAAAGTGCGCCGCGGCCTTTCCGCCGGACGGGTGCAGACCGTCGCCCTCCGCTTGATCGTTGATCGCGAACGCGAAATCAAAGCCTTTGAGAAAAAGGAGTACTGGACGATCGATGCCCATCTCGCTGCCGCTAAGCCTCCGGCATTCGACGCCCGTTTCCTGGGCAAAGGCGAAGAGAAAATCGAAATCACGAACGGCGAGGAAGCGGAGAAAATCCGCCTGGCGCTCGAAAACGCCGAGTGGGTAGTTCGTTCAGCGGAAAAGAAAGAGCGCCGGCGCAATGCCACTCCGCCGTTCACTACCAGCAAGCTGCAACAGGATTCCTCGCGCAAGCTGCGCTTCAGCGTGAAGCGCACCATGATGATCGCGCAGCGCCTCTACGAAGGTGTCGAACTCGGCGACGAGGGGCTGGTCGGCCTGATCACCTACATGCGCACCGATTCGACCCGCGTTTCGGCCGAGGCGATCACTGAAGTTCGCGAGTACATTGGTAGCCAGTACGGCGCCAACTATCTACCCGAAGCTCCCAACACATATAAGGAGAAGAAAGAAGCGCAAGCGGCGCACGAAGCTATTCGGCCAACTTCGGCAATGCGCCATCCCGACCAGATCAAGAAATATCTGCATGAAGACGAATTCAAGGTTTACAAACTGATCTGGCAGCGCTTCGTAGCCTCGCAGATGAATCCCGCCGTGTTCGACCAGACCTCGGTCGACATCGACGCCAAGTCTGGCAGCGACGTGTTCTGGTTCCGCGTTACCGGATCGGTCATGAAGTTCGACGGCTTCCTCAAGGTCTATGAAGAGTCCAAAGACAGCAAGGACGAAGAAGACGAGGAACTGAAGCACAAACTCCCGCCACTCGAAGCGGGGCAGAAGCTGACGCTGAAGTCGCTTCGCCCAGAGCAGCATTTCACCGAGCCGCCTCCGCGCTTCAACGAAGCTTCTCTGGTGAAAGAACTCGAGGAGCGCGGCATCGGCCGGCCTTCCACCTATGCCACCATTCTCAGCACCATCCAGGAGCGGCAGTATGCGCAGAAAGTCGGTGGCAAGTTTGTGCCCACCGAAATTGGCCTTGTCGTCACCGATCTGCTGGTCGAAAACTTCAAAGACATTTTCGACTTCCAATACACCGCGCGCCTGGAAGAAGAACTCGACGAGATTGAAGAAGGCAAGCAGACGGGCAACGACGCGCTCACCGAGTTTTACCAGAAGTTTTCCAAGGATCTCCGATACGCCGAGAAGCACATGGAAAACATCAAGCGTATGGAGAAACCGACCGACGAAAAGTGTGAACTCTGCGGTGCGCCGCTGGTCATCAAGTGGGGCAAGCACGGTTCGTTCTACGCCTGCAGCACGTACGACAAGGAAAATCCTGACAGCTGCAAGTTCACCAAAGAGAATCCCATCAATCTGCCCGACCTGGACACGGCCGAAACGCAGGAGATCGCGCAAGAGGAATACTGCGAAAACTGTGGCCGCGTCATGGTCCTCAAGCGCGGGCGCTTCGGCCAGTTCATGGCCTGCACCGGCTATCCCGATTGCAAGACGACGCGGCGGCTCGATCAGGGCAAGAGGGTGCCCGACATTCCGCTCGATGAAACCTGCCCGCTGTGCAAACGCAACTTGATCCTGCGGCACGGCCGTTACGGCGAGTTCACTTCGTGCAGCGGGTACCCCGACTGCAAATATGTGAAGCAGAACTTCATCGGCGTGAAGTGCCCCGAATGCAAAGAAGGCGAACTCGTCGAAAAACGCGCGCGCAAGGGCAACACTTTTTACGGCTGCGGAAATTATCCGAAGTGCAAGTTCACCTCGGCGGCGAAGCCCGTCCCCGAGAAATGTCCGGATTGCGGACATGAGTACCTGGTCGAGCGACTGCGCAAGGACGGAATGGTAATCGCGTGCCCGAATAAGGAATGCGATTACGAACGCGCCGTTGAAGGCGCAACCGCGGACGTTTCAAAAGTCTGACCAAGACACGGTTGTTAGAACGAAATTTCAGAAACATAACTAAATTCAGAAATACCTGACGAGGCGAAAATATGGCAAATAAAGCGACACCGCACGATGCGAATCTGGTTCTAAAACTCTACGACCTCCGCCGCGAAGCGGAGATGCGCAAGGCAAGAAGCTGGTTTGGGGCGGAATTCTGGCCGCAGAGCGCCGCCGACGTCCTGAAAGTCGTCAATGCGTTTCCCAGCCAGGAAAATGCCTGGATGCGCCAGGTCGGCGGCTACTGGGATATGGCCGCATCGCTGGTATTGCACGGCGCCCTCAACGAAGAGCTCTTCCTTCAGCCCGGCATTAGCGGCGAGAT
>JBEKYF010000116.1:0-10988 GCA_049511255.1 Terriglobales bacterium | reverse complement strand
AGCGCAGACCAAGTTCTCCGTGTCGCCGAGTCTTCTGGCATGGAGGTGAGCGAGGCTCGGCTGGGACAGGATCAGGCACGGGATTCGCTGACCAAGGCTCGAGTCACGATCCATAGCTTCCGCACGGACTTGGTGGATCAGGATATTCAAGCCGGCCTGAAAATCGCCGCCAACAACCTGCAAGTTGGGAAGGACGCCATGGTTGAGCGCAACCATCGCCGTGTCGGGCTGGGGATATCCATCATCGCGATCGGGATGGTGTTGGCTGGGCTTCGGCTGTACATCAAGAAGATAGAGAGTTAGACGCGCGGATGCATTCTTTCTTGCAAGGATAGGCGATGACGGGGAACTGCTGATGGAGCGCCGGGCGTCCCCGCCCGGCAGACGGGCGAGACGCCCGTCACTCCACCTAAACCGTCAAAAAAGCGCAGCCGCCGCACGCGAACCCCGCAATCGAACCGCGGCAACTGATCCGGGGAACTATTTGTAAGTTCCGTTTGTGCTGGACAGATAATCGCGGTGCGGTGTGAAGTCCACCATCGAGCCGATCGCCGCGCCGCCCAAGGGGTTCGTCTTATTCGCCTCCCGCAGCGCAGCATTGAATTTGTCCAGGCCTTCCGCGTTGGGCGCGACGAAGATGACCCAGAACGTTCCGGGATCTTCGGTGTGGATCGCTTCGGTGTCGATTTCATACTCGAGAATCGCGCCGTCGGCCAGTAACTTCTCCATCAGCGGCACGAACAGATGCTTGCTGAGCGTATCGACCGCGTGATCGGGCGCATCGGGCTTTAGTTTGTATGCCGCCACGCGCGTGTAGGCGCCCTTAAATGAGCCCGAATGCCAGTTGTAATGCCGGCTGACGAATATGTTGTCCCAGTGCTTGGTGGCGCTGGCCAGCACGGGTGAAGTTGACGAGCCGGACTTGTAGAACTTGTCCAGCACGTTCAGTATCCCGGCCATGGACATCGCCGACCACCAGTCGTCGTGCGTGTCCCCGTCCGGTGTATGCACCAGGTTTATGTCGTTGCCGTAGCCCACAATCGTTCCATCGGCCATCGCCTTGTCGAGAATCTTCTGATCGGCGGCGTCGGACTTTGCCATATCCGCCCATTGCGCGCGGGGAATGCTCCAATTCCCGACGTAGCTGTACATCGGCGGTTTTTCCTTCGGTTCGTCCTGCGCGCTCGCTGGTGCGGTCCAGGCGGCCATCATCGCGAGCGTGCACACGACTGCAAAAATCCCACACAATTTCCTGTTCATTTCTTGTTTCCCCCACGTGGAGTCACCGGCTCGTGCGAGAACGCCGGTGCTATGCCAACTGCTGTTCCTGCGGCGTCGAAACGTTAACCCTGCAAGACAGCAAATGTCAATAAAGTCAGTCCAGATCGTTCGCGCTCCACAGGTTGGGCGTGATCTGGCGGAATTTCAGTTTCCATTGGCCGCCGATTTTTGCCCAGGTGTCGGCCATGTGGCGATAGCGTGGCTGTCCTCCGGGGACGATCAGGTTGTAGGCGACGACAGCGGAGTCATCGTTCAGTTTGATGACGTGGAAATCGTAGGCGCGCGTGCCCTGGGGCATTCCCGCCTGCGCGGATTCGACGAGGTCACCTTTGTCGTAGAAGTCGCCGTTGGTTCCGATGCCCTGAAAATCGTCCGCGATGGCGCGGTCGACCATGCTTGAATCTTTGCTCTGCGTAGCCTGCAGGAACTGCTTCTGCTGATCGATGAGTTGCTGCTCGAAGGCGGAGACCGGCTTGGAAGTCTGCGCAGAGGCCAGAGTGATAGTGAGAATAGCTGCACACAGCAGGGGAATGGTTCGCATCGTTTGTCTCCTGAGGCTACTTCCGCAAAATCCGTTGCGCCAGTTCCGCGCGTGGAACTGTGACTTGTTCGCCGGAGGCCAGATGTTTGAGCGCGAATGCATCGGCCGCCACTTCGTTCTCGCCGACGATGAGGATGTATCGCGCTCCCATCTTGTCGGCGGCCTCGAATGATTTTTTTAAGCGAAACGATTGGTCGCCGAGATCGACAACCAGATCGTACCGACGCAATTCGCGAGCCACGCGAGCCGCTTCGCGATTCATCCCGGCGCCGAGCGGAGCAATGTAAACGTCGGGCTTGCGCACAACCGACTCCGCCGACGCGGTCAGCGAAAGCACCAGCCGATCTTCTCCGATCGCGAAGCCAATTCCCGGAGCTGCCGGTCCGCCGAGTGCTTCTGATAAACCATCGTATCTTCCGCCGCCAAGAATCGCATTCTGCGCCCCGAGCGCCCCATGCGTAAATTCAAACGCAGTGCGGGTGTAGTAATCCAGACCCCGCACCAGGCGGGGATTTTCGACATAGGGAATCTGGACGGCGTTCAAGATGTTCTTTACTTCTTCGTAGTGGGCGCGGCAATCCTCGTCGAGGAATTGGCTGATGGTGGGAAGAGTTTCGATGATGGGCTGGTCTTCGGGAACTTTGCAGTCGAAGACGCGCAGCGGATTGGTGACGTAGCGGCGCTGGCAGTCAGCGCACATTTTTTCTACTACGGGCGCGAGCGCCCGGCGGAGAGCCTGGTTGAATTTTGCGCGGTCGGCGGGGCAGCCTACGGAGTTCAGTTCGAGCGTCCAGTTGGCGATGCCTACGCGGTCGAGCAGCGTGGCTACTAATTCGAGAATCTCCGCGTCTCTCGCAGGAGACTCGCTGCCGGAGGCGGGGGGGCCGATGACTTCGGCATCAATCTGGTAGAACTGGCGGTAGCGTCCTTTTTGCGGGCGCTCGCGGCGAAACATGGGGCCAATGGAGAAGAATTTGTTCAGGCCGCGCTCCCAGAGTTTGTGCTCGATGTAGGCGCGGACGATCCCGGCGGTGTTCTCGGGGCGCAGGGTTAGGGATTGTCCTTTGTCGCTAGCAGCGCGGCCGCGATCTTCCCAGGTGAACATTTCTTTTTTAACGATGTCGGTCTCTTCGCCTACACCTCGGGCGAACAGTTCGGTGGACTCGAAGATGGGGGTGCGGATTTCGTGGAAGTTGTAGGCGCGGAAGACGTCGCGGACGGTGGCTTCGACGAAGTTCCAGAGCGCCGTGTCGGGCGGGAGAAGATCGCGGGTTCCTCGGGGAGATTTGATCATTTCGTCGTTGGTCGCCGGTCGTTCGTCTTTCGCTGTTCGTCGTTCGCTTATCGCCTAGCCCTCGGCCTGAAGCTTGTCTGCCTGACGTTGCTGCGGGACTTGATTAGTGTAACGTCGAATTGGCATTTTGCGGCTCGCTGCACAACGGATTCGGCAAATGGACTGGAATGTTCACACAGTTGATACTACTGACCAGGCTGAGTTGCCATGCGTCGCATACAGTTCATCGAACTCCATGAACAATCGTGGTTCCCATCGTCTCTTCGAGATTTGGTTACGGATGCGCTTCAGTTTGGGTTCAATCTCTTAAAGCTCTACGCGCCCATCGCTCCGCTGCTGCAAAGCGTACTGGACTCCACGGGGAGCCGGATGGCTGCCGGCCAATCGATCGTTGATATGTGTTCAGGAGGCGGCGGACCCTGGTTGGACCTTTGCCGAAAGCTCCACGGAAACCCACCGGGCCTTCACATTTGGCTCACTGATAAATACCCGAACCTCGGGGCATTCCAAAAGGTTAGAGCGGCTTCTGAGAATCAGATTACTTTCTATCCGGACTCGGTTGAAGCGATGAACGTTCCTCGTGAATTGAAGGGGCTGCGAACGATGTTCACGTCGTTCCATCATTTTGCGCCAGATGAGGCCCGCGCCATACTCCAGAATGCTGTCGATGCTGGCGAAGCCGTCGGCATATTTGAAATAGCGAGACGCGCTTGGTCAACTATCGGCCTTACGTTTGCCTTTGTTCTCATGCTCTTCGTCTGCACTCCGTTGATCCGTCCGTTCCGCTGGTCCCGGTTGCTCTGGACATATTTGGTTCCGATCATTCCCGTGGTCTTGCTGTTCGATGGAGTGGTGTCTTGCCTTCGGACGTATCGGCCACATGAACTGCGTGAGATGGTCGAAAAACTGAGCGCAAGCAAGTATCGGTGGGAGATCGGCGAGCATTCGAGATCTCTTGGCGAGGCGCCAATTACTTACTTGATTGGTTATCCGAAAGCGGGCGGGTCAATGACCGACGAAAGCTCGCGCCCAAGCAGACCTTGAACGGGGTGCCTTCGATCTGCAATGGCGCTAATTAGTTTAACTTCGATTGGGTATTTTGCGGCTTTGGGCGGGTGGTGAAGCAAGAGTTGAACAATGAAAGTTGGACAATGAACCAGGCAGTCGCGGCGAAAGACCCCACTTTTTTCGAAAAAAAAGCGCGAGAGGTGGAGCAGCAGCCGCAACTCCTCAAGGCTCCAAACGTGATCCGTCAGCCCGCTCCCTATCGGGCTTTTCGTGTCTTGCCTTCTGCTCTGACTTTCGCTTCTGCCGCCAACTCATAGCCTACGGCGGCTGAGTAAATTGCCAACTCAAAGAACTGGTCGAGCAACTGCAACAATTCCTGCTTGCCGAAGACCTCTATCGGGCGATCCGGATAGGAGTCATCCAGGATGAACTCCCAGAGATTGTCTTTGGTCAACATGATTGCCCAAATCAGCTGGCTCAGCGGCACACCCTGTTGGGCGCGGCGAGTCCCAATTTGTGTATAGAGCTCTTCGATATCGGCTTCGCTCTTGTCAAGGAGCCACTCACCCAGGTGGCGATAGATTTCGGATACCCGATCGGTAAGTTCGTCTGGCGGAACTTTGCGGAAGGCCTCAGTACGGGCCGACCGCTGAATCTTGTGCAGGAGGCTGATGGCCAGAGCATCAGAGCGCTCCTCGATGTGACGGACGAACCTGTGGCTGAGCATCATTACTGCATCTCTTCCCAACGTTTCTGTCTTCATACTCTCCTCCCTTCCCCAGGGATTGAGGACGAGTCCAATCAAATTATGATCCTATTTTCCAGCGAGATTATGTGATGCTGGTCACCTCACGTCACGCTGCGGCAAGCTGCGGTTCGATGCCTGGCGGAAGGAGGGAGCATTACTCCGAAGTCTGCAATCGAGTCAGTGAGGGGCGGCGAATCCCCGCCCAAGCAGGAGCTTGGACGGGGCATTCGCCAGATAGTCGGGAAAGCTACGCTTTCGCGTAATAGGCAGCGTTTTTTTCCAAAAACTCTTTCTTGTCCTCCGGCAGTTCCTCGGCCACGAAGATCGAATCCGAGGTGCACACCGGAATGCAGGCGCCGCAATCGATGCAACCCTCGGGGTCTACATAAACCTGTGTCGCCGCCTCAAACTGCGGCTCGTCTTTCTTGGGATGGATGCAGTCGGTCGGGCAGACGTCCACGCAAAGCTCGTCCTTGATGCAAGTGTCGGTGATTACATACGCCATGATTGCTTCTCCTGAGATGTTTTGTTTAGCAGTTTCACTTTTACCTTAGCGAGTGAAGTCCTTCTTGGCGGTGACCTTCATCACGGCGCTAGGTGATTTAGTCACGCAGAATGGTGATCGCCGTCACAGGCGGAGAAAGGCCTTATGCGGTATAAAGGCAACAATTGCAATCCTGAGTGGAAGCAAAGAATTGCCCGGCCCTCACCCCACGACCCCACACAGCCGCCACCCAAGCGGCGGGCCGGGCATTCTCCTTACTGATTCGGAAACTGCTCCAAGCCAAATCCTCGGGCCGACACGAGCAGGGAGCGGATCGGTCTGTTGCCGTTCGTTGCCATTCAATGATCGCTAGAAGTGTTTTCTGAGGTCGATGAAACGGTCTACCACGAGCAGCCTCTGGGATGCTGGAGCGGTCGTGACTTCCTCGTGCTCGAGAATCCAGGTGTTGTCGTGGGGTATGAAGACGGCGTGCAGGCCTGCGGCGAGAGCGGGGTTGATATCAGACTTGGGGCTGTTGCCGACCATCCAGGTGGTGTCCGCAGGCAGGGCGTACTTGGCAATAGCGGAGCGGTAGGTCGATTCGTCCTTCTCGGCCACGATCTCGACGGCGGAGAAATATTCTTTCAATCCCGAGCGCTCGACTTTTCCGGATTGCTCAGCGGGGTTTCCCTTGGTCATCAGGATGAGGTGGTGTCGCTCGCCGAGATACTGCAAGGTCTCGGGCACGCCGGGGAGAACTTCGATGGGATGATCGGCGATCTGGTGGGCGAAGCTGCGAATGCGTTCATGTAAGTCGGGTGTGACCGGGTCAACGGAAAGCTTCTCGAAGGTCTCAACCAGCGAATGCGCGAAGCTGTGCAGGCCGTAGCCGTGTTTGACGATGGAATCTCGCTCCACGTCGTTCAGCACCAGCCGGACCATTTCCGGCGAATGCTCGCGATGGTCGAGAAACGAAATGAACTTCGCGATCGCCCGTTCAAAATAAATATTGTTTTCCCAGAGCGTGTCGTCGGCATCGATGAGCAGAGTCTGGGCGCCGTTCTCTCCCCGCATGGATTCATGATAACGGCTCCGGGCGCATTCACGACTTTGATAGACTTGTCTTCTTATGAAGAATGGTCATATTGAAAGCTTTTTAGCGTGGTGTGGACCTATTTTACTTTTCATGCTCCTCATGTCAACTTTCGGCGAGGCACAGCAGAAAAAAGCGCGGGGGATGACGGGTTCGGCGGCGAAGGGCGGCGCCCCAGCGAATTTGAAGGTCGCGGCTGACCTGGAGCAGCGATTGGCCAGGTTCCGACGCGTCCAAATGCCGTTCCGGACCGCGGGTCTGAGCGCTCGCGAGCAGCAACTTGTTCACAAACTGGTGGAGGCCTGCGGCTACCTCGAAAGTATCTACTGGCGGCAGAGCGATCCCGAAGCGCTGACGCTGTACCAGTCTCTGGCCTCGAGCCGAAACCGGCGCGACGTGCAACTGCGACGCTACTTGTGGATTAACGCTTCGCGCTTCGATCTGATCGACGACAATAAACCGTTTGTCGGGACGGAGGCCATGCCGCCGGGGCAAGGGTTCTATCCTGCAAACCTGACGCTCGAGCAGGTGGAGCAATACGTCAAGCAGCATCCGGAGCAGAAGGCGGCGATCTACGATCAGTTCACGATCGTGCGCTGGCATCACGAAAAACTGGAGGCCGTTCCCTACCGGATTGCATTTCGCACTTTTCTGGAGCCGGCGGCAAAAGCCCTGCGGGCCGCGGCCAAGCTCAGTGATAACGCTGCCTTCGCAAAATTTCTTCGACTGCGGGCCGATGCGCTGCTCAGCGATGATTACTTCCCGAGCGACCTGGCATGGCTGGAGTTGAAGAATCCGAAATTCGACATTATTTTTGCGCCGGATGAAACCTACATGGACGGATTGCTGGGCGTGAAAGGTTCGTACGGCGCGGCGGTGATGGTGCGCAACGAGCGCGAGAGCAAAAAGCTGGAGCTGTTTCAGAAATATGTACCAGAAATCCAGGACGCGCTGCCGCTGGCGGCGGAAGATCGGCCGTCGAAACAGGGCTTGGAGACGCCAATGGAAGTGATGGACGCTCCGTTTCGAGCGGGAGACATGACTCATGGGTACCAGGCGGTGGCCGACAATCTGCCAAACGATCCGCGGGTGCATGAGCAGAAAGGAAGCAAGAAACTTTTCTTCAAGAATTTTATGGACGCGCGGGTGAACTACGTCATAGTGCCGGTTGCGCGCAAACTGATGGTGCCGGACCAGGCCGCTAAAGTTTCGGGCGAAGGTTATCTGCTGACTACAATCATGCACGAGATCTGTCACGGACTGGGTCCGGCGTTTGCGCGCACTTTGCCCGACAAATCGGCGGGTAAAGTCAGTATTCGGGAAGCGATCGGTCCGGGCTATAGCGGCCTGGAAGAAGCGAAGGCCGATGTCACCGGAATGTTCGCTTTGAAATGGCTGGTGGATCACGACGCGCTTCCCAAAGAAAAGCTGGAAGAGTATTACGCGTCGTATGTGGGCGACCTGTTTCGCACGGTACGCTTCGGAACCGCTGAGGCACACGGTCAAGCGGAGATGATGGAGTTCAACTATCTCTCCGAGCGCGGTGCGATTGGCCGCAACGCCAGCGGCAAATACGCGATTAACTACGAGAAGATGCCCGGCGCGCTGGCTGATCTAGCCAAGGAACTGCTGGAGATCGAGGCCACGGGGGACCGCTCGCGCGCGGAAAACTGGTTCAAGAAATACGGCACGATGCCCGAGGAATTGAAGGCGTCGCTGAAAGCGGCCTCGGATGTTCCGGTGGATCTTGATCCGGTATTTTCGTTTGCGGAGAGAGTGAGGTAAGAGAGCGTTTAGCCTCTAGCACGGCCAATGGGAGGCTCGTCAATCGGCGAGCGAGAACGTGCAAGCGTCCACGCTAGGGACATTCCGGTCACGATCATGAACCAGCCCAAGAATCCATTGTGAGAATCGATCACGGGCGAAACGAGCGTTATGAAGACGAAAAATCCAAAGGTGAGGAGCGTGATTCCATGCTTGAAGGCGACTCCCGCTATACCGGGAGCGTAGCTGAGATCAAACGCGGCAAATGCAATGAGAATCGCCAACTTTTGATACCGGCGGCCGCCGCGCCCGCCTGATGCGTAATACACGCACTGTCCCACTGCGATACCCGCGGGAATGCCAATCAAAGACGCCTCGGCGTGTGTAAGCGCCGAAAATGCCCAATAGATAATGGCCCCAACCACGGCGCCTAGAACACTCCAACCAAGGACGCGGTAGACAGACCGCTTGGACGATGGCGCTTGCTGCGTTGGCTCGGAGTTCATGTACCTTGAATCAGCTACACACCCAAATCAGAGAAAAAGAGTTTCTCGCGCGCAAGGATTCAGCAGCCCGTAGCCTTCACTACACCCACTCCACTCGCGGCGTCTGCGGAATAATCCCCGCCTTGTGCCCCATGTCGAGCAGCCGCTTCACGGCTTCGCGGCCGTCGTCGCCGTAGTCCAGGGTACGCTCGTTGACGTACATGCCGACGAACTTATCGGCGAGTTGGGTATCGAGATCGCGGGCAAACTGCATGGCGTAGGCGAGCGCTTCTTCGCGATGATCGATGGCGTACTGGATGCTCTCGCGTATCGCCTGGGTGACGCTGGTCATCGTTTCCCGGCCGAGCGAGCGCCGGATGGCGTTTCCGCCGAGCGGGAGCGGCAGTCCGGTGACTTTCTGCCACCACCTGCCAAGATCGACGACGCGGTGCAGTCCCGACTTGTCGTAGGTAAGCTGGCCTTCGTGAATGATGAGGCCGGCTTCGTGTTTCCCCTCGAGAATCTGCGGGATGATTTGATCGAAGGGAACGACCTCCACTTCAATGCCGGGCGCGAACAGTTCGAGCGCCAGGTAGGCGGTGGTGAGCTTGCCGGGCACCGCGATCTTCCTGCGCTTGATTTCGTCATGCGTGAAGGGTCGTGTGGAAACGAGCATGGGACCATAACCGTCGCCCACGCTGCCGCCGCACGACATCAGCGCGTAGTCTTCCTGAATGTAGGGAAAGGCGTGGAATGAAATCGCGGTTACGTCGTAGACGCCTTCTTGCGCCTGGCGGTTCAGCGTTTCGATATCGCAAAGGGTATGGCTGAATTTCAGTCCCGGCACGCGAACTTTGTTCGTGGCCAAGCCGTAAAACATGAATGCGTCGTCGGAGTCTGGGCTGTGCGCCACGGAGATTTCGCGAACTGGAGAAGATACTGTACTCATATGATTCCGTAATCCTGTTCTATAAACTTACCTACAACTGGTCTCATGAGTGAGACGTGGCATGACATCTCGCCGTCAGGGGCTAAAGCCCGAATTGTGCGTGGCTACGAGTGGCACGGCCGAAGCCGTGCCCTTCCCAAAACCTACGGTTGCGAAGAAAGGCGTTGGTGCCAGCGAACGGCGACGGCAGCGGCCATCAGCACCTTGATGACTTCCGCAAAAACGAACCAGTAGAGGCCAAACCTGATCGCCAGAGAAACCGAGTGCGTGATCACGGCAAGCCAACTGAGTCCGCCAGCGAAGAGCACTACTTCCGCAGCCAGGGCTGACAGCGCGGCCCAGCTGAAACGGTGGGAACTATGGTGTGAACTATGCTCGTAAATGTAGCCAGCGACGAATGCCACGAGGGGATAGGCCATGAGGAATCCACCGGTCGGGCCGAGGATATGACCAATTCCGCCGCCTAGGCTGAATACGGGTAGCCCGAACGCGCCTTCGACGAGGTAGAGGGAGAGTGCGGCGAAACCGCGACGCGAACCGAGGAGCAAGCCCACGGCCAGAACTCCGAAGTTTTGCAGCGTCAGCGGAACTGGCGTGAAGGGTAGC
Organism: Terriglobales bacterium; assembly: GCA_049511255.1. GTDB lineage: Bacteria > Acidobacteriota > Terriglobia > Terriglobales > Acidobacteriaceae > Acidiflorens. Next base: position 735 of record JBEKYF010000116.1, on the reverse strand, counting down.
GGCACAGTCACGCGCGCGCACAAGGCAACGAAGAGGCTGGCGGTGATCACGATGGCTGCCTGTTTCGCCCATTCCCTGCGCCAATCCTCTACCTGATCTTTTCCCCGAACCAGGGACCGAGTCTGCTGACTAAGAATTTGCGTGGACATGGCGTTCCTTTCGCCTTCGCGGGCTAAACTTGCAGATCGAATTCTTGTGGCGGATCAGGCCTCAGGCGGCGAGTGGTCGAGGCCGTCGATTTCCGCTCTGTGGGCCGCCGTGCGCTTCATTTGCCGCCGGACCCGCATATAGATCGTAAGCGCAACCGACACGACCACCGCAGTACTGACTCCCAGTATGAGAAACCACCAGAGCATCCGCACAACCCATTTAGGATAGCAGATGGGCGGCGACGAAAATGTGCACAGAACGAAAAACGCCCCGCTGCCGTCAGCGCTTTTTCGCCGGCTTAGCCAGCGCCTTGCGCCGATTCTCTACATTCTTCGAAACGCGTTCCAGACGCTTGCGGGCCAGTTTCGATCCCGTGGCAACCTTCTCAACATTCGCGAACGCCTCAGGATTGTTCATCTTTTCCCGCATTTCCTTCAGGAAGGGATGAATCTTGGCGAAAATAAAAAACATCTCGCCGCTAATGCCGGGCTGAAGGAAGAGCTCTTCGTTGAGGGCGCCGTGCAATACCAGCGATGCGGCCATATCCCAGTAGCCGCCGACCTGGCGCATCCAGGCATTTTCCTG
>JBEKYF010000115.1:0-11071 GCA_049511255.1 Terriglobales bacterium | reverse complement strand
CGGTTCGATGAGCGGGGACAGGAAACAGAACCAAGCCAAACCGGACTGAGGTGATGAGGCGAAAGCTGAGTCGACTATCCACCGGGAGACTAAAGTTACTGCGCCTGTTCTCGACTCTACTCCCTATATAACTCGTAACCAAACGGTTACAAGTGCAATCGCCTGGTTGCGACAGTTATCGTGACGGGAGCTGTTCCTTGGGTGTACGGTAATTACGATGAACTGCATTATTCGCGCATATGTGCTGGTGTTCGTGCTTGGGTGCGGATCGCTGGCTCAGTCGCAGGACATTCATATTCAAGTTGTGAATGCGCGGAACGGAAAGCCAATCACGGACGAGTGTCTCAACATATCGCTCGGGAAATGGCACGGCGCAGAATTGCTGGCGCCAACCAATCGTGAGGGAATCGTAGAGTTGCACATCAAGAATAGACAGGTCACGGCAGACGCGACCTCGCCCCATGCGTGCAATGGGCAGGCTATCCTCGGCCCCAAGTTCCTTACAAACGATGTGGAATCTATTTCGGTGATGGGGGATATTTACGTCGCATGTCAGGAATACGGAAACCGCGTATCCGGGCAGCCCCCACAGCTTCCTACGGACGTCATCCCGACCTACCGGATTAGCAAAATCGTCGAATTGGGCGTAGCTGCTGCGAATACCTGCGGGAAATTCAAGGAAGAGGCTAAACCGGGTGAGCTGATTTTGTTCGTACGGCCAATGTCATTTTGGGAGAAACTCAAATTGTGAACGCGATGGAGCCGAGCAGGTCATCGGATTTCATCGGCGTGCGTGCCAGTGACACGTAGTTGGTGAAAAATCCCGTTTACACTCGCTGACCTGCGGTAGGCGCATGGAAAGGTAGCGCAGTGGGCTTTACAGCACGGGAATGTCGCGGAAGGCCCTACAACTCACGGAAACATTGGGGTGGGAGACGGGAATTGAACCCGCAACCGTCGGAGCCACAGTCCGATGCTCTACCAGTTGAGCTACTCCCACCGCAGACAACGATTATAGCAATTGCGGCAGGATTGCGGCCTTCGCTGGCTCGTCCGCTAGGGTCTGCCCACGCCCATGTACTGGAACCCCATGGCGCGCAGACGCGACGAATCGAGCAGATTCTTGGTGTCGATGATGATCGGCCGTTTCACCAGGTGGCGGATCTTGGCGAAATCCAGCGTCCGGAACTCAGGCCAGCCCGTGGCCACGACCAGTGCATCCACTCCTTCAGCCACTCCGTAGGCGGATTCGCAGTACTTCACCATGCCGTTGAGGTGCAGCCGCGCATCGGGAATCGCCACCGGATCGTAAGCCCGTACGCGGGCTCCCCCGGCCAGCAGGTTCTGCGCCAGTTGAACGGAAGCCGATCCCGCAACGGAGTTGGTGTTCGGCTTGAAAGCCAGTCCCAGAATGCCGACGTCCTTGTTCTGCACGGTATCGATCGCGTTGGCCACTTTCTGCAGGAGCCGGTTCGCCAGGTCCAGATTCACCGCGCGGGCGGCATTCAGCACTTTCAAGTCGACCTGGTTCTCTCGCGCCAGCCCGGTCAGCGACTCCATGTCGGTCTCGGCGAAAATTCCACCCATGCCGGCGCCCGGTTGCAGGCAGCGCGGCGCAATTTTCTTGTCCAGCCCCAGGGCGAGTGCCAGGCTGACCGCATCGGCGTTCACGTGTTCGCACAGGCTCGCGATTTCGTTGATGAATGAAATCTTGGTGGCCACAAATGCCGTGGTCGCTTCGCGCGCCAACTCCGCCGTTTCGTAATTCGTAACCAGCACGGGAACTCCGCGCATCACCAGCGAATGAAAAATCTGTTTCAGTGAAGAGACGGCTTCGCTCGAAGGTGTTCCAAGAATGATCCGGTCAGGCCAGTTGAAGTCTTCGACCGCGCATCCGTTGGTGAAGAACATCGGTTGGCACACCAGCAGGCTCTTCAGCCCCTTCTCCTTCAGCATTTTTTCAATCTTTGTGGTCGAGCCCACTCGAACCGGCGTGACGATCGACAGCACCTGGAAGCGGCCAGCCGCGCCCGCCACGCGGACTGCAAGTTCCTCCAGTCCCTGCGGGGAATCTTCGGCGAGAAAGATTACCTGTGCCCTGCGAGCCAAATCTTCCGGGTTCGCCGAATACACCAGGCGTCCCGCACGCACGTTGCGCCGAATCACTTCCTGGAGATTCTTTTCGAAGAAAGGTATGTTGCCCTTGGCAGCTTCTATGATGCTCGTGCCGTCGGCATGACAGCAGCAAACCGGCGTGCCGAAGTCGGCGAGACAGGCGGAAATGACAGTGGCGAGGTAGCCGGATCCATACACCCCAATTTGCATATGCTCTTCTTCCGATCAAACCCGCAGCCTGGGATCCGGCGCTCGGTCTGCAGCCCGTTGAATCTATGGTAATCCGGCCCATGGACTTGGCAACGGGTGGAAAGTACATGTACCGGCGGTCGGCGAAACTGGCCGCTAGTTGCGGGTTTTCAGGGGTTATTGCAGGCTTTTTGTTGCGGATAATATTGCGGTCTTGTCCCGGACGTTTTCCCCGGATCTTGTCCCCGGATCTTGTCTCGGACCTTGTCTCGGACTATGACTTTGAGGACAATTGGCCGCGCCCCAGCGGCACCGGCGCCACGTCCTGCCAGCAATCGCCATTCTCGCGGACGAACATTAGCTTTCCCACATGGACTTGGCGCTTTCCCGGAAACTGTGCCCAGCGCTCCCGCGCCACCACGCACGCCGCGCGCGCCTGCTCATCCGTTTCCGTTTTCAAAATCGTGAGATGCGGAATGTAGGGCCAACTCTCCTCGCAGAACAGCTCCTTCCCGCTGAGTTGATCGTGCAGTTCAGCCATGCGATAAGCCGCCTGCTTGACCTCGATGAACACCGTCGGAGTCGTAGGCAGAAAGGTTTCCACGTCTCCCAGCTCGACGTTGAACGGGACGACGCGGCCACAAGCCTCTTCCAGAAATTCCAGCGCGGCCGCTTCCGTTCCCGTCAGCTCCCGCGGTGGAAGAATCGTGAGATGGGCTGGCATGTGCGCCAAAGTCGGGTGGAGTTCCCGGCGCAGTTCTTCCACGAACTCGCCAACCGGATTGCGGACGTATGTCACCAACGCGTAGCGTGAACTGGGCATGACTTGCGAAACAAAATTATAGCCCGAGCGCGGCCTGCGAGGGCAGTCCACCTTTTGGGAGTGTCGCGAAGGTCACCCGCATCCCATGATTTATAATCGAATCTCATAGAATCGAACCACGGTGAATCGAACGACAGTCGGGGCGTAGCGCAGCCTGGTAGCGCACCTGCCTTGGGCGCAGGGGGTCCGCGGTTCAAATCCGCGCGCCCCGACCAATTTCCCACTTGATTTCCGCTACTTGCCGGCCCCGGCCGGTTTCAGAACCGCCGTATTCCGCTCGTCGGATGCGATCATGCGGTAGAACTTTTTCAACTCGTTCATTTTGCTGACCGGAACGCTAAGCTCTTTGATTTCCATGCTACGCGTGTAGTGCAACATTTGCCCGCTCGCCTCGGTCTTGCTGTGATAGCTGCCAAAGCTGTAGTCCACATCCATCGGAGGCGGCAACTCGTCCACTTCGTAGCCCGGCGGCAGCGCGATCTCGAAGCTGTCGGTATCACGCGAAGGCCCTTCGAATTCGATCGGGAACTTGCGCGGCTCCTTCGTCTCCAGCACGCTCCATGACTTGCTCCCCAACACGCGCGGCCGCACCAGCAGCAGATTCCCGGCATTCTTTGCGTAGTTGGCGGACTCGAAGGAGTAGTTGAAGCCGAAAGGCTGGTCCGTGTGTTCGTTGTTGACCACGCTCGCCTTCACAATTTGAAAGCTGGAAAGCGATCCCGCGAGAAGGTCTTCGATGGGTTTGATGCGGTCAGCGTTCTTGGTTACGGTGCGCAACCGCCAGCGTTCCGACGACGCTCGATCGCCCAGCCGCACTTCCTTGACATCGCCCTTCAACATTCCGTTGGCGTCGAGCGTCAGCTTGCCCACGCGCTCGATACTGTTCATCGCAGGAGGCTGTTGCGGCAACTCGACCAGTTCGCCACCGTCCGGCGTCACCAGCAAACCGTAATTCGCCTGCAAGTGTCCGCCAAGCTGGCCAAAGGGCGTCAGATCATTGGTAGGATCAAAGAACAGAATGCGGCCGAGTTTGGGATGCTGCGTCACGGCAATCAGCGACGGATCATTCAGGTCATCCGGCAATTTGATGGCAAGAATCACGTGGTTAAACGCGCTGTGAGCTGGTGTCTCACGCGTGACCGAACCCCGTTGCGTGTTGATCACCACATGATAGGAGTCCACGCCGATCTGGCGCAGCATGGTGCGCAGGAGCGTTGCTTTGTCTTTGCAATCGCCGTACCGGTGCGAGAAAACATCGGGAGCGGCGTGCGGCTGATAACCGCCGACACCCAATTCGATGGCGACGTAGCGAATGTCGTGCTGCACGAACGCGGCGACAGCTTGCATTTTCTGTAGCGGCGTGCTCTTCCCCGCCGTTAACCCGCTTACCTCTTGCTTGATCGGTTCGGACGCATTCATCTGTCCGTTAATCAGATTTCCGTACCAACTCCCCATGTCTTGCCAGTTGGCGAACTCGTTTTTCCGCGACGTCCCAACCGCTGGGAAAAATGACACGACCATCTGGCCTGCCACACCACGCAGTGGCGGCATGTCCGGCTCATGCCTGATGGCTTTCATGTCGCTGACCACCCATTGCGAGACATTACCGCCGCCTTCGTTGGGCTTCACCTCCGGATAGGAAAGCCACGAGGCCTTGTATTCCCAGCCGGGAGGAAGTTGCAGCGAGTAATGGCTCTCCCGGACGGGATCGGTTCCCTGGAAGTACCAAATATCCTGCAGCCAGAACGGTTGTTCCTCTACTTCATATTCGTAGCCAACAATGTTTCCCGGATCGGGCGCCGGAATGTGCAGCATTCTGAGCTTCACGTCCAACACCAATTCACCGCCTTCGATCGGCGGAGAAATGTCGGTCGCGTCCTTATCCTTAACCTCATAATCCTTGCCTTGCGCCGGAATGCACCAGCCGTGCAGACTTGTGATCTTTCTGCCTCGATTGAAATGAACATATACCGTCCCATGCCCTCGCCCTTCGGGACGTAGAATCTTGTAAGCCTCGCGCACGTGCGTCCTGATTTTATCGACCGATAGAACGGTCACGTTCGTCTCGGAATACAGCAACACCGCGTCGGTCTTCTCATCATAAGAAGGCAACGTGACCCCGACCAGTGCGTGCATCCACTGTGGAGCATCACTGGCTGCGGCCCGAGGCACACTGGCCATAGCCCACACCGCAACCCAAAAGAAAACTAGCAGCGCTGGCCGGCCAGTTACTCGCTCAGTTGCTCGCATGGATTTCCCCTGGCTGCAAGACAATCTGCTCCGCATCGCCGGTCCTTACCACCTGAAAGAAATTCCGCAACGCGGTGTAGTACTTCTGGTCCAGGAGCAAAACGTCGACGGTTAATTTCCTGGTCAGCCGCAGTGTTCCTGCGCTCTGTTCCACGTTTAAGGTATAGAGAACGACATGCTCATCCTGATTCTGCGGCGTTGGCACACTACTTACTTGCCAGCCCGGTGGAAGCTCGACGGTTATGTCATCCGCCTTCTCGTGCGGGTACTCAAAATAGATAGGATGTACCCGGTTGGCATGTTCGAAGACCCCTTTCTCTCCGGCGGTAAAGATCGCAGCAGGAATCATCACTTTCTTGCCGGCATTCGCGGCCCAACCCGGAATCTTCAGGTTGAATTCCGCAACCAGAGGTGTTTCCGAACTGGCCCAGTCCGGTTTATTGGTTAGTTCTGCCTCCGCAGCCGACCCAATCTGTGACGTCACTCGTTCCTCCAGAAACTTCTTGCGGGCCACCTCGTCTGCGTGTCGCTCTTCCAGCCGGTGGTACATGGCTTCCAGGCCGATGTAGGTGATGGTCAGCTTGCCTTCCAAGTCGCCTGTGTCGGAAAGCTTCAGATTCCCGACTCTTTCGATCCGCGACTCCGAGGCTTGCGGGAGCGTGGTCCGAATCCAGGTTCCGCCGTCCTTATCCAGCCGCAAACCCGGCACCCCTGTTTCCGACCATTCCAGCAACCCAAACGGTGTGAAGGCTCCTCCTGGATCAAAATAGAGGTCTTTCCCATTCAGCTTGAGGAGCACAACGTTGGAGTTCAATTTCAAGCTTTGCATCGTAACCGGAGTGAAAAAATATTCTCGGCGACCCGAAACCCAGCACCCGTAGGCTTCAAAACCCGCGGCTCGCGCCAGTCCAAGGAACAACCAGGTCAGCTGTTGGCCGTTACCATAGCCTCGCTTCCAAACTTCCTCTACGTTTTCTGCCGGCTTTTCTTTTGCGCGCTTTTCCTCCTGCTCGGTTTTCCGCACTTCATACGATGTGTTCCGAATCTGCTGCACCCGGTCATAGATCTTTCGCAGTTTCACGTCCTGCGGGTCACTCGGCGAGACAATTTGCGCCACCGCCTGTTCCATGGCCTTCTGCTTTCCGATGAAGCTTTCCAATAGCCCGTTCCGCTGCTTCCCGATCCGCCTCCAGAAACTGTCCTGGTCCTTCTCGGCGACGCCCTCCTCATAGATAAAATCCACCCGCGACTCCAGTTCGCTCGCAGGAGGCATGTAGTCTTCCGTCTGAAACGCCGGCATATTGTTTGCTTCCATCCGTATGATGTGGTCGGGCCCCTCTTTCGGAGGCTCCGCGCCAGCAGGCAAGTCGTGCCAACTCCAGCGCAGGGAATACTTCACGTAGGTGCCCTGGTAGGGCTTCAGCAAAAATCGTGCTTTCTTGGTGAACAGCTCATTGCTCAGTATCCAATTGGAGTCAAAGAGCCTATGCTCTGCGAAATCAATCGTAAAGAAGTACTCGATGATGCCCCCGACCCCCACATCCGGAAGAGTGAAAGTCTTCGCCAAAACCTTCGCTCCCCTCCCCTTAACCAACTCCTTTTCGAAAATTTTGCCGACAAAGTCTACGATCGAGCCATCCGGCTTGATGGTCCGAGCCCTTATATTCGATAAGTCATCGACTCCCTTTACGAACGGAATCTCGATATTGGCATGTTTCCGCCCCTCTTCGGTCAGGATCTTGATGCGAAAGTAATTGTCTTCGTGGGGAGTGCGGATATTGTCATCCCGATCCACCTGCCGGTACAAAATGATTGCGGGTGCTCCCGGCGCCATCGGCTCGCTGGTCATCTTCAGCTCATCTGGCGAAGCCGGCTGGAATCCCACACCCGCCTGCGCCTTCTGCGCTCCCAAGATCCAGATTGCAACCGTTACCATCACCGCCCACTTGCCTAACCGGAACATAGTCATCTCTCCCAAGGTGAATGCAGGTTCAACCAATGCAGGTTGAACAGAGGTGTCGAAAAACAGGATTCGCTGCAGGCGGGGACCGCGAACTCCAGGGGGACGGGTAGCAACATCCAGCGACAGCAATTCCGCCTCCTCCGAATTCCGGGCCCCCTCAAGCCAGAATCCGGCAGGTGAAGTGAACGCTTGAGTATAGCTGGAGGCGACGATTCGTCAAGGGCGAAAATCACATGTGCACGAGGGGAACTTGCGGCAGGGGCCTCTGCAGCCTGGTCTGAATAACTAGGTGCTGGCTGAGAGCTAAAAGCCGAGAGTTGAAAGCCGAGCCCTACAGCTCGTACTTCTTCATCAAATGACGAAACGAGCGGTAGGAGATGCCGAGCACGTCGGCGGCCCGGACTTGCACGCCGTGGGTTTGTCCCAGGGCGGACTGCAGCAGGGAGCGCTCGATCTGCGCGACGTAGTTTTCCATGTTTACGCCCTCGGGCAGAACCGCGCCGGCGGGCGCGGTCATGATCGTACTTATTGTGCCTTCCGCGCCGACGGCCGCGGCGCGAGCCTTGGGACGCTCCGCCGGCAACTCGACGCGCAGCTCGCTCGAGGTTTCGAGCGCCACGGCGCGTTCGATTGTGTTCTCAAGCTGGCGGACGTTGCCCGGCCAATCGTAACCGGTGAGAGCTTCGAGCGACGCCGCTTCGACGCCGTGAATGCTCTTCCCGGCTCCGGGGGTATATTTTTTCAGGAAATGATTTGCCAGGAGCGGTATATCCTCGCGGCGCTCGCGCAGGTCCGGCACGCGAATGGGAATGACGTTCAGGCGATAGTAGAGGTCCTCGCGGAAGGTGCCGTCGGTGACCTGGCGGTCGAGATCGCGGTTGGTGGCGGCGATGACGCGCACATCCACCGGAATTTCGCTGGTGCCTCCTACCGGACGCACGGTGCGCTCCTGCAGCACGCGCAGCAGTTTGACCTGCATGGGCATGGTCATCTCGCCGATCTCGTCGAGAAAAATCGTGCCCTGGTCGGCGACTTCGAACAGTCCGCGCCGATTCTGGCTCGCTCCGGTGAAGGCGCCCTTGACGTAGCCGAAGAGTTCGCTTTCGAGCAGCGTCTCCGGGAAGGCGCCGCAGTTGACCGAGACAAAAGCTTCGGCGGCTCGCGGCGAGCAGGTATGCACGGCCCGGGCAACGAGTTCCTTGCCGGTTCCGCTTTCGCCGTAGACCAGAATCGTGCTGCTGGTGGTGGCGACGGTGCGGATGGTCTGCTTCAGCTTTTCGAGCGCCGGACTGGCGCCGATGATGTTGTCGAGCGAATTGCGCGTGGCCGCGTCGCGGCGCAGGGCAAAGTTCTGGCGGCTGAGCGAAACTTTCGAGAGAGAGCGGGCGATGGCGAGTTTGACCTCGTCCACGAGGCCGGGACTCTTGCGAATGTAATCGGTCGCACCGCCCGCCTTGACCGCCTGCACGGCGGCCTCATAGTCATCGACGGCAGTCATCAAAATGACTGCGGAATCGGGCGAGATCTGGTGCGCGTGGCGCAGGACTTCGACTCCATCCACGCCCGGCATCTTGATGTCGGTAACAATCACGTCATAGAGCGCGCTGTCGATTTTGTGTTTGGCCAATTCGCCGCCGGTGACGGTTTCGACTTTATGGCCATCGCGGCGCAAGGCAATGTCGAGCAATTCGCAGATGGAGCGTTCGTCGTCGACGACGAGAATGTTACCCACGCGAGCCTCCTCCTGCTCCTGCTCCCGCGGCTGCCAGCGCGGTTCCGGCAGATGCGGATGCGGTGGATTTTCCGCCGGCGGCGCCCTGCTCATGCGCATACTCCATGCGCCGCAAGCGCAACACGAAGCTGGTGCCCTTGCCGACTTCCGAGCGCGCCCACACCTTGCCCTCATGCGCCTGCACGATCTGGTACACGATGGCGAGGCCGAGGCCGGTGCCGCCTTCGAAGCTCGACTGGAAGGGTTCGAAGATTTTTTCCGTCTGCTGCGGGTTGATGCCGGGACCGGTGTCGGCAAAGCTCATTTCCCAGTCGGGGCCGCGCTCGGTCAGGGCCACGGTCAGGGTTCCACCTTGGTTTGTCGTTTTGATTGCGCGCACGGCGTTTTCCGAAAAGTTCCAGAATACCTGTTTGAGCTTGTCGCCATCGGCCAGCACCCATGCCTCGGACTTCGGAAAGCGGCGCTCAAGCTTGATGCCCGTGTTCTCGGCGGTGAGGCGGTGCTCGAGCAGCGTGAGCGTGTCCTCGAGCAGCGGAACCAGATTCACGCGCTCGAAGCGATATTGCTTGCCCCGGGAGTAGGCCAGAAAATCGGTGATGATGTTGTTAAGGCGATCGGACTCGCGGATCACAATCTGCAAGAGGTGCCGCTCTTCGGAATTCAAGGAGGGCGCATCCGACAGCATGCTGACCGAGCCGGCAATGGAGGTCAGGGGATTGCGGATTTCGTGAGCGATGGCAGCGGCCAGGCGGCCCACGGCAGCGAGGCGATCCTGCATGCGCACCTCGCGTTCCAGGCGGCGGAGCTCGGTGAGGTCGTCAAAGGAATAGACAAAGCCGAGATCGCCGCGCGCGCTCACGTTGAGCGCGGAAACCAGCACGCGAAAAGTCTTGCGGAAGCCGTTAGCGGCCACGTAGCGGACTTCGCCACCGCCCCGAGCCGCGCCGAAGTGGGGCAAGGGATCCTGAAAAAGGCCGGCAACGGAGCGGCCGCGCAACTCGGCTTCGGAGATCTCGAGCAGATGCTGGGCGGCTCGATTGACCAGCGTGATGCGTCCGTCAAGCCCGGTGGTGATGACGCCGCCGCTCATGGACTGCACGATATTTTCGTGGAGCGCCTGCAGATTTTCGAGCGCACCGCTGGCGTCTTTCAATTGCACATCCACCTGGCGAAGCTTGCTCATCAGCAAGCCGGCCAGATAGGCGATGGCGAAGTAGGCAAACAGGTTGACGAAGATCACTACCTGCAGCGCCTCGAGCTTGGGATGCGAGCTCGAATACGAAGGAATGACGAGGTAATAATCGAGTTCGAGGATAGTTCCGAACAGGATGAAAGCCAGGGCGGCGCTCAGATATCCCCAGGCGCGCGGCAGGAGCATGCAAGCGACCACGATAACCAAGGGGTAGAGGAAATTCAGCGAGCTGTCGATGCCGCCGGTGACATGGACGACCAGAGTGACCATGGCCAGATCGGCGAGCACCTGCAGAATGGCTTGCAGGCGGTGTTCGTTCCAGACCGAAACCAGGAAAAGGAAAAACAGCGAGAGCACGAACCACAGCACCATCCCGGTGAGAAAGGGAAGGATGGGGAGGGGGCTGGGAGTGAGGCGGATGACGGCGAGTTCGATGGCGAGCAGAACCATCAGGATCAGGATGCGAACCTTCACCAGCCAGGTTAGCCAGTTCCGCTCATCGGAGATGGAGTGCATGAAAGCCAGTCGTTAGTCGTTAGTCGTTCGCTATTCGTCGTTGGCCGTTCGCCGCTAACAACCGAAGCCAGGAGTTAGTCGCTGGCCCGAGATCTTGTGCCCAGCGACTAACGACTCACGACCAGCGCCGGTTTTTCTATCCGGACAGTTTTGCGATCATCGAGAACAACGGCATGTACAGAGAAATCACGATGCCGCCGATGCTGACGCCGAGCAGGCCGATGATGACCGGCTCCAGCATGGCCAGCATGTCTTTGGTGGCGGCGTCGACTTCGTCTTCGTAAAAGTCGG
>JBEKYF010000114.1:0-21005 GCA_049511255.1 Terriglobales bacterium | reverse complement strand
ACGATCGGTATTGATCTCGGCAAGACAGTCTTTCATCTGGTAGGGCTTAACCCGTGCGGCGAGGTTGTGGTGCGCAAGAAGTTTTCGCGCAAACAACTGCTGCACTTCACGGCGAACCTGAAGGTGAAGTTAATTGGCATGGAAGCTTGCGGAGGGTCCCACTTTCTAGGGCGGGCTCTGCGAGAGCAGGGTCACGAGGTACGGCTGATGCCGGCGCAGTATGTCAAGCCGTACGTGAAGACGAACAAGAGCGACTACATTGACGCTGAGGCGATCGCGGAGGCAGTCGGGCGCCCGAAGATGCGCTTTGTACCGATCAAGAGCGATGAGCAACTGGATCTGCAGTCCCTGCATCGGGTACGGGAGCGTTGGGTGATGCGTCGCACAGCAGTCATCAACCAGATTCGTGGTTTGCTGCTCGAACGTGGAATCACTGTGCGCCAGGGGCGAGGCCATATCGATGCGGCCTTGCCCGGGATCCTGGAAGACGCCAGCGCCCAGCTCTCCGGCGCATTGCGCGTTCTGCTGGCGCAACTGAAGCTGGAGCTCGATCACTTGCAAATGCGGATCGACGAAGCCGATGCCATGATCAACAAGGCTGCTGGCGACAGCGAAGCCTGCCGACGGCTGGTAGCGATCCCTGGCATCGGACCGGTGACGGCGACCGCCATCATCGCCGCGATCGGCAACGGAGCAGCTTTCAAAAAGGGGCGAGGGTTTTCCGCGTGGCTCGGAATCGTCCCCGGCGAATATACCACTGGGGGTAAGCAAAAGCTGCTAGGGATTAGCAAACGCGGGAACTCGTACTTGCGCAGACTCTTGGTGCAAGGGGCTCGCGCTGTCCTGCAACAGAGCGCGAAGCAATCTTCCGGTCTGAGTGCATGGCTGACCCAACTCACAGCCCGCACCCACAGTAACGTGGCCGCAGTGGCTCTAGCCAATAAGCTGGCGCGCATGGCCTGGGCTGTGCTCGCCAAGAATGAACCCTATCGGCCCCCGATGTTGGCCGATGCGGCGACAACGTGACTGGCCTGCAGATGACGCCTGGCTGAGGCCAGGCTTGGAAATCGCATTCGCGATTCCCACATCTACAGACCAGCGGCTACTACGGATTTGTGATTTGCTGCCAGGTCTGCTGGCGAACTGTGAGATGACACAACGGTCGAACCCGGCGCTCTCGAAACCTGTCAACCGGAAAAGCCTTCCAAGGCTGCCTAACTAAATAGGACGAGCGCGCAGCGCATTCCATCAAGGCCAGGAACTTTGTGCTCCAACCAAGGCCGAATACATTTGCGCAGACCATCCTGTCACTTTCATTTTTCGCTTGCGACAAAGCGGCGGACCATACATTCCGATTAGCCCGTGACACTGGAACAAACCTGACTCATTATCAGTGTTATTCTCTCCCCCATGTTTGCCCCCATGTCCAGCGGTGATTCTGCTCCCCCGGGTATCCCTTTGGCCGTGGGTCTACGTCATCGCGGCTGTCTACTTCGGGCTGCATCTGGCAACGTCGATGCGCTACGGCTATTTTCGCGACGCATTGTACTACCTCGCGTGTGCCGAGCACCTCGACTTCGGCTATGTCGATCTGCCGCCTTTGTTCCCAGTCATCGCCTGGATCGCGCGCCATACGCTCGGCACCTCACTGCCGGCACTCATCTTCTGGCCCGCTCTCGCGGGCGCCGCGCGCATCGTTTTCATCGCAGCCTTCGCGCGTGAACTAGGCGCAAACCGCTTTGGTACGGCGCTCGCGGCCGTGCTTGGCGCGACGCCAGGCGTTTGGTGGGTGATTGATCACCAGTTTGCGATGAATGCGCTTGAACCTCTTTTCTGGACGGGCTGTGCGTGGGCGGTCCTGCGGATGGTCAAGACCGAGAATCCGAAGTTTTGGCTGGCCTTCGGCGCGATTGCTGGCATGGGCCTTGAGAACAAGTATTCCATCGCGATCTTCGCGTTTGCATTGCTGGCTGGGCTATTGCTTACGCCACAGCGCAGGCTGCTGTTCACTCCATGGCTGCTAGTGGGTGGGGCGGCCGCGCTCGTGATCTTTCTCCCCAATCTGATCTGGAACATCCACCATCACTGGCCGTTCGTAGAGGTGATGCACAATATCCGCGCTACAGGCAAAGACATCATTCTTCCACCTGGCGCCTACGTGGGGCAGCAGCTCTTGATGATGAATCCGCTGAGCTTTCCGTTCTGGTTCGGCGGCCTGTTGTTCTACTTCTCGCGTCCAGCGCGCGCTTTTCGCGCACTCGGTTGGGCGTTCGTGATTACGATCGCGCTGTTTCTGGCCCTGCACGGCAAGGACTACTACTCGGCACCGGCGTATGCGATGGTGCTGGCGGCGGGAGGTGTCCTCACCGAGCGCCTATTGGAATCGTGGCGACGCCCGCGGGCAACCGCGATCCTGAGGCCGGCTTGTCTTGTCTGGCTGCTTACCGGCGTGGTGCTGGTCCTCCCGCTGGTACTTCCCATTCTGCCGCTCACGGCTTTCGTGCGCTACCAGGCGCACGTGCCGTTCCAGCCGGCGCGCACGGAACGAAGCTTCGTCGGCGCCATACTGCCGCAATACTACGCGGATGAACTCCCTTGGCAAGACATGGTGGCTGCGGTGGCGCGCGTTTACCACGCTCTCAAGCCCGACGAGCAGGCCAAAGCCGCGATCTTCTGCGACAACTACGGAGAGGCAGCGGCGACCGACTTTTTCGGTCGACGGTACGGGTTGCCGAAAGCCATCAGCGGCCCTCAGAACTATTTCTTGTGGGGGCCGCGAAGCTACACGGGTGAGATTGTGATTCTGGTCGGCGAGGGGGAGGACGACGCCCGCAAAGAATTCGCATCCGTGGAGACCGGAGCGACGCTGCACAACCCCTATGCCTTGTGGTACGAAACGCAGCCGATTCTTCTCTGCCGCGGCTTAAGGTGGAACTTGCAACTCCTCTGGTACCGCGTGAAGTACTGGCGCTGAGTCCCTACACATCCCGACGCAGAGGAAAGACCTTCGGACCTGGATAGTCGGTTAACCGGAGGTTATCCAGAAACTGATTGGATAAGGGCGAAGGCTTCCACCGACCCTGTATGTTCTTTGGTTGAGGACCAAGATCATCGGGGTCAGGAGAAACCTTCATGACGATTGTAGGTTGTGACTTCCATCCCAGTTGGCAACAAATTGCGGTTTTTGACACAGAGACAGGCGAGGTGAGGGAGTGCAAGCTGGTCAACGGAAACGGAGAAGCTGAACGATTCTATCGGCGGTTGTCGTCTCCCACTTTGGTGGGAGTCGAAGCCTGCGGCAATAGCCAGTGGTTCGTGGACCTGCTGCAGCGGTTGGGGCACGAAGTGTGGATTGGAGATGCGGCCCAGATTCGAGCCAGCTACGTGCGCAAGCAAAAGACCGACCGGCGGGATGCGGCCCATATTCTGAAGTTGTTGATCGAAGGCCGGTTTCCACGACTCTGGACGCCGAGTGCGGAGCAGCGCAATCTGCGCCAGTTGCTGATTCATCGGCACAAACTTGTGGGGATCAGGGTGCAGGTGAAAAACGGATTGCAGCATCTGATGCTGAATCGTGGAGTGCAGTTGAAAGAGAAACTGTGGAGCCAGGCCGGCCAGAAGGCTTTGCGGGAATTAACTCTGGCAGGTTGGGCGGCACTGCGGAGAAAGGATCTGCTCAGTTTGCTGGCCAGCCTAAACGAGCAGATCGGGCAGCTGGACCAGGCGACGGAGAAAGCCGCCGAAGAAAATCAGGAAGCACGGTTGTTAATGACACACCCTGGAGTGGGCCCCATCACCGCGCTCGCCTTCGTGCTCACGCTCGGCGACGTAACGCGCTTTAAGCGTGGCAAACAGGTCGCCAGCTACTTGGGACTGGTCCCGCGCGAACATAGCTCCAGCGGCAAACAAAGACTGGGATCGATCAGCAAGCAGGGCAACCGCTTCTTGCGCATGTTGTTGGTGGAGAGCGCACAGGCGGTCACGCGTTTGGACGAAGGATTTCGCAAGCAATACCAGCGCCGTTGTCACCACATGGCGAGAGGAGTTGCCAAAGTGGCGGCAGCGCGCCGGTTGTCCGTACGACTCTTCTGGATGCTGCGCACGCACACAGCTTATCCGGAGATCGTTCGCATCGAGAGTAGCCCGGCAGAAGCCCTGGTCGGCGAAAGCTAGACCGCGAAACTGATTGGGCGCTCTCGCATCCCGAGGGGCCCGTGCAAAAGACGGCGCCAACCACGCGCCTTGGAAAACGAAAAGATGTTTTCCACTTTCGCACCGGCCCGACGACGGTGGGATGTTCGCATAGAAGAATCATGGTCGCGTAGTAAGGCCGTATCGATGGTTGGTGGAGCGATTGGCTCCCCCGAATAGTGATTCAGCGTGATGCCCGGAGATCTTGGTCCTCAATCAAACTCTGGCGAAACGCGGTGTCACCAACACCGGACAGGACGAGTTTGTCCTTGACAACGCCTTCGCCCTTATCGAGGGCTTGTGGGAAGCGAAAGGGAGCAGTCCGCAAACGGGTTAAGGGCCGGTTCACAAGGGGTGCCCGAATCGGTGTCACTGGATGTGCAACCGGCATTCTGAAAACGGGACCTGCCCCAGATCAAGCGGCAGTCAGCCGGCCCTAGCCTCAATTTATGACCACGAGGACCCGCAAACCTTCTGTGGCAGTAGCTGGGCCTGCTGCCCCAACGATTGAGACTTCCCACTGAGCCCTCGCTACTGAGGCCGACGCTGGCTTCTCTGCCGCCGAAGATTTGCGAGTGAGGCATCGGATGGTGACAAGCGCTTTCCGGATGTTCTCCCAACGCTCCCTCATGGCAGCCTGATTGATACAGAGGGCACAGAACTTCTCGAGTTTACTGTCACGAATCGTTCGAGAACGATAAGCGTGGTTAGGGCATCGGTCCTTGATTGGCTTCTTTTTGCGATGATTCAATGTCATGGGATCCTAAATGGGCAATGGATTATTGGATCAACTCGATCGATACGCACGCTTCTCGCTCCACAGAGACCCTCCAGGCTGATTGGATTCTTGTACGAGAGACACGTCGAGCTAAGAAGGCATGAAGGTGGTCAATAATGGGGCGCTACTTACGAATCAGTGTCCAACTTCTTTAGCGCCCTGAGCTGCCCAGCATTCGTGACTCATTTGAGTTGACGATGAAAGGCAGCGAGGAACTTGAGGTGCCATCAAGTTTCACTCCTCTTCGGATGGTTTTGACTGTAATGAAAGCGAAGCGGAACGGAAACGCGTCAGCGTTTTCCGTGCAGCGAGCGGTGAGACACACTCCCGCTGAAGAGCAGCGGTCAGACTTATTTTCACGATGCTGGGTCCCCTACCTGTTCCGACTGGTTGGTGGCTTTCCGGGATCACCGGGCAATGCAATCCAGTCTCGCGTTACTTCGTCGCACAGAGTCGTGCTTGACTCTAGGAGGGAGGGTTTAAGGGAGTTTCAGCGAACCCTGCGGAAACCCAATCACATCGTTGCTTTTCTTCGGCACACAGAACGACCGATAACGTCCCGCCTGGGACTTCGGCCTGCGCTCCCGCAGACCTTCTCGGATCATCCTGACTGTTCGGGATTGTCTTGCACTGCCCCAGCACGACGCTGGCGTTTCGCAGGTTGGATCTCTTCTACTACAGCACTGCTCCCGCCGTTGTTCGCTCCACCTCAGCGGCTTCCGGTCCCTCGGGCGGGTAATCTACTACATTCATTTAATCACGACATTCGGGTCGAGCCAAAGCGTACTTCGTCTCTCATAGTCTCCTTACTCTGACGACAGCCTTGACGGCTGAGCTTAGCTCGGGGACTTGGCGGTTTTACTGCTCCACTTCCAAGGTAAACCCGAGGGTGGGGTTTACCAAACGGCACTTTCCCGCACCCTCTTCTTCTCTAATTAGTATAGGAAGTGCCCATTGATTTATCGGTTTCTGCCACAACTATAATGCCCGTGTAATCAATTACTTACAAGTGGCAGGAACTCGGATTCCGTTCCCGTTGACTTGGTCAGCATAGTCTGTCCAAGTAGAGCGCCACGCGATGCATGTCTAGGTTTCAGCCGTTCACATCGATGATCCGCCGAAATGTGAGATTTATCCTCGGCTGATTGCAGGTTGGGTCTTTCGGAATTTCGTGCCGCCAGTTGTGCTGTGTTTCTCCGGCCATCACGAGCAAACTGCCATGGCGCAGCGTGATCTCCCAACGGGCATTACCGTTGATCTGCTTCATCCTGAATAGGCGCTCGGCGCCGAGGCTCAAAGACGCAATCACCGGGTTACGCCCATACTCCGGTTCCGCGTCGGAATGAGCCGCCACGCTATCGTTGCCATCCCTGTAGAGATTCATCAGAACTGAATTAAACTCCTTGCCCGTTGCGTGTTGGACCTTCTGCCGAAGAGCGTCAACCTCTGGAATCCACGGCAATGGCACATAGGCACGGTTTGAGTAAGTGTAGTTCGTGCCGGGATCGCCCATATAGATTTCACTCCGGGGAACCAGCTGGCCCATAAACCTTCGACGGCTCCATTCGGGACGGGACAAAAGGAGATCGAGGAGTCGCGTTGCACTCTCCGCATCTATGAAGCGCTCCACATAATAAATCTCGGCGCCAGGCAGTTCTGGCGCGATCTTTGGCATCATTGCTTTCTGCTCCTTTGCGCTGTCATCCCTCATCAGTGCTTGCAACACAAGTTCACAGCGGTTCAGGATCATTTGTTTTCAACGTCACCGCGCGAGCAGAAGAACCTGTGATCGAACGACCCAGGAACTCTACTCGCACACGCGATGACCCTCCCAGCCAGCTAGAGATCCAAACAGACAACCAGGATCGGGTGGCGGAAAGAGAACTGGATCTGGGATTCCACCTAAGTCCAACAACTTGTGTTGCGCCCAGCTGTTTCGGTAATGATCCCACTCCTCCCAAGTGAATCGGCGACCGTTGTCGGTGTCGAGCGGCATCAATGGCAATGGCGTATTGGGAAACTGGCGTACGATGTCCACTTTCATCGGAAACTGATTGAACTTCTCAAATAACTTCCCGCCCCGTCGGTTAAGTCTCGGCCACGGCTCACCATTGGCGCGGCGATCGAGATACAACCCGAGGGCGTTAATCCCCCATTCGGACTTGGGCGCAGACACCTGCTTGAACAGATACGGAATGTCGAGCGCCTGAGCCCTGTCGTACAGGTTCGCTGCCCACCGAATCGACATGGGTTTCTCCTTGTGCAGATCGCCAGACATTCCACCCACCAGCAGCCATCCATAACCTTTCAGATTGATGTCGTGCAGGTCTTCGAGTAATGGCTCCAAAGAAAGGAACCGCAACGCAGCAGGAATATTCCGCAGAATGTCCATCCTTGGATACGACGCACGCATGCCCACGGTGGTCCCGAGCCAAACGTGTGGGTAGCGCTCGGCTGACCAATCGGTGGGCAAGCAATCGGCGATGCGTTCCGGTCGTTTGGTCAGAATTAACCAGACCAGATTGCGGCAGCGGCCGATCGCATCCCACGCGTCTGGTCGCCAGCGATCGGCGGCCTCGTGGAAGAAATCGCTCATACTGCACGTGAACACCAGTGCGCACTTCCGGCGACGCCGGGCATCGGCGTTGAACACGAACGCCTGTCGCCAACTTTTGGTCAGGCGAACCAGGTTGAATTCCAGACCCTTGTTCTCCATGATGGTCTTGGCATAGCAACCCTGGCACTCAGCGCTGACGTAATTGCAGCCCCACCAGAAGTTGAGGGAATGGTGACACCAACCGATATTAGAGTCTCTCATGCGACCACCTTCTCCTGGGTTCGCTTCCGGCCGTCCAGCGTGAGAGCGCTTTTCCGCGGCCTGATCTCCAGCGTAAACGGCTCCGTCATTCCCCAGGCCTCGAATGCTTCCTCAGAGATTGCGTCGCGTAGGAGGCCGAGCTTCCGATTGTTCGGCACGTTGTTGACTGCCTTACGGACGCTAATGCGTGCGGCGTACAAGTCTCGCTCTTCCGGTGTTAAAGGCTCCTGCTCAATCCGCACCGTCTCTTGCGGCTTCTGCGCTTCTTCCAGAATGCGGGACTTCAAGGCCTCGGCTTGTTTGGGAGTCTTGATCGCCCTCACTTCTTTCTTCAGGGTGATTAGAGCATCTGATATCTTCGGCTTGTCCAAGGGAATGCCGACGCTGGCCAGGTGCATCTCTGCAGTCTCTGAAATGCCCGCCTCGGCGCGTTCCTTGGCGAGGTCCATGTAGTCTTGCGCCGTGGTCTTGGGGATTCCGATATCCGCAAGATAGCGCCCCCACTTACTGCCGGGTCCGCCTCGTTTCACCACTCCGCTGCGCTCGAAACTTTTGTGGTACTTCCGAAGTTTGCGTCCCAGAGAAGCGTGCCGCGTGCAGACCTCATTCCAATCCGCCTTGATGTCTTCGTGCATCTCTCTCTGTTCGGGGGTCAGCGTCGCGAAAATGGAACTGACCGGAATCCGGTCAGTTTTGGAAACTAGACGAATCCGCTCAGTTTTGACTCGTGCTTTGCGTTTTGCAGCCATAGTTCAGCCTTTCACTGTGTTTGGCGGCGGGCCATCAAAGGACACACCGCCCTGACAAACGATTCCCTGAGTTTTGTGCGCTGAATTTTCGCTGCTATTGCACAGCATGATCTGCTCAGCGCAGATTTTGCGTTCGGATAGCGTCCACGGGGACGGCGCCGATGCTGTGCTGCAGTTCCACTTCGCCGACGACACGGTTGTGTCACGAGAAACAGGGTCCGGTGCTGACGTTAGCTTCCGATACTCCCGCTCGAAGATATGAACAGGCACACGTACAGATTCGTACTTCCGCTTGTGTAACTTTTCCGGTCGCGTGAGACGGATACAGCCGTCAACGCTCGCGAAAAACCTGCGCGTGGTCTCATAGCTCCAGCCCAATTTTGCGGCTGCTTGCTTGAGCGTCAGTGGTGGGGCTTCTACGGGCACAACAAATCTCCAGTGCCAGCATTGCAAAAACTGCCCAAGAAGTGGGTAAGAGTGTAATCTCGCTAATTCGTGATAGCATGATTACATGCATTGGCAGAAGGACGTTTTGACCATAAAACTGGAAGTCCCTTGGTACGAGGTTAAGAAGCAGGGTAAGCGAATAACGGCTTCGCGTGAGTTGAAGGATAAGGACGGCTTTCCCTTGGACATTCACCACGAACACGGATTGAAGCTATACCTAGGACTGAAGGCTGCGTGTGATGCTGTTGGGATAAGATTTCTGGGGTACGCGGGGAAACCCGCACGATCAAATCTCCGGTACTGCCACCGGTGCGATCAAGTTTTCGAAGCGACGAGGTCTACCGCTCGATATTGTAAGGAGTGCCGTGCCTTTCGTAGGTCGCATGAGGGACGAAAAGAACGTGACGGGTACTACAAAGAGAGGAACGAGATGAGGGTGGCACTATGTAGGAAGAAAAAGGGGAAGCAGGAAGAGACCTGGAAAGAACTATCGAAAATCCCACTAAATAGACGAAAGAAAAGAAACGTCAATTGAGAGCAGTCACGGGAGCCTCAGCAAAACTGTTTTGGGGAATCCAGCCCATTTTGCTTCTCCCTCTAATCTCGGACCCAGGTTGCGGTCACTAGCGAGTTGAGCCGGTCCTGACGCCCCTTAACCCATTTGGCGTAGCTGCGCTCTGTGGTCTTGATGGATTCGTGACCCAGGAGCTTTGAAACTTCCTCAAGGGGCACGCCTTTTTCTAGCAGATCCACTGCGAACGTATCGCGCAGCCGGTGGCTTCTCATGTGCCCGTCTGACCTAATCCCCGAGGCCTTGAATAGCGTCCTCATGTCATCCTGCCAGTGCGTGACCGTGCTAGACTCCAGGCCGTTGCCACTCCAGAAGACGAATTTGGGATTTCCGTTGAGAACAGCTAACAGCTCTTCCGCAACTTCGGGCTTTAGCGGGACGGACACGTGGGTGCCGGTCTTCTGCCGCACCGTCACGATGCAATGCAGTTTGGCAGACTTGTCGAATTGAATTTCCCCGCGCTCCAGAGTGACGGCATCGCGGATGGCTAGGCCCGTCCAGCGCATGAGCTGCACGAGAGCGCGAACCTTAGCGGGCTTGTCTTTTGGAAAATGCTTCTGCCCAAATGTTTGCTGGATAGTCTCTAGCAAGCGCTCGTATTCTTTTGCCGTGAGTGGCATAGTGGGGGGCTCATCCACTCTGATAGGCGTCATCTTCGGAACTCGCGGCATCCAACCGGACTCCTGGCAGAAGCGGAGGAAATGCTTTAGCCGGGCTTGCACTTGGGCCCGCGTCATGGTGGAAGGGTACAGCTCGGGCCAAGACGTGGCGTAGGCGATGAGCAAGCCCCGCGTAATCATCTGGACGGTAAAGACGCTGCGATGCTCGCAAAACTTTAGGAAGCGGTCCAGCTCACGGGCGTATTTCCCGTTGACGGCGGGACTCACGCCCTGATTTTCTTTGTCAGCCTTGAATAGCGAAATGGCCTCTTGAATTGCGAAGCCCTCAGTCGATTCGGGCACTGGCAGCCCGCTCAATTGTGCCACTAGACGGCCTTTGGCTTCCTCGGCTCCCTCCCATGACCGGCTGCCCGCGGTCTTCCGGTATTGCTTCCCGCCTTGCGTCCAACGCAAATGTTTACGGCAATTGCAGCGCTTGCAGAATTCGTCCCCGGCATATTTGCAGCCGCGCGAGTGGCGTACGAAGATAGTGATTAGGGGTGTGCTCATGGGGCAAGTCTAAGCACATTTTTAGCACAAAACAATAGCGTTAACGAGTATCGCTAGTGTTTATGCGTGCAAGAGGTTGGAGGCGCGGGTGAGAATCGAACTCACGATAGAGGTTTTGCAGACCTCGGCCTTACCACTTGGCTACCGCGCCGGCTATTTCACTAAAAAGCCACGCTAAAACGAAAAGCCCTCGCCGGGGCAACGAGTATAAACGACCCCGTCCCAGGGGAGCAAACGTGGCGCTCAGGACTGCAAGTGTTCGGCGGGATGATGCGGCGACCACTGCGGATCTTCCTCGGGCGTTACGATCTGGCCGTCACGCATGTGGACGATGCGATCGCCATAGTCAGCGGCCTCGGGATTGTGCGTAATCATGAGCACGGTCTGGCCTAAATCCTTGTTCGACTGGCGCAGCATGTTGAGGACGATGCGCGAGTTTTCCGAATCGAGGTTGCCGGTGGGCTCGTCGGCGAGCACGATGGCGGGGCGGTTGATGAGAGCGCGGGCGAGCGCGACTCTCTGCTGCTCGCCGCCGGAAAGCTCGTTGGGCAGATGCTCCAGACGTTGCGCCATGCCGAGCATCTCGGTGATTTTCTTCAGGAACGCGGGATCGGGCTTACCCAGTCCGGCGATGTCAACGGCAATCTCGATATTCGAGCGCGCGCTGAGCGTAGGCAGAAGATTGAATCTCTGGAAGACGAATCCGATCTTGTTTTTGCGCAATCGGGTGCGCTCGCCGTCGGAAAGCGCGGAAAAATCCACGCCGTCGATGATGACGCTTCCCGAGTCGGCGTGGGTCAGTCCGCCGAGAAGATAAAAAAGCGTGGACTTGCCGCTGCCCGAGGGGCCCACGACCGTGACAAACTCTCCCTTTTGCACGCTGAAGGAGATACCGCGCAGGGCAGGCACATCCACTTTGCCAACCCGGTAGGTTTTGCGCAGGTCCTTGGCTTCGATAAAGGCCGGCATCCAGTGAAAACCATATCACACGCGGCGATCAGAATTTCGGCAGCGGTCAATCCTCGTGCCTCATGCCTTACGCCACGGTCGCGTGCTCCTCATCCACCGCGCGGGCGCGAAGTTCAACCTGGCGCTTGGGGCCGCGCTTGCGCACCAGCAACAGGCGAATGCGCTCCAGCAGGTGCGCCGGTTCGTACATTCCCTTGGACAGAAAGACATCGGCGAGGGTTTCGCGCTCGTAGATTTTGGTTCGGCCGGAGAGCAGCACGGCCGGAGTCTGCGGAGAAAGACTTTTGATTTCTTCGATCAGCCGTGAACCATCCACACCCGGCATGATCAGGTCGGTGAGCACCAGATCAACGCCGCCGCGGCGGAAGGTTTCGAGGGCCATTTCGCCGCTGTTGCATGCAAGCACGCGGTAGCCCCGCGTTTCCAACAGGATTTTGCGGATGGAGAGTGACTGTTCGTTATCGTCCACACAAAGAATTGTTTTCTTGGGCTTCATTGACCTAACCGGGAGACTGTCGTCACAAATGTTTTCTGAATTCGATACCTGATTTCTTTTTTTGAGAACCGGGAGCGAGGTGAATGCTAAATAGAATCGGAGCGCCGGTAAAGTAGCGCGCTCGCTAATGGCACTCTGGTGTGAGGGAAGGTCGTGCCATGGGGCTGAAAGCCGCGACTGTCATTGTGTTTCGATCCGCTAAATGGCGAGCGTGACTTCACCGCGAAGAACCTCCACACAATTTCCACCGACCCGCACATTGGCGACATGGTTATCCTGCCGGTTGTCCTGGCGATTATCCAGCTTTGTGGCGCGAACAAAAATGCGGCTGGGACGGTGCACTTCGAGGCCTTGCTCGATTAAAACCTGCTCATCGCTTGCGGCAACGGCGTGCGCGACCATCCAGGCGGAGCAGCATCCGGCGGCCGACCCGGTGGCCGGATCGTCTCCGTTGTAAAAGATCATGCGGGCGTGGAGACGGGCTTTGGGATCGACGGTTTCGCGGCAAACAAAATAAAAGAATTTTCCGCCGCTACGCGCCAGATATTCGGCCGAGCGGTTGAGATCAAGCCGGAGGTTCTGCAGCGTCTTCAGCGAACGCAGCGCGACGATGGTGAAAGGAACGCCGGTAGAAACAGTTTGGATGGGTGCGGTGTCATCGAAGTCAGCCGCGTTCAGGCCCGTGATACGCGCGACGTCCTCCACGTTGTGGATGGCGCCGAACTCCGGATTCTTCTGCGTCATCTCTCCGAAGACGGGATGCGCTGGTTCCTGGGTGAAGCGCACCGGCACGGTGCCGACGTCCAGATCGAGCCGAACTTCGTCTGGGTCGGCGGATGCGCCGGCCTGCCCATGCAGAACGAAAGCGGTACCGAGCGTAGGATGTCCTGCGAAAGGCAGTTCTTCCTGTACGGTGAAGATGCGCACGCGAACTCCGCGGGTTTTTTCCGCAGCGGCGTTCCCGGGAAGAATAAAGGTAGTTTCTGAGAGATTGGTTTCCCGCGCCAGGGCCTGCATTTGCTCGGTACTGAGACCGCGGCCGTCGCGGAAAACCGCCAGCGAGTTGCCGGTGAGGGCGCGGTCGGTAAACACATCGATCTGCACCATGGACAAATGGACAATGGAGAGCTTTCCTGCCGGAGCAGCCATGCCTGAGATCTTAACGCGCCTTACTTCGCAAGCCAAGATTTCGCGCGCCAAGTCGTAATAGCGGACCGATGCGGGAAACCGGGGCAGGACGTGATCATTCCAAACGTGGGGTTTCAGAAAAGCAGGCCAAGCAAAAATATCCCGCCGGCTGGAAGACTCGAAAGCCCTATCTGCGAGTAGTGGCGCAGCGAAGTAGTTCGTGTTACGTTCCAAACGAACTACGGAAGCGCATGCGGTCCGGTGATCGTCCCGGTCTTCAAAACCGGCGGGCGGCATCTTCGATGTTGCCGGTGTGTTCGACTCACACACGCTTCCGCCAGTTTTCAACAACTTGCAGACCGCGAAATCACTCGGAAATCAGTTCACTGGCGCGAGCGCCATGCGAACGACCTTCGAGTGAGCTTGCTCCATCTCATCCGTCACGATGTCGCCGTAAACGTTCATCGTGGTGCGGATGTCCGCGTGCCGCATCAGTTTCTGCTGCACGGCTATCGGCGTCCCCACCGCATCCAGCCACGAGCGGTACGTGTGCCGCATCGTGTGGGTACTGACGTGGCCGATACCAGCGGCCAATGTAGCCTTCTGGTACGCATCGTTGATGCCATCGGCTGACCACGGCAATCTGCCCAGCTTCACCGGGGAAGCAAACACCCAATCCTCGTCAGACGAGAACTGAGTCAGCGAGCGCCAGCTTTCGAGGACCCCCAGCATCTCGGGATCAATAGGCATCGTCTTCTTCGAGTAGGCGGTCTTTACGTCGCCGACTCGCTGGCGGACAATGCTCCGCTGGATCGAGAGCTTTCCTTCCAGCCAGTTGATGTCGCTCCATCTCAGCGCGAGACACTCGCTGATGCGAAGCCCGAAGCAGACGCATACACAGGCTATCGTGCGGAACGGCTCCTCCAGATGCCTGACGAAGGTCTGAAACGCGGACATCGTAAGCGGATGGGGTTGGTGCTGTCTTTTTGACACGTCCTCGACCTTGACCAGTCTGGCTGGGTTGGCTTGAGTCGGAACCGCGTCGCTCCACATCGCGTAGTCCCAGATGGCATGCACCAGGGATCGGACGCACCCTTTGCTTCGAGGGGACAGCTGCAGGGAGTCCAGCCACTGCTCCACGGGCCGTGGTTTCAAATCCGTAATCGGACTCGCGCGCCACTGCGGGAGAATGTAGTTGTCCAGCCAGCTCTCGTAGCTTCGGCTCGTACTGTATCGCTTAGGCATGCGTTCGGCTTTGTAGCCCTCGACTAGCTGCGCGACCGTTGGCACCAACCGTCCGGCGACCAACTTCCGCTCCCGCTTGATGGCCTCGGCTTTCCGAACTGCGTCCGCCTTGGTGGGCAGCGCGGAGAGTGTACCCAGCTTTCGAGATTTTCTTTTCCCGCCTTCGACGAACAGGTAGTTCCACGTCGCGCGGGCCTTGTTGTAGACCACACTTCCTTTTGGTTTCCGTGCTCTCAATTTGTCCTCCTCTCGGAGAGCACAGTTGGCGGCTTGGATGGTATCACGGGAGAGGCGAAGAGGGCTGAGTCCAGATCCTCCTTGCGGAACCTCCAGATGCGCCGTTTCGAGCCGGACAGCGCATATGCCTGCAGTTTCCCCTGGCGGACCCACGAGAGAAGTGAGCGCGGCTTGATCCTCAGATACTCAGCCGCTTCTCTGGCTGTGAGCCATTCGGATTGTGGAGGAGTGCTCATATCAGTAGTGCGTGACATGCTAAGTTCACGGATTTCTGCCATAAAATTCCCGTAAGAAAATGGAGGTCCGGCAACTTGACCGGACCTCCGGGTTGAGGGTTACGCCGCCGCCTCCGGCTTGGCGAGCAAGCTCTTGAATCCCACGGACAGGGACTTCAACAGATTGACTCCGTCCGCGTAACGCTGCTTCTGCAATGGCAGAGGCAAGTCAGCGAACGCCTTGAGATACTTCTCGGTAGTCTCATCGTCCCACTCAAGGAATGGAGCGATGCTGCCAATCAAGGCACCCATGCGGGTGGTGTGGATATTACGGATTCCCACTCGTGCTTGGTGGAGGTCTTCCGCAATGACGGCGCTTTCCTCGGCGCTCTTGGCTTTGGGAAGTTCAACCAAAAGCTCCGACACTTCCGTTTCAAGCCGAGTCAGTTCCGCGTCCGGCTCCGGCGGCGGTGTGACCTTTTTTTTCAAGGCTTTCTTGAGGTCCTTGGCGAGAATTGCAACGGCGTCCGCGTTTGTCGGGTCAACGGCAGAGTTGCCGGTGACCCGAGACTCGAACGAGCTGAAAGTGCCTTTGAATGATTCTTTGAGGTCATGCGCGAACGTTTGTAGATTGCATCCGTGCTCGCACAACAGGAGGAACAGAGCGCCGGAAATCTGGTAGTTTTGTGTAAACTCCCACATTGTCCGGTTACGTTCGGCGGTACTGAGTGCCACGCCGGTTAGAGCGACGGAAGCGGTGTAACTAAGGCCGTCTTTGTTACTCTTTTGATACTTACCGACTGCGGCGCGGAGTTTGAAAAATCTCTCCCCCTGCCTCAGTCGTTCGTTCATTCCGGCATTGTTGTGCTCACGGATTTCAACGATTAGCGAGGTCATCTCCTCGCTAGCGTTTTCAATGAGCACCACCGGTGGTGCTTTGGTGGTTGACATAAATTTCCTTTTCTTTGGAAAAGGTTTCCATCGGTGGAAACCTTTCGGCTATGCCCGTTTTCGGGGCGTTCACTGGTCAATCAGTTCCTCAGTGTTCGGGACTGACGTTTCCACACCCACGCCGGGTGTAGTCTTGCGAGTGTCACTTTACCTTTAAGAACTCCCGAATTCGGGACTTCTCGGTCTATTTTGATGATTGGCTAGACCCTCCACAACGTACTTGCATGGCGAGCCTATCTTAAGATCCACGGGGTAAGGTGGGGTCAGTCGGGGAGAAATGGTGGGGTAAGTCGGGGAGAAATCTTTACTTGGCTTTTGTGAGAAACGTGTGATAGTCCTTCCAAGCAGTTTCCATAGTAGTGGGCGCTCGGTGTGCCACTGCCGAGGCAATGTAATTTGCAAGGCTCGGGTACGCCATCTTTCGCAAGAGGTCATAACGGACCGCAAGCAGTAACTTCCCGTTGCGGCGCTCACGGAAAACCATCTGTTTTGGATGCTGCTGCGCCAGTCCCTCTAGGTCATCCTTGCTCACCATCTCCGCGAATATTGGACGAAAGTAATCTAACTCCGCTCTGATATGCTGCACTAATCTGGCTCGTGCAATCCCGACGGTTTTTGCATCTCCCTCTGGCTCAACATAGGTGTACGGCTCTGGGGCACCGTCAGCAGAGGACGCCAGAAGTGCTGTGCTAGGTAGAGTCGAGAACGCGTCGTGCCTGAGTTGGGTTAGCACTCGTTCAAACTCGGTGCGGAAATCGTAGTCGAGCTGGTCGGGAATCGAGGTCTGCAACCAACTGCCCTCGAGCCCATCCATCAGTCCGTCCATCTCGAATGGTGGAGAAAAACCCGCCTTATGCAGCCACTCCTGAAATCTGGTCGACGTGTTCCTGTCCTTCGTCCAGCGGAAGACTTGATCGATCACTCCCCAGATGAGATCTTTGGCCGCATCCGCCTGAGCGCTCTGCTGCGGCATCAGTGCAAAAACCGATTTGAACCCCTCTCTGATGCATTCGCGCGACTCTTCCCTCCATTGCTTAATTTGCTCGCCCAGCATTGCTCTTCCTTCCGAAGTCAAATAAGCGGGTGGTACCCATGGAGGGGGCATTCCACCTTCTTGCGCAAACCTGTGGTAGCACCCGGCTGACGTCTTGGCAAAGACCTCTTCCAGCCGATTCCGCAGCAAGTCTTTCGCAGCCGTAACCCGTGGATCGCCCTCAGATCCCATGTTGTTCACTCGCCTAGCGTTCTTTGCTTGTACCGATGTACATGGTACATCCGATGATGTCTGCGTATTCAATAGGAAAAAACGTGATCGCTCCGTTCTCTGGGAAGACAATGAGCGCCACCTGTATGAAGTCGTTGAAGTGACCGGCTTTGAGCAGTGGGTACCCACCTGTTCCGAGTCAGAGAGACACAAATCTTTGACTCGGATTCTTTCCCAAGTCACGTTATGTCGTGCGAGAATCATCCCGTTAGTGAGAGAAGACAATGGGTTGGCACCGTTTCTTGATGAAGCATGGAATCGGCTCACCCGGTTACATCGCGCGCCGAATGGCCAGACACTACCGTGCCGCCAAGGAAGCCAGACCGAACTGGAGCGAGCGTGAAGTCCTAAACGCAGTCTACGCAATGAGAGTTGCCGCACAATCAGTTATGGGTGGACCCGTCGAATACCGAATGACGAAAGAGAACCCGTCGCTAAAGGACGCGGTGTTGGACGAGAACCCTGACTTGTTTTCAATCATTCGCTACGCAGTCGTTATTGAACATCCGGAACTACAAAATCCCCACGCTCCCGCTGATCGGTTTGAGATTCTTGACAGCGTTATTTCTGAGATCCTCGATCAAGAGACGCCTGGTTGGCGGAATTTTGCCACGAAAAGCCTCCCGTCGCCGGCGAGCATGCCTCGCACTACGGAGTTTCAGCCCAGGTTCAATCTTACCGAGGAAGAGTGGTTCCAAGTCGGCATTACGTACTTCGTCGCTGGCCGCTGGAACGACACGATCGCGTCACATTGGCATCCTGTGCCGCGGGCGTCCGTGTATTCAGAATGTGAAGCTGAGGACTGCGTGCTAGCAGTAGTTAAGCGAATTCACGAATCAGGTGTACCGAGGCGAGATCTTGTTAAGCACTTCTTCCTTCCGATACAGCTTTTTTTGATGGCGCAGAAATGTGGTGATTTCTTGACCATCCAGCAAGAGCCCGCGTTTAGCAGGGCTGGAAAGAGTAATCTCGCGGATTTGTATGATGCGTATGCTTATGGCTCGGGAGGGGAAGCAGGTTTCCATCAAGAATGGAAACGCATTCAAGCAGAATTTGGAAAGTCACCCGACAAAAGCGAAGTCGTAGTGAACTTCTCTGGCGGTCCCGGGTGGACGAAGGAGACCGCAATACGCATAGGTCTAGTGCCGGATCGTCTTCTGCACCTGTCGATCTATACGCACACGCATCTCGCATCTCCTGTTTAATCGGTTTCAGCATTCGCCAGGCCGCCAGACAACACGCGAATCCGATTGTGGAAGAAGTCGCGACGAATGCACCGCTGACCAATGCCCCGGCACCAACTACTCTGCCGATCACGCGCCAGCCGCAGGCCTTGCGGACCATCCTCTCGCGTTCCACCGCATCAGCGTTCCTCCAGTGGTAGTCCCGTACTTCATTGACGGTGCTGACAACTTCGTTGAGTGGACGCTCGAAGAGCAATTGAGCTGCCTTGAGGACGACCAGAATGGGCAGCAGGATGAGCGCCGCGCAAAGCGCCAATAAGAATAGAGCTACCGCGAATATCTCGAGCATAGTTTCTCCTTGAAAGTTAGGTTGTTGGAACGTGGAAGTCTTGGAGGAAGGATCACCACACTAAGGCCGGCCGGTTGGACATCACTTGGCCGATGACGCGTGGAGTGGGGAGTGATTGAGCTTCGGGATCGCTAGATAATCGGCAGCTGTCGTAGCTCGGAGAGCGGTAGGTATTCTGGCTCGGTTGAACGGCGCCCGTCGGTAGGATCCAACGGCGTCTGTCGAGCCCGTTCCAGTTGTTGCAAGGCCACGCGAACGTCAGTCTTGTCTACGATCGCGTATCGCTTGAAGACGCTGGAAGTTTTCCATCCCGCGATGCGCATGATGATTTCCTCCGCCACGCCGGCAGCACGCAGGTTCCGTGCCGCTGTCCGGCGCAAGTCATGGAAGAGAAGGCCCGGCACCCCGGCGGCAGTGCACAGGTTTTGCCACCGTTTGCGGAAGTCACGGATCGGCTTAGCACCTCGCGTGAACACGTGATCCTCCGCTCGCTTGCCCTTCAAGCACTGGCGAAGCAACTCGAGCAGTCGACCAGACTCGATCGTGACCTCACGTCCTTCCCGGTTCTTGGTCGTGCCCGGTTCCAGCCGGATGGTGCGGGCTACGAGATCGACCTGACCGACGCGAAGATTGAGCAGTTCACTCACCCGCCAACCGTAGTTATAGGCAGTCTCGAGCATCGCTCGGAGCCACAGGTGGGGACAGTGGGCGACGAGTTTCGCGTACTGCTCAGGAGTGACGAAGCCTTGCCTCACGTTCGTCTCCTTCAGGTGCGGGAAGTGTGGCACGCTCTCGACCCGCGGCGGAGTCGAGAGGTAGGCGAGCCGGTACATGCGTTTCAGGCATGCCAATTCCCGATTGATGCTGGCATTGCTGGCGTGCTGCTCGCGGCGCTCGTCGATGTAGCGGGCGAGTAGCCGGGAGTCGAGTTCGGCTGCTGGGACCCAGCCGAAGAAGGGCTTCAGATGGAGGCGCCAGCGCGCTTCAACATCCTCGAGAGAACGCTGTTCCTTGATGCGGTAATCGCGAAACAGGTCGTCGACAAGCTGCTCGATTCTGGGGCTTTCGGCTGGGTCGGACCCGACCTCGGCCAAGCGCTGGCGCAGGAAACGGGCAGCCTTTGCCAGGTCCCCGGTCCGAGTGGATTCTCGTATCGGTTTTCCTCGCCGGTAAAACTTGATCCAGAGGAAGGGGCTGCGGGGTCTCGAGTAAATAGACCCCTCTCCCCGACAACGTCGGTGTGGATATTCCATAGTATTTTCTCCTTGTAACGATGGGTGGAACCGCTTGGGTTGGTGTTGGAATGCGGAGTTTGGGCACACTACGGGCACCCGGAGTGGCCGGACCCGCATCCGTTGTGGGTGAAAACACGGCGCGGCGGATGTGCAGTCCGCCGCGGATTTAAGCCCTGCTTTGCTGCAAAGCGGCGCAGAGCTAGCGTCTCTGAGAACGGCAAGTGGAGTTGTCTAACGGGAGTTACAGCAGAGCGGCGAGGATGGGATGGTTCAGCGGAGGAGTTGTTAGAGGCTTGTTACTAGAGGGTTGCTGTTGGCGCAGACGCAGGCGGCTGGCCAGTTAGTGCTTGTAGAACACTACATCGCGGCCCAGCCTCGGCAGCTCATAGCACAGGCCGCAGGTCTCACAGTTCCCTGGACACCGGATGGCATCCTCGGGTACGCGGGTTTCCGTTCCGTCCTGCATCCAGGCCACGCGGTGGTGGTGGGGATTGTCGAACCTCATCCCCGGCCACGCCGAGAATATGATCACCAGGTTGCCGGGCACCGCCTCGCGCTCTTCGTAGCGGTTGACGATATCGAAGGCCTTGGTGAACGCCAGAAAATGCGTGCGTGGATTGGCATCGGCGACGAAATCAGGCGATTTCACTCAGAACCCTGTCGATGAGCGTAATCGGGATTTTTCAACAGTTGACCGACACTGGTCCCACACAACCGCTTCAAATGGAGAAGTGTGCATCCAACTTAGTCAGCGCACCGTTAGTCCTTCTCCTCCTCCAGCCTTATCCCCTCTCCCGTGACAACCTTGTCCGGCTCAAAGCTCATCACGGAGAATCTCTTGCCTCCGTCAAGGACGATGACGTTTTCGATTTTTGTGCCGTCCGCTTTGAAGAACGACCCGGTACAATCCGGATCGACCGTGTAGCTTCCGTTCGGCCACGGGACATTGGTCCAGTCGTAGGATTGAGGGTAGCTGATTCCGGTCGAGCGAGTGATGCCGCGCGTCCCG
>JBEKYF010000113.1:0-20995 GCA_049511255.1 Terriglobales bacterium | reverse complement strand
GCCTCGACCGTGCTTTCTTCAAGGCGCAGAGCGATCAGAACCTTGCGCGGTTTTTTCTGCGGGCCGCGCTGGCCGCGTTTGCGTTTCTCCGAATGTGCGGCGAGATCGGGAAAGACTTCGGACGCCGGCCTTGCCTTGGCAAACATGGCGTCGGTCCACTCCGGCTTTTCCTTGTCGATCATCTCGGGATCAGGCTTTTTCTTCATAGCGTTTTACCTCCCTTTTGTGGGCGCGGCGCAGGCGGATAACCCGCACCGTCACACCGGATTTGGTGAAGACAAGAGCATAAAGGCGGTTCCCGATATAACCGATGGCGAAGCGTGCGGTTCTCTCAGTCCGCGCCCCTGCTGCTTCTTCCTACTTGCGCATTGCGGCCTACCAGATGGTCTGTACTACCTTTGCTTGACGGATTCGCTCATCCGCCGTGACCAGCGGCACGCCTGCGACAATGGCGGTGGCCGCGATCAGCCGGTCGGTCGGGTCTTTTGGAAAGCCAGCCGGTAACCGGATAGCGAGAGCGACAATCTCCGGTGTCATCGGTCTAACAATGACCCGCGCGACGGTTTCCCGAACAAAGGACTCCACGCTGCCCACCACCTGAATGCGGCCATTCTCCGCCAACCACGCCAGTTCCCAAAGGGTGATAGTGGGGACCGCAACCCCCGTCTTCTGCCTTGCGTCCCGGATGGCTTCGCGGGCCTTCTTGGACAGCCGCTTTGGGTCGCTCGCCATCCAGATCAGGACGTGAGTGTCGAGAAGGATCATTTGCACTCCCAGTCTTCCAGCGGAGTGCCCGGCCCCACAATGTCGCCCACGATCTTCACTTTGCCCGTCATGTAGCCGAAAATGTCATCGGCCTGCTTTTCGGCGGGAACCAGCTTTGCCACGGGTTTGCCGTGTTTCGTGATCAAGACGGGCTCCCCGCTTTGGAAAACCTGGTCCATGATCGCCAAGCATTGCGCCTTGAATGTACCGGCTGCCATTTCCTTCACAGCATCACCTCGGGGGCGGGAATAATATAGTCATAATAACATGACCATGGGAATAATGCAAAACACACGCCATTTGTGTGAATCGCTGCGTCCGCAGGACACCATGAATGCAATGTGCCGTCAAACTGGCGTGAATCTGCGGCTCCTCCCGAACTCGCTCGGCTGGGGGATATCTTCTGGGCGTGGCGACCAGATTCG
The DNA here is from genome assembly GCA_049511255.1 of Terriglobales bacterium. GTDB lineage: Bacteria > Acidobacteriota > Terriglobia > Terriglobales > Acidobacteriaceae > Acidiflorens. The sequence continues at coordinate 19,805 of JBEKYF010000113.1, read as the reverse complement.
GCAAGAGTCTCGATTGGATTGTTAGAGGAGGCAACTAGTACAGCCTTTCCAAGCAGATCGAACACTTGGTGAAATCCCCGCGTGTACCGAAAGGAAGGATGACACTTCTCGGGGGAACAGCGATTTCTTGTTCCACCACTGTCTGACGGCCCTACCCGTCGACAGTTGGTCGAAAGCCGTCCTGCCCTCAAAAACCCAAATTTATAGGGCGAGCCAACCTCACGGATAGACTCAGGTCAGAGAAAAGATATTGACTCATATCAATGAGTCAGATAGACTCATATCATGGCTAAGAGGTTGCAGGTGATTCTAAAAGATCCGGAGTATCGAGAGATTCAACGCGTCGCGCGCTCGCGCCACATGTCAATCGCGGAGTGGGTCCGCCAAGCGCTCGAACTGGCGCGCCGCCGCGAGCCCTTGGGCAGCGCCGGGAAAAAGCTCGAAATTATTCATGTGGCCGCCCGGCATCAGTATCCTGTCGGCGACATCGACAGCATGCTCGCCGAAATCGAAGCGGGATACACATTCGGTGCTCGTTCGTGATTCTGGTCGACTCCAATATCCCGATGTATCTGGTGGGCGTATCTCACCCGCACAAGGCGGATGCGCAGCGGCTGCTCGAGAAACTGATTACCGACCGTCAACGTCTGGTCACTGATGCCGAGGTTTTGCAGGAGATTCTGCATCGCTATGTGGCGATCGATCGTCGCGATGCAATCCAACCGGCTTTTGACGCCCTGTTGGGGGTAGTCGATCAGGTGTTTACAGTGGACTGCAGAGTGGTGGAGCGAGCGAAAAACATTGTTTTAGGATATCGACAACTGTCTGCCCGCGACGCAGTGCATCTCTCGGTTATGGAACAAAATGGAATCGACCAAATTTTGAGTTTCGACACAGGCTTCGATGTGTTCCCGGGGATTACACGTCTGTCGTGAACTCTCTCAGGTCCAAATCGAGGTGTTCAATTGAGTCTTCCGACAGTCTTTTCTGCAGCTTCCAGTATCTTGCCGTCCTTTGCCACCCGGGTGAGGGTGTTGATGTCATCGAAGAGTGGCCGGTCTTCATCGAGTCGCTTCACATGACTGCGGATGACCTGGTACGCCGCCTCCGAGGCTGGCGAGGGTTTGACCGGCGCCCGCAGATCGAAGGCCTGAGCGGCCGCCATCAGTTCGATCGCGACGACGTGCCATGCGTTCTCCAGAATCTGCCTGGTCTTGATGGCCGTAGTCATGCTCATGGAGACAAAGTCTTCCTGGTCGGCGGCGGCGGGAATCGAGCCGGTCGCCGCCGGGTGACAGAGCACACGGTTCTCACAAACCAACGCTCCAGCGGTGTACTGGGAGAGCATGAGGCCCGAGAACATTCCGGCGCCTTTGGTAAGGAAAGCAGGCAGCCCCATCGACAAATGAGGGTTCAGGAGCCGATTCAGTCTGCGCTCGGAGAGAGCTGCCACCGTGGTCACTGACATGCCGGCGAGTTCGAGCGCGAACGCCAACGGAGTTCCTTGGAAGTTGGCGCCTGTGAGTACCAAATCTTCGTCCGGGAAGAAAACCGGGTTGTCGGCGGCGTGGTTGAGTTCGATCTCCAGCATGTACCGGCTCCACTGGAATGCGTCTTTGGCGGCGCCGATGACTTGCGGGCTGGAACGGAGCGAGTAGGCGTCCTGCAATTTCTTGCCGGGTAGCTTGAGAAGTTCGGATCCTGCGGTGAGCCTGCGGACGTTCTCGGCGCAGGCCTGCGCTCCGGGATAACCGCGCACGGTGTGAATTCGCGGATCGTAAGCGGCCATGTTGGCGTTGAGGGCTTCCAGAGTCATCGCCAAGCAGACTTCCTGCGTCTTGATCCACCTTTCCGCATCGTAGAGTTCCAGGCAGCCCATGCCAGTGGTGAGATCGGAGCCATTGATGGTGGCCAAACCATCCCGTTCGCGGAACGTAATCGGCCGAATGCCCGCGGCTGCCAGACCCTCTTTCGCCGGCACTCGACTCCCCTGGTAGAACACCTCGCCCTCGCCCATGAGCGTGATGGCCATCTGCGCCATCGGGGAGAGATCTCCGCATGCGCCGACCGATCCCTTCTGGCACACAACCGGGGTGACGCCCCGGTTGAGCATCTCGATCTGGATTTCCACGACCTCGCGGCGAATCCCGGAATGACCCCAGCAATGAGTGTTCAGGCGTGAAAGCATGCCCGCGCGCACATCTTCTTCGCGGCAGGGTTCTCCACAACCCGCGGCATGGGAATAGAGCAAGTATTTCTGGAATTGTTCGACCTGCTCTGGAGTCAGCACGACATCTGCAAGTTCGCCAATGCCAGTGTTGACTCCGTACATGATTTCGCGGGCACGGATTTTCCGCTCGAGAAGGTCCCGGCACTTGTTGATCCGTGCCACCGCGTCCGGGTGTAACTGGATTGGCTGACGATGGCGGGCGACCGCAGCGACATCCTCAATCTTTAACGAGTGCCCGTCCAATACCAGACTGATTCCTGCTTGGTTCGACCGCACTTCATCCAGAACAACGGTCATATGCTACCCCCGCGTCACGTGGCGATGCACTGAACCGTCCACGGCTGCCCATCGCCTGGCAGACCACTCTGCAATCTAGCGCGCCAGGCGCCAAAATGCTGTGACCGGAATCACCCAGACCTGGACGTTCCACCCTCCACCCCTCACTTCTCAACCAGGCAATACGCGCCAACCTTCTCGGCTGCTTCTGGTTTGTCTTGATCCCCTCGATACATCTCAACGTTCTTGCAATCGCATCCCGTAGTTCTTAGTTTTGCGTCGCCGATTGATCGTTAGGTTGGGAGCAGGCAGCATAAGCACGGTCGCTTCAGACAGGTGGACAAACGCTGGCTCGTGGTCGAACCGAGAGAGCCCGGCCGAACGGAACGCATCAACCGCGTGCTCGAGTTCGCTTGGGCTAATGCAGCGGTTGATCTCGGGATATTGCTTTTCGGTGACGCGGCAGGCGGGATGGTATTGCACCATCAGACTGACATAGCTTTCGGGGCCGAGTTCGCGGCTGATCCAGTTCATGATTTCTGGCGTTCCGGCCACACCGCAGGGCATTATAAGGTGGCGTAGCAGAACGCCGCGCAGCGCCACACCTTGCTCATCGGTGACGAGCGTACCGACCTGCCGGTGCATCTCCTTGATGGCACGGCGTGCCGCTTCGGGGTAATCCGGAGCTTTCGCATAGCGGCGACCACTCTCGGCATCCCAGAATTTGAAATCAGGCATGTAGATGTCCACTATGCCGTCCATCAGAGCAAGTGAATCCAGCGAGTCGTAGGCACTGGTGTTGTAGACCAGCGGCAGACGAAGGCCGCGCTCGACTGCAAGCAGGAGCGCTTCCAGAATCTGCGGTACCACGTGTTCCGGAGTCACCAGGTTGATGTTGTGGCAGCCCTGTTCCTGCAAACGCAACATCATCCTGGCCAATTCTTCCGGTTCGGCGGGGCGGCCTCCTCCCAGCCAGCTGATTTCGTAATTCTGGCAGAAGACGCAGCGCAGGTTGCACCAACTGAAGAAGATCGTCCCCGAACCACGGTTGCCGCGCAGGCATTGCTCCTCGCCGAAGTGGGCAAAATAGCTGCTGACGATCGCGTAACGTCCGGTCCTGCAGACTTTCGTCTTGTTCTCGATGCGGTTCACGTGGCAGTTGCGCGGGCACAGGACGCAGTCGGCCAGCTTCTCTAAGCCAAGCTGGACGCGACGCGCCAACTCCCCGGATTGCCACAGCTCGAGATATGCCGGTTGGAAGTTCCTTCGATTGACGGCAGTGGGGTGCTCCAGCATTTGTCTTCCCGTGGCGCTGGTTCCCGAATCTTTTAGTAGCTCTTCGGCCGCGTTTTCTCGCGTGGCAGTCGGGTCCCCCGGAAGGAATCCCGGACGCCGCCATTTGGCTGACTTCAGGCAGGCGTGGCGCTGTAGGCTGCTACGCAGTCCGTTTGCGCTCGAGTCGAGCGCGCTCTACGTAGCGACCGTCCCTGACATCCACCCGCACGATTTCCCCAGGAGCGATAAATAAAGGCACACGAATACAAAGGCCACTGTCAAGGGTTGCGTCTTTCCAGGCGCTATCCTGTTGTGAGTGAGTCGGTGGCGCTGTGTTGGTCACTCGGGCCTCGACTATGTCCGGGAATACGACACTGAGGACCCGGCCCTCAAAAAACTCCACCGGCAATTCCATTCCAGACTGGAGGAATGCGAATGCCGGTCCCAAGATTGCGCGTGGCACTGCAATCTGCTCAAAGGTGTGGGGATCCATAAAAGTACAGGTTTCCCCGTCGTCAAACAGAAACTCCATTATGTGCCGCTCAACTTCCAGGTCTTCCAGCCGCTCCTGTAGCCGAAAGTGCGGTTCCCACATCCGGCCACTTGTGACATTGCACAACTTGCTCTTCACCACTCCGCCCAACTTGGCAGACCCAGCCTTCGATTCCGCCTCGAGAACTTTGTAGATTTCCCCCTCGATGCGCAGGAACATTCCCGGTTTCAATTCAGATGCGATCAGCATGGGGATCCCCCGGCTTCAGCCATAGTCCACTCACATTCATAGACCCCGGCACCTTCCCTCCGCAGTGACGGAGGTCACGACGGACGGCCAAGTGGTGACTGGTCGGCCTTCTGCAATCGGGACTGAAGGCCCGTTTGCAGTCACATCACGGCCCGTCGAAACGCGCTAAGTACTGTCGGAACGTTCTTAAAAGGCTCTGGTGGACACTCTAATTTGGGCAACCAAGCCTTGGTTAGTAAAGGATATAGTTGCAGGGGTGCTGGCGAAAACCCTTTCGAACTACCCTTAAGAAGTCCCGCCAAGTCGCAAGGTCTACGATCCATGGTCGCACAGGCAAGCATCTTGCGGGCAACCGTTTGTTCTCAGTGTGCCATGCTGGTTAATCGGCATTCGACTGAGGCATCGACCATAACAACGACATCTCATCCCGTCACGTTGATGTGTGACCTGCGTCATCGTATCGCTGTGGAATGGGGAGTAAATTTAGAGTTGGAGTACCGGCGATGGGTGCTGTTATGGTCGCCAAGTCTAACAATCCCTCGTGTCCCCTCTCGTTCCGCCCTCTCAAAGAGGGCAGGCTCTTTCGTCTTGAAAATGATTTGACGTTCAGGTTGTCCAACGTCACGATTGGCGGAGCATTTCTGACTGTGCCACTGCTGCTCGTCAACAATGACATTGCATCTCACCGGAGACGGCAGGGTGATTTCAGTAGTGCTCCGAGAACGAGTTCACACTGGCGGCGATTTCAGGCCGTCATCCATTACTTATAGTTATAAGGAGGACACCACAATGAAGCCTCCGCACACAATACCCACTCCGCTCAGGACAACTAACCAAACCGAGCCGATTTCCCAACCAGACTCTCGGTGGAGGAGGCGAGCATGTCCGACAGCCTGAAGATACTCATAATCGACGATGATCAAGACTACAGAGCATCGGCCAGATCTCTTCTTGAGAGCCAGGGTTATGTGGTGCTCGAGGCGGATTCCGGAAGAGAAGGCTTGCGCAAGGTGGTTGAGCAAAGGCCCGATATCATCGTCCTCGACATAATGATGGAATGCGACACGGAAGGGTATGGAGTCAACCAGGCGATTAAGTACCAGGATGCGTACGCAGACTATCGGAATATTCCGATTGTAATGGTTTCTTCCATTGATTTAACCCCGGATGAACGATTTCCAATGGCCGGCGAGCTCGACATGATCCGCCCTGACTTCTACCTAACCAAGCCACTCGACATCCCCAAATTTCTGGAGGTTGTGCAAAGGGCTGCGGCGCATTGCCCCTCGCATAGGGAAGCATAGTACTGATCCTCGATACTGTTCTCACCCAACCCGGGTCGGAGAAGAGCATGAGCGAATCGGCTGAGCAGGAGACAATCGTCGTCATCGACGATGATTACGCCATGCGGCTGTCTTGCCGGAAGATCCTGTCCAAAATGGGATTTCGGGTCGAAGCATTCGAGGATGGAGGCCAGGGGCTGGAAGGTGTGACGAAGTTGATGCCCAGTCTAGTCCTGGTTGACCTCAAGATGCCAGGTGTCAGCGGGATGGAGGTCGTTACCCGGATCCACGAGGCGCGCCCGGAAATCGTGCTCGTGGTCATTACGGGGTACCCGACGATCGATACCGCCGTGGGCGCAATGAAATGCGGCGCCTATGACTTCCTCCCCAAGCCGTTCTCTCCAGACGAGCTGCGGTTGATCGTTAACCGCGGGTTGGAACATCACCGGCTCTCGCTGGAGATGCGGCGAGGCGAAATGGAGCGTGCGCTCCTCAAGCGACGCTTTATTACCTTTGTCTCCCACCAACTGCAGACCCCTCTGGTGGCGGTCCACCAGTATTTGGATGTTCTGAAACACCTCGATAACACGGAGAGCGCCACGGCGAAGCGGCAGGAGTGGCTCGACCGCTGCCTCAAAAGGACCGATGAGTTGCAGGCGCTCATCAAGGATTGGCTTAGCTTGGCCAGGATCGAAGGGGAATCCTTTTCCCGACAGTGGGTCAAAGTCGATCTCCAGCGGATCATTGCCGACATCCTGGGGACATACGGAGAAATGGCCGCTACGAACCGCGTTTCTCTCGAAAGCCGGATACCCGAAAACACTTACTTTGTGAGGGGTGATCGAAACTGTCTGAGCGTACTCTTCGACAACTTGATCGTGAATGCCATCAAGTACAACAAGCTAGGTGGCAAGGTCACTGTCTCCGCCGAGGCCTTGGGCGGCGAAGTTGCGATTGCGGTGGCCGACACAGGCGTGGGAATTCCTGAAAAGTATCGTGCCCTCCTCTTCGAGGAGTTCTTTCGCATAGAAGGGGAGGGGAACAAGAAGACTCCCGGCACCGGTCTAGGGCTCTCCATCTGCCGAAGACTTGTCTCAGAAATGGGAGGAAGCATTAGCGTTGACAGCGAGGTCAACGTCGGATCCACCTTCCGCGTGCGCTTGCTGGAATATCGCGCGCAGGCGGAAGAGGAAGGAAAAAAGGGGAGTTCAGGATGACCTCAGAAGCAGAAAAGATACTAATTGTGGACGACGATCGTGACTTTGTCGAGGCCCTGTCGGCGTTTTTGGAAGCACACAATTACGTAGTCCTGAAAGCACACGACGGCAGAGAAGGATTGAAGGTGGCGAAGATGCAGCGTCCGGACCTCATCATTATGGACATCATCATGAACGAAAGGACGGAGGGATTTTTTACCGTCCAGGAAATTCGCCGGACCGTCGAGCTGAAGACCGTGCCCATCTTCATCCTGAGTTCTCTGTACTCGAAGGTCACGGATTTTGGAATCCCTCCGAACAGCAGTTGGCTTGCGCATGACGAGTTTTTGCCCAAGCCGGTGAACATGCCGGATCTGCTCGAGAAAGTCCAGCGCCGCATGGAAGAGCATCACCGGAACCCTGAAACTCCGGTCGGAAGAAAGGCGGAAACGTGAAGATTCGGAAACTGCCCAAAGACAAGCTCGATTTTTTTGCTTCGGTCGTCCAGCAGTTCGGGGAAGTGCATGCGCCCGTCGAGCAGGATGGCAAGTACGTATTCAAGCGGCTCAGCAGGTGGTCAGAGGCTCGCCTCGACTACCCGCGGACGATCCTGCCACCCAAAAAGTACTTTTTCCCTCCGCGAGAGACGCTTTTCCAGTTTCGGGAGGGTGAGGGCTACCTTCCCTGCACCGAGGGGTTGGACAAACGGGCCATTCTTTTTGGCGTGCACGCCTGCGACATCTATGCCCTCAACATCCTCGACCAGGTTTTTTCCGGAAAATACGACGACCCTTACTACCAGGCGCGCAGGAAGAACGTCGCGATTATCGGGATCGACTGCTGGCCGGACGAGCATTGTTTCTGCCGGTCCATGCGCGCTGATTTCGTTGACCACGGCTTCGACCTCTTCCTGGGCGAACTGGGGGATCATTACCTGACCTTTGTGGGGACCGCTTTAGGCGACGACATGGTCCTGGCTACCGGGCCTCTGTTCCAGGATGTAAGTCCGGAGGACATCGACGAATACAAGCGTCGTTCGAGCAGTAAGCGTCAGGGTTTCAAGCTTGACATTGAGATTCGCGACCTTCCGGAAATCTTCGAGATGGAGTACCGGAGCGAGATCTGGGATGAGTTGGGAGACAAATGTTTGTCCTGTGGAAGCTGCAGCATGGTTTGTCCGACATGTTACTGCTACGACGTAGTGGATGACACGCAGTTGGGCTCCCGTGAGGGAAGACGCAATCGCTCTTGGGATTCCTGTCTGTTTGCCACCCACGCCTTGGTGGCTGGCGGAGAGAACTTCCGGAAAAGCCGGGCCAGCCGCATCAAGTATCGCTTTTACCACAAACAGCGAGGGTTCGTGGCCGAATACGGCCGGCCAAGCTGTGTCGGCTGCGGGCGCTGCATCAGCGTGTGCCCGGTGAAGATCGATATAACCGAAGTTATCAATAAACTGCGGGGAGTCCAAAATGCCCCTTGTCGATAGAGTTCCTAGTTATGACACCGTGCTCAATCGGAATCCTTATCAGCCGCACCTGGCACGGCATCAGCCCGGCCAATTCGTGATGCTGAGTGTGCCCGGCACCGGCGAGGCGCCCATCTCCATTTCCTCCTCGCCCACTCGGCCGGGAATTCTGGAATTGTGCGTGCGTCGAGCGGGGCGCGTGACGAAGGCTCTCTACCGCATGCATACCAACGACGTGGTGGGGATCCGCGGCCCTTACGGGAATGGCTTTCCCGTCCAAGAGGTCACGGGCAGCGACCTGCTGCTTGCCGCGGGTGGCCTGGGGATGGCGCCCCTGCGCTCGCTCCTGTGGTACGCCCTCGACAACCGGGATAAATTCAACCGGATCACCCTGATGTACGGCAGCAAAACCCCCGGAGAAATGCTCTTCCGGGAAGAACTCGTCTCGCTCGTGGATCGTAAGGACATGACGTGCCTGCTGACCGTGGACAGGGACCCGACGGGAACCTGGAAGAACTACGTTGGGCTATTGCCGAAGCTGTTTGACCATGCGGAGATTGATCCGGCCCGGACCTACGCCGCGGTGTGCGGTCCGCCGGTGGTTTACAAATTCATTCTGGAGCGCCTGCTGGCTCTCGGTTTTCCCAAGGACCGCATCCTGATGTCCCTCGAACGGCGAATGAAGTGTGGGGTGGGAAAGTGCGGGCATTGCGCGGTCGGTTACAAATATACGTGCTTGCACGGCCCCATTTTTACGTATTGGGATGCGATCAATCTTCCGGAGATGATCTAATGAGCAAAACCACCGTCGGATTATTCGGTCTCACCGGCTGCGCGGGGGATCAACTTGTCATTCTCAATTGCGAAGACCAACTCCTGGATCTGGTGAATGCCCTCGATATCCGGGATTTCCTCATGGCGTCATCTGAGAATGATGAAAGTTGTGAACTCGACCTGGCGCTGGTGGAAGGCGCGGTGTTGAGCAAACGCGACGAAGAAAATCTCAAGCGGATTCGCGCGCGCTCGAAAACGCTGATGGCGGTTGGAACCTGCGCAGTCTGGGGTGGAGTCGCAGCTCTGAACCCCGAGGCAAACCGGGCGAAGCTTCTCGAGGAGATCTACGGCAATCAGGGGGCCCAGTACGACAGCCTGGCCCCGCGTTCCCTGCGGGAAGTGGTCAAGGTCGATCTGAACCTCACGGGTTGCCCCATCGAAAAGGAACAGTTTCTGTCGGCCGTGTCCAGCCTGTTGAACGGTGACCCGCCCATCTTCCCGGAGTATCCCGTTTGCACGGAGTGCAGGATGCTCGAGAACAATTGCCTCCTCATCGAAAAGTCGCAGGTCTGCTGCGGTCCGCTGACGGTGGCCGGATGTGACGCCCGCTGCCCAGGGCTGGGTATCCCCTGCGTGGGTTGCCGTGGCCCGGTCGATGAGGCGAACGTCCCCTCCGTGCTGGCCATGTTTGGGGAAAAGGGCATCCCTCGCGAGAGGATAGCCGCCAAGTTGCGTACCTTCGCGCCCACATCAGGAGATCACTCATGAGCACAAAGATTCAGATCGAGCATCTGGCTCGGGTCGAAGGTCATGGTGGGATCACTGTGGAGTTGAACGACGGCGCCGTCTCGTCGTTCCGCTTCGACATTTTTGAAGGAGCGCGCCTCCTGGAAGGGCTGGTACGCGGCAGGAGTTACGAGGATATATCTCAGATACTGTCCAGGATTTGCTCGATCTGTTCCGTCGCTCACTCCTTAACCTCGCTCAAAGCCACCGAAAAGGCTCTGGGAGTCAAGGTTACCCCCCAGACGGAGTTGCTGCGGGATCTCTTGTACAGGGGCGAGAGCATCCAGAGCCATGCGCTGCATCTTTTCTGCCTGGCCTTGCCGGACTATCTGGATTATCCCAGTGTGACCGCGCTTGCCGCCGACCATCTGGATGCGGTGAAGCTAGGCCTGCGCTTGAAGAAACTGGGGAACTCCATCCAGGAAACCCTCGGTGGTCGGGCCGTGCACCCGGTCAACGCGATTGTAGGAGGGTTCGGGAAACTTCCCAGCGTGGACTCGCTGGTGGCGTTGCGCGAGGCCCTCATCCAGGGCGTGGCGGATTGCGAGACGACTATAAAGCTATTGGCATCCTTGCCCGCCGCGGACTTCTGCCATACTGACACCGTCTTCGCCGCGCTCTCCTCCCCCCAGAATCATGGTTATTATGCGGGTGACGAAATCATCGTCTCCTCGAACGGGCAGCGGCAGAGCGTGCCCGCCGCTGCCTACCGCTCATTGAGCAATGAAAAGGCCGTCCCGGGCTCGCACGCCAAGCACAGTTCGTTTAACGGTAAGCCGTTCATGGTGGGATCCCTGGCTCGACTCTCTATCAACACGCAGGGACTGACGGAGCGCGCCCGAGTGGCCATGGGCGAATTGGGACTGCGGCTACCCAGCGACAACCCTATGGACAACAACAAGGCCCAAGCGGTCGAATTGGTTCATGATGTACATTCCGGACTCGCGACTGTGGACCGCCTGCTCCGCGATGGCATTAAAGAAGAAAGATGTGTCGCCGTGCGCCCCAAAGCTGGTACCGGCACGGGGGTTACCGAAGCGCCCCGAGGACTGCTCGTTCACAGCTATATTTACGACGACGAGGGTCGAATCATCGCGGCGGACGTTATCACCCCTACAGCATTTAATGTTGCCAGCATTGAAAACCACTTCCGCTCTACCGTCGAGCAAAGCGCGAGCAAGGATGTACCCGCTCTCAGGAAGAAGCTAGAAATGGTCGCGCGGGCTTACGATCCGTGCATCTCGTGCTCCGTGCACCTTCTTCAGAAACGCGCATCGGTTAATGGGTAAGAGCCCGGCAGGCTATCTAGAACCAAGGCTTCCTGCGTGATAGCATAACTAAAATAGCCTTGGCACGTTAGAGAAATGCCATGAGGCTTGACTTCTCATTTCCGAGGCTCTCGCTCAAGGCGAAGCTGATCTCCGACTACCTGGTCATTCTGGGAATCGGCGGGCTGGCCACATCCCTGGTGGGCTCGTGGATCGTGAGTTCGGCGATCATGATGCAGGCCCACCGCGCCGTAGACCACGACTTGGCTTTGGCTCGCTCGCTGTACGACCAGAAGCTTGAGACCGTGGAGCAAAAGGTTCAGCTCGTTGCGTCCGGAACGGTCATTCAACAACACCTGGCAGCAGGGAATGAAAGCTCTCTCCTGGCCTATCTGGATTCGATCCGGAAAGACAACAACTTTGATTTCCTCGCCCTCACTGACCCGGAGGGACACGTATCTCTGCGGGTCTCTGAACCTCAGGGTGCGATGGGTGACGTTTCCTCGATTAGTGTCGTCAGGGCGGCACTTTCAGGTAAGGTAGCCGCAGCCACAGAGATCCTGTCTGCCGAGATGCTCCACAACGCGGATCCTCTTCTCGCCTCCAGCGCCTACCTGCCTTCTGGGGAATCTGCCCGAGCCGAACCCTTGGACAAGAGGGCGGGACCATCGGGCCTGGTTATGATTGCCAGCGCCCCGGTGATCGGAGCCAACCGCAGAATCCTGGGCGCGTTGTATGGGGGCATCCTTTTGAACCGGAATTCCGGAATCGTGGACGGCATCTGGGAGGTGGTATTTCAGGGAGACCGATTGGATAACCAGGATATTGGAGTGGTTACGATCTTCCAGAACGATATGCGTGTCTCGACCACCCTCAAAAGGGCCGGCAGCGCGCCTTGGGTGGGCACGCAGTCCCGGGCAGAAATCCGTGAGGGTGTTCTCGGAGAGGACCGCATCTTTCGCGGGCGGACTTTGGCGGCGGGGGATTGGTACGTCAGCGGATATGCCCCCCTGAGTAATTACGAAGGACGAACCATTGGGATGCTCGCCGTCGGGCGCTTGGAAAGGGCGTACACTTCCACACGCAACCGGGTCATCCTCTCGTTTTTCGGCATTGCCACAGTTGGCTTCATTTGTATTATCGGAATAACTTATCGCGAGATTGGCAACATTATGCTCCCCGTGGGCAAGATGGTAGCTGCCACCCGGAACATCGCCGCGGGCCGCTTCGATCAGGAAGTTCAGTCGAGTCCCCAGCATGGTGAAATCGCCCTTCTGGCCGATTCCTTCAACACCATGCTGAAAAGCCTGCGGCAGATGCGGGGCGACCTCGAGGAGTGGGGACGAACTCTCGAGGAAAAGGTCAAGCAGCGCAGCGAAGAACTGGGCGCGATGCAGACGAGGGTTGCCCAGTCGGAAAGGCTGGCTTCGTTAGGTATGCTGGCGGCGGGCGTTGCCCATGAAATCAACAATCCCCTGGGCGCCATCCTGGCGCTGACCGCGCTCACCCTCGAGGACGTCAAGGAGGATGATCCCAACCGGGAAAGCCTCCAGGAGGTCGTCAAGCAGACCCAGCGCTGCCGTGATATCGTCAAGGGCCTGCTGGAATTCTCCCGCCATTCCAAGGTCAACACCGAACTCGCCGACCTCAACAAGATCCTCCAAGACACGCTATCTCTCGTTACAAAACAAGCGCAATTCCTGAACATCACCATGGCCATCAATTACGACCCGCAACTTCCTCCCGTCATGGCTGACAAGTCCGAGCTTGAGGAGGTGTTCATGAACATCCTCATGAATGCCGTTCAGGCCATGCAAGAGAGAGGCACCATCACGATTACCACCGGCCACAGCACGCCCGACAATTCCGTCGAAGTCCTGATTTCGGACACGGGATGTGGCGTGCCCCCAGATAAGATTAACCAGGTCTTCGATCCCTTTTTCACCACCAAGGAAAGCGGTCAGGGGACGGGCCTCGGCTTGTCCATTGCTTATGGAATCGTCACCTCGCATCGTGGAAGTATCTCCGTGGAGAGTGAGGTCGGCAAAGGTAGCACCTTTAAGATTCGATTGCCGATTGCTTCCGCCGTCGCCACAGAACGACCCTCATGAAATCCCGTCTGGTCATTGGTCTTGGCAATCGCCTCATGGGTGATGAAGGAGTCGGATGGCACGTTATTAACCGGCTCGCCTGTGACCCGAGACTGCCTGAGGACACGGAGCTACTCTGGTGCGGGACAGATCTCCTCGCTTGCGCTGACCGAATCGAGGGGCGGAGCCAGATCACTCTCGTCGACGCCCTGCTCGACCCCTCTCAAGTGGGCAGCGTGGCAGTTTTCGGAGATGGAAATGGGCTGCGGAGTTTGGAGGATCGACAGTGGCATGTCCACAATCTTTCTCTGACTCAGGTCATACACCTACTTCGGATTGTCTCACCGTCCTTCGAGACGGCTCGCCTCAGTCTGATTGCCATCTGTATCGATTCAGCGCGCATGCAACCTGAGCTTTCACCCGCGCTGGCCGCGAGAATGCCGCAAATACTGGAGCGTGTCCTTCAGGAACTGGTCTGAGGGATGAATTTTGCTGAATTTGGCATCCGAGTCGGCTTTGATGTGCGATGCTCGCTAATCCCACTCTGATCAACTAACGTGACGGAGGTCACGACGAACGCCCAAGCGGGTGGTTGCCGGCCTTTCTGCAATCGGGACGGAGATCTGTTTGTATTTGCATCCGGGGCCGTCGGAAAGGACTAGAATTTGTGGTGAGAAGGCTTGGGCCAGAGGTACTATGCGTGTCTACGATTACGTCTGCAACTGGTGACCTCCACTCCGCAGGCCTTACGAGGAGGTGTCCCATGTCTCCAGTTGAAACCGGACTTCGCATTCAGGTTCAGAACATCCTCTTTGCCACCAATTTCTCCCCCGCCGCTGCCGCTGCCTTGCCCTACGCCTTGGCCTTCGCCCGCTGCTACGGAGCCAAGTTATTCGTGGGCCACGCTGTTCCGCCGGAACCTCATTTGGGTGTTCCCATGGCTCACTTGCCGACCGAGATCGATCCCTACTGGCCGGGGGCGCGCCGCAGAATGGAGGAATTCACCCGCGGCGATGCGTTGAGGCAGGTCCAGTATGAGGTGCTGATGCAGGGCGGTGACCTCTGGGAAGTCCTGGCCGAAATGATCAAGCTTCATGCCATTGACTTTCTCGTGCTCGGCACTCACGGACGACAAGGACTCAAGAAGTTGGTCCTGGGATCCTCCGCAGAGCGGATCTTCCGCATGGCTGATTGTCCGGTTTTGACGGTTGGCCCGAAGGCCGCGCACCCGGACGTGAAGTTTGAAAGCTTCAAGCACATTCTGTTCGCCACCGATTTTTCTCCTGCTTCGCTGCAAGCGCTGCCTTATGCGCTCTCCATGGCGGAGGAGAATCGTTCATACCTGACTCTGCTCCATCTCGCGGCCCTGGCTCCGACTGGGCAAAGCCAGTACTCGGTGCGGGTCGTCGCCATGCATGATCTGCAGTCGCTGCTTCCCCGGGATGCCAACGCCTGGTGCCAACCCACATTGCTGGTGCGCTTTGAATTTCCGCCAGATGGCATTTTGCGCGCCGCTGCCGAACAGAAAGCGGATTTAATCGTCATGGGCGCGCATAAGACAGCTGCTCCCCGAGCCGCGGCTCATGTGCCGTGGGACATCGCCTACGAAGTCGTCTGCGATGCGCCCTGCCCGGTTCTCACGGTAAGGGGCTAGCCGCGAACGGCACGAACTTTCACTCCGCCCTTGACAAGGGTGCTCTTTGCTGTAGGTGAGAGGGTTCGGATATAGCCGTACACGTAAGCCTTAGCGCCCGGGTGCCGTCGTCATGTCCTGTCTCCTCCCGATGCCTGCGCACCGGCCTGTGCGTTTAATCACAGACAGAGGGGTTTGAACCGCGTACTGTTGAAATGCGCACTTGTCTCTTCCGCGCTCTCTCTCAAGCGATGCAGGTGCGATCCATGCACAACGGCCCTCGCGCCGTAGAGGAGGTTCCCATGCCCCTCGATTCTCTGGAACTACGTACTTCTCTCCAAAGGGTGCTTGTCGGTCTGATTTTGATTTTGGTTCCGCTCACCGTGTTCGGCTTCTATGTGGCGTTGCAAGGAGACAGCCAGATTCGCCAGATGGCCGGCGAAAATATCCGCTCCGTGACACGCACCTCGGCTGAGTTCACCTCCCAATTCATCGCGGGGCGCGTGAGGGACGTGAGCGTGATCGCTAACGACCCAAGTTTGGAGCAGGCAGTCCTTGCCGCGAACCACCAATACGAGCGCCTTTCCGACGACGTCGTTCTGAGCAAGGCCGCAGCCATCGAGCAGAAATGGAACAACTCGGAGGGCGATGCCTTGGCAA
This sequence comes from Terriglobales bacterium, assembly GCA_049511255.1. Taxonomy (GTDB): domain Bacteria; phylum Acidobacteriota; class Terriglobia; order Terriglobales; family Acidobacteriaceae; genus Acidiflorens. Next base: position 4,127 of record JBEKYF010000113.1, on the reverse strand, counting down.
GAAACATTCTCGCGTCCGATTTAGCCCGCCAACTGCGTCGCATGCGGGAGCTCAATCCTGGCTTGCTGAAAGTCACGGTTGCGGATGCCAGCGGCGCCACCGTCGCAGCAACGGATAAGCCTGTGCACTACTTTCAGATGGATCGCGGGTATTGGGGGATGCTGTATTCCCAGGGACAGGGCGCAATCAACGTGGCCGATCTGCGCTATGACGAAGAGAACCGGCTTTACTACATAAGCATCGCCTACCCCATTCTGCAGGAAGGCACAGGCAGGTTCATTGGCGCGGTCACTGCTCTGGTCGATGTCTCGCCCCTGTTTGCGCAACTGAACCGGCAGCAGATCGGACGTACCGGGCGACTGTTCCTGGTGCGCGACGATGGAACCGTGATCCAGGCACCCGGCGTAACCCCGTCAATGAGGATGCACTCCGAGGAATACAGCGCGATCCGCGACTCACTCGGGACTCTGCGGGGTCGCGAAACCGGATACCTTTTCACCACGTTTTCCAAGGGCGAGAAATATCTCGTCGGGTTCGCCGATACCGGATTGAAGGACGCCTTCCCCAACCTTCCCTGGATCGCTGTGGCCAGTCAGGAAGAGCGTGAGATCACAGGTCCCATCCGAAATGTGGCTGCTTTCGCGCTATTCGTTATGATTCTGTCGCTATTGATGCTTACTTTGCTCGCCGCGTACGTGTTCCTGCATCGCATGCAGAAACTGGAGGATATTGAAACGCCGCCCGAAGATAAGCGGCATCCCGCAGCTGCGTGAAAACTCGATTGGCACGGTCTGAGACGGGGCTGATGTGGTGGAGAGCTTTATAGTGCTCACATCCTGACTGGGTGCGCTACATCACAGTAGTGGTTGATTGGGGTCACTGCCGACCGACAAGCAATACGAATATGCTGACAACGGATTTGTTTGCTCTATTGCTGCCTTTCCATGTGTGCGGCTGGCTTAGTAGTTAACCTGAAAGGTGCCGGACGAACACCAGGAGGGGACAAGCCCATGAGAGATCCGCCCTCCTACGAGCAACTCAACACGAATTTTGACTGGGCGATTGCTGAGCGCGAGCTAGGCTATCGGCCGGGTGACGTGATCAACATTGGTTGGATGTGCAGTGATCGCCTGTGCCGCCTGGGACTGGCACAGAAGCTGGCGCTGCTTTGGGAAGACTATCAGGGCAATCAGAAGCGCTTCACATATAACGATCTTCGTGTCGGCTCCAACACCATCGCCCATTTCCTTGCCAGCCTCGGAATTCTCCCCGGCGAGCGGGTATGCCTCTTTCTGGACCGGGTACCCGAGCTGTACATCGGATTTCTGGGCATTCTGAAGATGGGCGCGGTAGCCCAACCACTCTTTTCGGCTTTTGGTGACGAATCTCTTTGCGTGCGGCTCAAAGACGCTGGGACGTCGGCGATCATCACGCAGAAGAAACATCTCCATAAGCTCCGCAAGATCCGGGAGCAGCTCCCGAACTTACGGTTCTGCATCGTGGTGGATGTGCCCCAGGCGTCTCTCCAGGAACGCGAGACTGCCTTCTCGATGGAACAAGCGCCACCCGTCGAGCACTTCCCAATCTACCCGACGAAGGCCGAATCTCCGTCGGTTCTGCACTATACCTCTGGCACCACTGGTCAGCCCAAGGGTGCGCAGCACGTCCACTACTCGATCATTGCGCAGTATCTCACCGCGAAATGGGTCCTCGAGTTCCGGCCTGACGACATTTATTGGTGCAATGCCGACCCGGGTTGGGTAACCGGTACGTCCTACGGCATCATCGGTCCCTGGGCAAACGGGATTACACAAGCAGTTCTAGACTCCGGTTTCAACGCCGAGAAATGGTACGAGTTCATCGAGAAGTACCGCGTTACCGTCTGGTATTCGGCGCCGACTGCCATCCGCCTGCTCATGAAGGAGGGAGCGGAAATCATCCGCAAGCATGATCTGTCCAGCTTGCGCCATCTGGCCAGCGTGGGTGAACCACTGAACCCCGAGGCCGTGATCTGGTCGAGAGAAGTCTTCGGGAAACCGTTCCACGACACGTTCTGGCAGACTGAAACTGGCTGCATCGTGATTACGAACTTTCCCGGGATGGAAATCAAGCCCGGCTCGATGGGCAAGCCGTTTCCGGGAATCACCGCAACGGTGCTCGATCCGAAGACCTACGAACCGGTGAATCGGGCCGCCGCGGCAGGTCTGATTGCGCTGCGCCCAGGCTGGCCGTCGCAGATTCGCGGCTATTGGAACAACGCCGCCGGATATCAGGCAAAATTCAGGAATGGCTGGTACCTGTGTGGCGATCGCGCCTCCATCGACGCGGATGGCTATTTCTGGTTCATGGGGCGCGATGACGACGTCATCAACACCGGCGGGCACCTGGTCGGCCCCTTCGAAGTTGAATCGGCTCTGCTGGGATGCCCGGCCGTCGCCGAGTCTGCCGCCGTCGCTAAACCTGACCCCGTCAACATGGAAGTTGTGAAAGCGTACGTGACCGTAAAGCAAGGTTTTCAACCATCCGATGACCTTGAACTGGAAATCATGAACCATATTCGCAAGCGGCTGTCGCCGCTGGCCATGCCCCAGGAAATCGAGTTCGTTGACTCGTTGCCCAAGACACGCAGCGGCAAGATCGTGCGCCGCATTCTGCGGTGCAAGGAGTTCCATGAGCCCGTGGGCGATCTTTCCACCATCATGGAAGACTGAAGAGGCCGGTTATGGACGAAATCACCCAAGTAGTTCGCGATTACATCACACGGGAATACCTGGAAGAAGGAGACGAGCGAGCCATCACCGAGACAACGCCGCTGATTTCAGGTGGCATTGTGGATTCGTTTTCCATGGTATCTCTGCTTCGCTTCCTGGAGAAAAAGTACGCGATTGACATTCCCGACGAATGCGCTACTCCGGAAGCTTTCGACACTGTCGAGCGCATCGTGGGGCTGGTGCGACGTTTCCAGAAGGCTGCAGTCATCAAGGGCTAGAGCGTGCCCGCCGCCGGACACAATTCTGGACCCAGTCCGGCTTGGGCACCGCACTGAATAAATCCTATTACGCGAGGCGCGTCATGGCATTTGTCGATACAGTTCGCCACCGCTATCAGACCGATCTTGAGGGAATCAAAGCCGCGGGCCTGTTTAAAGAGGAGCGGTTCCTCCACTCGCCGCAGTCGTCGGAAATTGAGGTGGAGTTTCCGGTTGGCTCGACAATCAGGAAGTGCATCAATATTTGCGCCAACAACTACCTCGGACTCTCCAGCCATCCCGAGGTCATCGCCGCGGCGCACGCAGGATTGGACGCACGTGGGTATGGCATGTCCTCGGTGCGCTTCATCTGTGGTACGCAGGACATCCACCGGGAGTTGGAGAATCGCCTGACCGCGTTCCTCGGCACCGAGGATACCCTGCTATTCCCCTCCTGCATGGACGCGAATGCCGGATTCTTCGAGGCCTGCCTGAATGAACAGGATGTGATGATCGCCGACCGGCTTGTTCACGCCTCGATCGTGGACGGAATGCGCCTGTGTAAGGCGATGCAGGACACCTACAAGCATTCCGACATGGGGCATCTGGAGGAGAAGCTGCACGAACACCAGGACAAGCGGTCCCGCATGGTGATCACGGACGGCGTGTTCTCGATGGACGGCGACACCGCCAAGCTAGCCGACATCGTCGCGCTGGCCGAAAAGTACAACGCCATGGTTTTCGTGGATGACTCGCACGCTACCGGCTTCATGGGGAAAACCGGACGTGGAACGCACGAGCACTGCGGCGTGTTCGGCAAGATCGATGTGATTACTACGACGCTGGGAAAGGCGCTGGGTGGCGCTTCCGGAGGGTGCGTCAGCGGGCGTCGCGAATTGGTGGAGATGTGCCGCCAGCGTGCACGTCCTTATCTGTTTTCCAACGCCGCGGCGCCGGTGATCGTGGCGGGTGCGCTCAAGGTACTGGATCTGATCAGCGCCTCAACTGATCCTCGCGACAAGCTGGAGTGGAACGCCAGGTACTGGCGCGGCTTGCTCAAAGAGGCTGGTTTCGATCTGAAGGAAGGGGATACCCCGATCGTGCCGGTCATGTTCTACGACGCCAAACTGGCACAAGACTTTGCCCGCGATCTCTTTGA
>JBEKYF010000112.1:0-11658 GCA_049511255.1 Terriglobales bacterium | reverse complement strand
AGAGAAATCAAACCTCGATTCGGGAAATACGCAAATTCCAGCTTTTCACCCGCCTCGTGAAGGACTAGATGGTTTGGCAAGCTGACGTATTCGAGATGAGGACGCAGTGAGCTGTAGTCGCTATCGGAGATCGATAGAAGTATTTTGTTGCTGACTTGCTTCCCTGCGGTATTCGTCCGCTCGCTAGGCTGGGAATGAACTCGCCCGTCATGGGGTGCGAGACAGGAAGTCTGGTCGGGCATGGTGAACCCCTTCTCGAAGACCTATCAACACTATGCTGGATACGACCCTGATGCTGAGCAATACTGACCGCTTCAAGACGCACCAAACGTGACCAACAGCTAAAGTGATTCCGCTATTTCATAAGGGGGCCCCGAAATCGGGCGTGCGAACGAACAAAACTCTTCTGCGTATGTGCGATGCCCAACAGACCATCAAAATCGGCATGTGATATTAGTGCAATCGGGGAAACTAGGGGAGAAAATGACAAACCCCATGACGGACCTGGACGCTTACACAGATGAGGAGCTGCAGCAGGCGCTGGCTCGCTTGCTCGCGCAGGCTCGGGGAGAAGTGCTGAACGACGCTGAAGTGCAGAAATTCTGGCAGCTTTACCAAGAGATTCAGCGGCGTGCGCTCTCTGTGACCGCCGCGTAGTTAACTGACCTTGCGCAGACCAGCAACAATCTCAGAATCAGCTGCGCATCTTGGCGATCCGTCTTCTGCTTGCGTATGGGAGAACCGACATTGTCATGGAATCAATTAACTAAGTCACCAACCGTCGGTGATGCCCGTCACGATACCGCGTGATGGCTTACGCGGCTCATTTTCCGATAGATCGTCCGGCCTTCTCGGCAATCTTCTGCATATGTGTGATGCCCAACTGACCATCAAAATTGGAATGTGATATTACCGCAACGTGCGGAAACTAATGGGTCCCCGTGCGGCGGCTAAGAAGAGACGCGATTTTGACCCCCGTGCATTCCTCGCAACCATCGGCGAGGGTAGGAAATTTGTGCTTCTTCCGAAGAAACAAGGAATCTATGCGCAAGGGGATATCGCTGATGCAGTCTTTTATGCTGGCGGAAATGATCGGCACAACCCGGTCGCGGGTCAGTTTCTTCATGAATAGGTTCAGAGAGTTGGGCTTCGTTGACTATAGCGGGAGCGGGCTGCAAGTCCATAGCTCGCTGCTCAATGTAGTTCTCCACGACTAGCGTGACATGGTTTATCGAGGCTGGGGATGTTCTATTCCATTTGGTTACTCGCCGCAGCGCTGGCCGGTTGGGCCGGTGGCAAGATAGCAGGGGACGACGGATTCGAGACAGGGGCCAACATTCTCCTCGGACTCACGGGCGCTTTCGTGGTTCGTTGGTCCTTTGAGAACATCGGCATTTCCCTAAAAGATGTGTACCTGCTTCTGTTCTCGATCTGTGGAGCAGCCGCATTCCCAGCTGCTGTGAGGCTTGGGATCAGACGCCACAATCGGTCAAAAGCACGATCCCGACTCCAACGCGATTAGCCCATGATGCTCGCATCCAGTTCCCATCATCTTCCGGCAGACCCGCATCATGCCAGGCATCAAAGCCGCCCGCCACGTTGATCAGGTTGCGGTGTCCGGCGCGCTCAAGCAGGCTGCAGGCGATCATGCTGCGGTAACCGCTTTTACAGTGGACAGCGACCGGATGGGCATCATCCAGCGCGGGCAATCCGCGGGGGAAGCGCGGCGAGTTCCTTGTGTCCAGAGGAGGCGCAGCGCCCGTGCGAAATTGATGTAGCGTTCGACCCCCGGAAAGTATCTAGCCACCTCAATTACTTCGGTTGGGCGACCACTCGCAGGTAGGGCCTCAGCGTCTTCCAGCCGCCGGGGAATTTCTGCTTGGCCTGCTCATCGGAAACCGAGGTCGGAATGATGACGTCGTTCCCGGGCTTCCAGTTTACGGGTGTCGCTACGTTGTGCTTGGCCGTGAGCTGAATGGAATCGAGCGCGCGCAGCACTTCATCGAAATTGCGGCCGCTGCTCATGGGATAGATCAGCATCAGCTTGATCTTTTTGTCGGGACCAATGACGAACACGGTGCGCACGGTGGCGTTATCCGCGGCGGTGCGGCCTTCGCTGGAGCTGCCCGCGCTTTCGGGCAGCATGTCATAGAGTTTCGCGATCTTGAGTTCCGGGTCGCCGATCATGGGATACGTGACTTTGTGCCCCTGCGTTTCTTCAATGTCGGCGGCCCATTTGCTGTGACTGCCAACCGGATCCACGCTGAGCCCGATGATCTTCGTGTTGCGCTTCGCGAATTCCGGCTGCAGTCCCGCCATGTAACCCAGTTCCGTGGTGCAGACCGGCGTGAAATCCTTGGGATGGGAGAACAGGACGGCCCAGCCGTCGCCGATCCATTCGTGAAAGCGGATGGTCCCTTGCGTGGTCTGGGCGGTGAAATCGGGAGCTTCGGAATTGATGCGCAACGACATGTGAATTCCTCCGGGAAAGTGCCGGAAAATTGAAAATTGATGGCGTCCAGCGCCTTGGCGGGCCGCGTGTAACCCCACGAAAACAGTGAAGCATACAATAATGATCAATAAACCAGTTCGTCAACCGCCGGGGCGATCTGGTAGCGGGTCAGTTTGAATTTGTTTTGAAAGGGCACGGCTTCAGCCGTGCCGCAACTGCCGCAAAATCAATAGTGGCTTTAGCCGCTGAGGGAACGTGTCTTTCAAACTGACCCACTACCGGCGATCTGGTTTCGGCACGGATTACGGTATGCGCTGGAAATGCGGACCCAGGCCGCGTTAGTTCTTCGATTTGTTCTTAGGAGACTTCTTGTCCAGCGTAGCCAGCAACAAATGTGCGCACGGAGGCGCCGCCCCGCCTTTGAACACAATGTCCTTCGCGTTCACCTCTTTTCCGTACAGGTGCCTGTTGGCATCGTTGTCTGGACGGAGGGTCGAGCCGACGAGAGAGATTCCGGCAAACAGTCCCCGAGCACGAGAATAGGAGAGAATCTCGGCCCGCAGTGTTACGTCGGTTTCGGCGGAGGTGTCCCGTCCTACTGGACCGGCCGCAGCCGAGGCATCCCCTCCCAGCTTGACCTTGCTGGTGAGGATGTTATCGGCGGATCGAGGAGTCATCAGCAGCAAGACGAAGTCGGTCGCCTGGCCGCCCAACTGCAAGCCAAAGCTGCCGCCCTCGAGCGCCATCATGGTTGGAGCACCCCAAGAGCCCTGGAACTCCTTGCCGCCGCGGCAGGTCATCACGCCCCGGCCGTAACTCCCGCCAATTCCGATGGCCAATTTGACCACGGAAGGCAAAACGACAACACAATCCGCCCTGTCGATTACAGCTTGCGGAATGTTGTCGGGAATATTCATAATTTCTTGCATTACCCTCCCGGCATTCTCGACGCGCTCCTGTTCTTTCTTCTGCCCAAAAGCGGGCAACGCAATCACAGCAAGCAAAATTACTCCCAACCAAACGCTCTTCATAAGGTCTCCTCCATAAAATGTTTGAAAGGCTCTGTTGCCACGCCACCGCTTCTCATGAGGGTAGCCTATCCAAGCTTAGCTAGGGCGGGGCCTTCGACCACAGATTAATCCCTTCGGAACAAACAGCCAAGGAAGAAGGAACAAAACAGTCGCTGCCGGGTGCCCCACTCATCGCGTTCTTTGCTCTTAGCTGTTAGCTCTTGGCTCTTGGCTCTTAGCTAAAGGCTAAAAGCTAAAAGCCAAAAGCTAAGAGCCAAAAGCTAAGGGCGCTAAGATGAGTGGGTTCTTCCCCTACTCCACCTGCTTCGTGATATTCAGCAGCACGCCAACGCACATGAGGGTCACAAACAGCGACGACCCTCCATAGGAAACAAACGGCAGCGGAATCCCTTTGGTAGGCATCAGCCCCAGTACCACGCTGATGTTGATGAAAGCCTGCAGCACGATCATGCTGGTGATTCCAACGGCGAGAAACCGGCCGAAGTGATCGTTCGTACGCAGCGCAGCGCGCGTGCCGCGCCACAGGAAAATCGCAAACAGAATAATGACGGCAAGCGCTCCCACCAGCCCCAACTCTTCGGCGGTGACGGCAAAAATAAAATCCGTGTGCGGCTCGGGAAGATAAAACAATTTCTGTTTCCCTTCCATCAGCCCGAGTCCGGTAACGCCGCCGGTCGAGACCGCAATCAGCGACTGGATAATGTGAAAGCCAAATCCCTTCGGGTCGGCGTAGGGGTTGAGGAATGCGAGAATGCGGTCTTTTCGGTACGAAACGTGAAAGATCAGGAAATAAAGCGGCAGCAGCGAGGCCGCGAAGGCGTATCCAAAGTAGCGCAGACGCATGCCCGCGACGAACAGTACGCAAGCAGTAATGCCCGCGCAGGCGATGGCCGTGCCGAGGTCCGGCTGAAAAACAATCAGTCCGAGAAAAACCGCAGTGGGCGCCGCAGCCGGGATCAGCGTATTGCGCCAGTCGTCCATGGACTTGGTCTTGTTTTCGAGAAACCATGCCAGAAACAGGATGAGCGCAGGCTTGGCCAGCTCCGAAGGCTGCAACGAAACCGGACCCACGTGAAACCAGCGGTGCGTGCCATGGGCGCGGTCAAGAAAAAAAACAGAGATCAGCAGAAGCGTGGTAAAGCCGAGAAGCGAGAAAACCAGCGCCGGATGTTGCAGGCGCTTGTAGTCCACCTTCATAGCGAGCACCATCACGGCGAGTCCCGCGACCGCCCATACCAGTTGCTTCAGCAGGAATTCGTAGGCCGACCCGAACCGCTCCTTGGCCATCACCGCGGAGGCGCTGAAGATCATGACCAGTCCGACAAAAACCAGGATCGTGGTCACAGTAAACATCCAGCGATCGACGCTGACCCGCTTGGCCATAGAAAGTCCATTTCACCACGGAGACAAGGAGAAGCAGAGCAGTTTCGGCCAAGAATTTTGCGCAGGGATAACTGAGTTGGTTCCAGAGAGAGTAGTCAGTGGAGCGCCGGGCGCCCCGCCCGGCCGGAGAGCTGCCGGCGCGGGCAAGACGCCCGTCGCCCCAGTTCCTAAGTCGATCGCGACATCGCCAAAGAGAGCACAACCTCTTTGAACACACGCCCGCGATGTTCGTAGCTCTGGAACTGATCAAAGCTGGCGCAAGCCGGAGCCAGAAGAACGACATCGCCCGGCACAGCAGATTCGCTGGCGCGTCGGACAGCGTTTTCCAGAGTTTCCGCATGTTCGATTTCGGCAGCGTCCTGAATCTGCGATTCGATCTTGGCGGCCGCGGCCCCGATGGTGTACACGCGCTTCACTCGCTGCCGCAGCAACTCATGGAGCACGGTATAGTCGCTGCCCTTATCCTTGCCCCCGAGAATAAGGTGAACATTTGCCGGGAAAGATTCCAGCGCCTTGATGGTGGCATCTACGTTCGTGGCCTTGGAGTCGTTGTAGTAATCCACGCCTGCGAACTTGGCCACGAACTCCAGCCGGTGCTCGACCGCTTTGAAGTTTCGGACGGCCAGCCGAATCTGTTCGGGCTGGCAACCGACGAGGGCGCCGATAGAAATTCCCGCCAGCACATTTTCCAGGTTGTGCGCGCCTCTCAGCGGCACGTCCGCCAGCGGCATGATCTCGCGTTCGCTATGCCCGTCGCGGAAATAGATGTGCGTGCCGCGTACAAAGGCTCCTTTTTCAATCTCCTTCTTTCGGCTGAACCAGAACAACTGCGCGCGCGTACGATCCGATAATCCAGCAGCGGAGGGATCATCGGCGTTGAGGACGGTGAAATCATCCGCACCTTGGTTCTGAAAGACGCGCGCTTTGGCATCGACGTAATTCGCAAAAGTCTTGTGGCGATCGAGATGGTCGGGCGTGATGTTCAGAATCACCGCGATCCGAGGACGAAATTCAACGATCGTTTCCAGCTGAAAGCTTGATATTTCAAGCACGATCCAGGTCGCGGGCCCGGCCTGATCCACAAAACTGATGGCCGGCGTGCCGATGTTACCGCCAACCAGGGAGGAGAATTTTCCGGCGGCAATAATCTCCCCGGCCAACGAGGTGGTGGTGGTTTTGCCGTTGGCTCCGGTAATGGCTACGATCGGACCGGCCAGAAATTGCGCAGCAAGCTCGATTTCGCCAATTACGGGCTCTCCCAGATTGCGCGCCTGCGCCAGTTGCGGCGCATCGACCGGCACACCCGGACTGACAACGATCAGGTCTTGCCCACGGAAGGTGCGGTCGCCGTGGCCACCGGTTTCGACCGTGATCCCCTGCTCCAGCAGAAGCAGAATTTCGTCGCGAAGCTCGGCTTCAGGCTTGGAGTCCGACACCGTGACGCGTGCGCCGCGCGACTTCAGAAAAAGCGCCGAGGCCACCCCAGATTTGCCCAGACCGACAACCAGCACGCGTTTGTTGTTAAGATCCATCGATTTATTTCACCAGATTCATTTCACCATGCAGGAAAGCTGAACTAAGCCGTCGGCTTTTGGCTCTTAGCCCTTAGCTTTTAGCCAAGAGCCAAAAGCTAAAAGCTAAAAGCCTGTTCTATCTCAGTTTCAGCGTCGTCAGCGCAAACAGCGCAAACACCAGCGACGCGATCCAGAAGCGCACAATCACCTTCGACTCCGACCAGCCCAGCAGTTCGAAGTGATGGTGGATCGGCGCCATCTTGAAAATACGCTTCTTGCGCAGCTTGTAGGAACCAACCTGCAGGATCACCGAAAGCGCCTCGATGACAAAGATACCGCCGATGAACGGCAGCAAAAGCTCCTGTTTGATCATGACGGCTACGGTGCCGATCGCGCCGCCCAGCGCCAGCGAGCCGACATCGCCCATAAACACTTCCGCCGGATGCGCGTTGTACCAGAGAAATCCAATGGCGGAACCGACCATCGCTCCGCAAAAGACAGTGAGCTCGCCGATCTGCGGCATCTTCTGCAATTCGAGGTAGGTGGCAAAAGTGGCGTGGCCGCTGAGGTAGGTGAGCACCGCGAGCGCTCCGGCCGCGATCACCGTACAGCCGATGGCCAGCCCGTCCAGGCCGTCGGTTAGATTCACCGCGTTGCTCGATCCGACAATCACAAGCACAACGAAGGCCACGAACGGCAGGAAGGCCAGCGGCCAGAGGTGGGGATGAGCCGCCCATCTCTGGATTACCAGGTCCGGGTGGAACTGCTTGAAGAATGGGACCACCAGCCGGGTAGAGTACTCTCCGCGGTGCTGCAAAACGATCAGCATGACCGCAATCAGGATGCTGGCCGCGACCTGATAGCCCAGCTTGGCGCGCGCGGTAAGGCCGAGATTGCGGTGATGAACGACTTTAAGGTAGTCGTCGGTAAAACCGATCGCACCGAAGGCCACCGTGGAAAATACGGCGATCCAGACGAACGGATTGCTCAGGTCCGCCCAAAGCAATGTAGGCACCAGGATGGCGATGGCGATCAGCAAACCGCCCATGGTCGGCGTACCCGCTTTTTTCTGATGAGCCTGCGGCCCCTCTTCGCGGATGTACTGCCCGATCTGGAAATCGCGCAGGCGCCGAATCACGATCGGCCCAACGATCAGGCCGGTGAAAAGAGCGGTAAGGCTGGCGAAGGCGGTTCGGAAAGTCAGGTAACGAAAAATGCGGAACGGTGGAAAGTAATGGTAGAGCTTCAGGTAGAGCAGCCAGTAGAGCAATCCGCCTCCAACATCAGTTTATCAGTTATCAGCTCTCAGTTAGTTACAACCTATCTCATAAAGCGCTTTGAAAGGGCACGGCTTCAGCCGTGCCGCCCAGAGCCAATAACGACGAGGGCTTTAGCCCCTGAGGGAACTGCCCGTTCCATCTGAAACCGGTTTATCAGACAAGCTCTAGCTCCCTGCGCCTAAGGCGTTGGGAAGAACGTTGGGAATGCCGCTTTTCTGTCTCCACCTCTCCAGCGCTTTCTCGAGTTTCACGCCCCTCGACGCTTTCAACAATACGACATCTCCCTCGCGAGTCTCGCGCGCCAGCCACTCGCCGGCCTCTTCTGGCGTTGCCACGAATTCCGCTTCCAACCCCGCTTCGCCGGCCGCTTCCACCATCGGCTTCGCCAAGCCCCGCACGCCGAGCAGGAAGTCAAGTTTGCTTCCCGCAATGTACCGCCCGCACTCGCGATGCAGTTGCTCGCCGGTCGGGCCGAGTTCCAGCATCTCACCGGCAACCACAATCCGGCGGCGGGCAGGCATGGCAGCCAGAGTATCCACAGCAGCCATAAGCGCCTTCGGACTTGAATTGTAGCAATCGTACAGCACGGTAATGTGCCCCAGTTGGACGACCTGTCCGCGCTTGTCGGCGGCCTGAAGAGACGGCACAGCCGCCGCGATCTCTGACGGCGTGATGCCGTGCTCAAGCGCAATCGCGGCCGCGGCAAGCACGTTGTAAACGTTGTGCCTGCCGAGCAACGGACTGCACACCGGCTGGCGCATTTCGCGGCTGACGAGATCGAAGCGCGTGCCGGCGGGTCCAAGAACCTCGATGTTTTCCGCCCGTACATCCGCCAGAACACCTGCCGTTGCCTTCAATCCAAACATGACGACCTTGCCCTTGAAGTCGCGGCCGAACTGGCAGACATATTCATCGTCGGCATTCAACACCGCCGTGCCGCCGTATGGAAGAGCTTCGATCAGTTCATACTTCGCGCGCGCGATTCCGGCGATGGACTCGAAGCTCTCCAGATGCACCGGGGCAACGTTGGTGACCACGGCTTGATTCGGCAGGGCGATGCGAGCCAGCGCAGCGATTTCGCCAGGGTGGGACATCCCCATCTCGACCACCGCGAGATCGTACTCCGGCTCAAGCGTCAGCAGCCCCAGCGGCAGGCCAAAATGATTATTGAAATTTCCCTGGGTGCGATGCACGCGGTACTTGATCGCGAGCAAATGCGCCATCGCTTCTTTCGTGGTCGTCTTACCCATCGAGCCGGTAACGCCGATGGCAGTCTTGCCCCACATCTTTCGGACCGCCGTAGCCAGCGTCTGCAGCGCGACCAGCGTGTCGTCAACGGCAAGCAGTCCGGCAGCACTGGAATAGCGCGCCACCTGATCCTTCCGAACCACCGCGGCAATCGCCCCTCGGCTCAGTGCCTGCTCGACGAAGTCGTGACCGTCAAGCCGTTCGCCCTTGACCGCAAAGAAAAGTTCGCCAGGCTGCACGGTGCGCGAATCGATGGAATATCCAAGAGCCGCCTGGCTGCAGAGCGCTTCAGTGGAGCGACGGGCGTCCTCGCCCGTCCCCCAGGTACCGGAGTATCGACCACCCGCACCGTCGCCAGCGCCAATGAATTCGGCGATGCGCCAGAGAGGAAGTTTCATGCCGTCTTCCCCGCCGTCGCGGTGCTCTTGCAGTCGTAGCCCAGCGCCATCAGATTCTCACGCGCGACGTCCACATCGTCGAACGGAATCGTTCCGTCCTTTGTGATCTGCACTTTTTCGTGCCCCTTGCCCGCGAGCAGCACGATGTCGCCGGGAGTTGCCTGTTGCAAAGCGAAAGCGATGGCCTTGCGGCGGTCAGGCTCCATCACATATTTTGCGCCGGACTTTTGTAATTCCGACTTCTGCAACCCGACCAGCGCATCGTTCATGATGGCCAGCGGATCTTCGGAGCGCGGATTGTCGGAAGTGAGAACGACGAAGTCGCTGCCCTTGCCCGCAGCCTCGCCCATCAGCGGGCGCTTGGCGCGATCGCGATCTCCGCCGCAGCCGAAAAGCGTGATGACCTTGCCTTTGAGGCCGGCGCGGGCAACAAAATCGCGAGCCAGCGCGGTGAGGTTGCGGAGCGCGTCGTCCGTGTGCGCGTAATCCACGACCACCGTGAAGGGCTGGCCGCAATCCACGCGCTCGAAGCGGCCGGGAACGCGAGTGAGGTCGAAGATTCCTTTTGCGATCGCCTCGGTGGAACAATCGCGCGCATATCCGGCGGCAGAAGCTGCGAGCACGTTGTACACATTCACATTGCCGATCAGCGCAGACCAGATGGCGATCTTCCCCGAGGGCGTCACCATTTGAAAACGGGTTCCCCGCGGTGTGATTTCGACCGACTCGGCACGAAAGTCGCAGTTGCCAGCGGTCAGACCGCCAGAGGTTAGACCATAAGAGAGCACCAGCGCGCTCTTCTTTTTGGCAAGCTTCCACAGCTCGCGCCCGTATTCATCGTCAGTGTTAAGAACGGCCGCGCGCGGCGGGTCCGTGCCACAGCCTTCGAAAAGCACCTGCTTGGCGCGGAAGTAATCTTCCATCGTGCCGTGGTAATCGAGATGGTCGCGCGTGAGATTCGTGAATACGGCCACATCAAAAGGAATCCCGAAAATACGCTGCTGTTCCAGCGCGTGCGATGACACTTCCATCACCGCCTCGGTGACTCCCAGGCCCAGGCCCTCCGACAAGAGTCGGTTCAACTCCAGCGCCTCCGGCGTGGTGTGCGGAGCTGGAAGAATCTTCCCGGCCACGTGATATTCGATGGTTCCAATCAGCGCGGTCTTGCGCCCGGCCGCCTGGAATATGGATTCGATCAGGAAGGCGCTCGTGCTTTTTCCGTTCGTGCCAGTAATTCCAGTATTCGCAATTCGCTCGGCAGGACGCTTATAGAAATTTGCGCTCAGGCGGGCAAGCGCACGGCGCCCGTTCACGACTTGCGCCCAGGCAACCCCGGCAACGCCGCCAACGTTGGACCGCGGCGTTTCGGCCGGCGAGTCGGTGACGATAGCAACCGCTCCGGCAGCAATGGCTTGGTCAATGAACCGATTGCCGTCGCTCGTCTCACCCTTCATGGCGACAAAAACAGTTCCAGGGCGCACTCGCCGGGAATCGTATTCCACCCCGGCAACGGCCGGGTTCCCGCTCTGAGAGAGGACCTCGGCACCCTGCAGGAGCTGTTGGAAGGTCATTGGAATGATTATAAACAGGGTTGCTGGAGGTCAGAGGTTAGAGGTTAGATTGCAGAGGTTAACCCCCTCGTCGGATAGAATTTCCCGGGCGACCGTCAAATGAGTGTAATCGCGATGTTACGCCAATTGACGAAGAGGGACCAAGTTGCCGATTTCGTCGATCTAAAGGGGCTTACTGCCGAGAAAGTACTTCTCGTCCCTAATCAAAAGGAATTTCATCTGTCCAGTACGGCCGCTCGCTTGCTCTCCAGACGTTTCATGACTTTCCCGGCATTTTCAGGTTTCACCCCCACTTGTCCCAGGGCTGCGCGAAAGTGCTTCAGGAACAGGTCAAAGTGCACATCCTTTAGACCGTTATCTCTGGACCGGGCATGGGCGTCATGAATGTCTTTGCCGGTATACACTCGTCCGCCGAGGAGCATGGAAATGAGCATAATCTGCCGGGACCGGAGGTGCGCCATGTCTACTCGTTCAAAGAAAGGGCGCAGATTATCATCCTCCAAAACTTTGCTATAGAAGAGTTCCGTAGCAGCCTTGATAGTGCTACGTCCACCGATCAGTTCAAGGAGGTCTTCAGTCATTGTGTGCTCATCAATAATGAGTCCAATCGCGATATTTTCTCATGGAAGGCGATTACGCTCAAAACCCCCGTTGCAGGATCAATGAGTTCTATAAAAAGGGATGTCAAGAAAAAAGTTCTGCCTCGACCGGAGGCGAGATTTCTTTTCTCGAGATCCAGCCCACTGAAGTTTCGCTTCTCTGGAGAAGCTTGGCCGATGGC
>JBEKYF010000111.1:0-12933 GCA_049511255.1 Terriglobales bacterium | reverse complement strand
GCTGAAAATGCTGGATACTCGTATCACGGCGGTGGTGGCCCTCCCTACGATTCACGTCTCGCAACGCAAACCGTAGCAGAGTTCTACCCCCGCCGCTCAAAACCTAATTTGGACAAGAGTGAGGGCCACCATGCACCAACGACGTATTCATGAAGGTCAATAAAATGGCGTTTGATCTGGAGATTAAGGTCACCGTAACTCCCGCGCACTTCAGCTTGTCCAAGTTTGTGAGACTTGTCTTACGCGAAATTCCTTCCAAAAAGACGCTAACCTTCCTCGCCCGAAAGGATGATTAACTTCCTCTTGGCGGGTGCGCAGACTGCATTTTTTCGGTTATACCTCCGGCGAAACGATGGGCCAGCGTCCGCGACCGTGCTCCAGCCACGCGGACTCTGCCGTCTGCCTCTGCTCTTCTAGGCCGAAGTGCCTCGTGATGAGAATCGTGATTAGGAAGGCCGCGACGGAACAGGCTCCGAGCAGCGCCAATATGTCCTCGTCGGAGAAGCCGGAGCCTAGCCAGTCCTGGTCCCAGCGCTTTTTTAGCTGAGCCGTGCCTGAGTGCGTGAGGCTGTGGAGCATGCTCTGCGACTTCTTCAGGAAGTTATCAAATATGGGGCTCATGCCGAGCGCTTTGTCGATCTTAGCCCCGTCCTTCTCATAGCTCACCTTGTACCGGTCCTTTCGTATCTTCACGACGTCCTCCTCCGAGCCGACTGGAACTATGTGCGCCCGCACAAGTGCATCCACCAGAGGGCGGAGAAGAGCGAAGGCCGGGGAGTGGAATTTGTTAACCACCAGGCAAACGATGCCTTTGCAGTAGTCGCCTGCCTTCCTTGGCCTTGTTGTAGATGAGGTCTTCCAGTTTTTGCCCGAGGTGCGTAACGCGGTCAATTTCGTAGTCGATAGTCACCCGGCTAGTAGACCACTTTAAGGGGAGAGTATAACGCGGGTTTGTCTTTGAAGGTTGATCGAAATAGCGGGGTTGACCCGTCAGATTGTGCTATTTTGTGCTAGCGAATCCTGCAACGTGTGTTTTTCGTGTATTTATAGCATTGTAAAATCAATAACTTACGCATCGTCAATTTGCTGAGCGACTTCGATTCTCACCCGCGCCTCCAACCTCTTACCGAATAAACAAACCGGAGTCGGCAGCATCCAATCCAAAATGAGAATGGAGGCCAATATGCACGTCGTTCTTGGAGCAAGCGGCAATACCGGACACGTAGTGGCGAAGAACCTTCTTGCCGCCGGGCAGAAGGTTCGTGTCGTCGGCAGAAACGCGGCTCATTTGCAACCTCTCGCGGCGCAAGGCGCGGAGATATTCATCGGCGATGTCCTCGACGCAACCATTTTGACCCAAGCCTTCCACAAAGCCGATGCGGCCTACGTCATGATTCCACCCAACCCTTCCAGCGACGACGTCCGCGCTTACGAGGACCGCGCCAGCAACGCGATCGCCGCGGCAGTAAGAAACGCTGGAGTCAAGAATGTTGTTTCGCTTAGCAGTATCGGAGCCGACAAGCCCAGCGGAACTGGCCCGGTGGTCGGCGTCCACGAACTTGAACAGAAGCTCAACCAGATCGACGGCGCAAACATACTCCACCTGCGCGCCGGATACTTCATGGAAAATACGCTGCCGCAAGTGGGAGCCATTCGCATGGCTGGCAGTGTGATCGGACCGCTCAGTCCGAATCTAAAGCTCCCCATGATCGCCACCCGCGACATAGGAGCAGCCGCCGCCGACGCGCTCTTGCGGCTGGCCTTCCAGGGCAAGCAGACGCAAGAGCTGCAAGGGCAGCGCGATCTCGACTACACCGAAGCCGCCGCCATTATCGGCAAGGCCATAGGTAAACCCGATCTAGGGTACATCCATGCGCCCGACGATCAGATTCGAGCCGCGATGGTGCAGATGGGAATGTCTGACAACTTTGCCGGCCTGATCCTGGAGATGGCAGGCGCGCTGAACACCGGACACATGCGCGCACTGGAACCTCGTTCCGCAGTCAACACGACGCCAACGAAGTTGGAAACCTTTGTAGCCGAGTCGTTCGTTCCTGCCTACCAACAACAAGCAGCAGCGTAAGCATCAAGCTCATAAACGATGCAAAAGGAAAAGGCCGCGCTGATTCTGCAGCGTGGCCTTTGTTGCAAGCTGGAAAAGGCAATAACCGGGCTGCGCTCGGCTTGGACCCTTTGACTTCGCTCAGGGCAGGCTCGCGAGCGCGCCCGTCCCCCCACGGGCCTACTAGCCTACAGCCGCACGCACACCGACTTGGTCTGCGTGTAGAGTCCGAGAACGTCTTTACCCATCTCGCGTCCCCAACCCGACTGCTTGTACCCGCCGAAGGGCAGCGCCGCGTCGAAGATGTTGTAGCAATTGATCCAGACCGTTCCGGCGCGCAGCGCGGCCGCTACCCGGTGCGCTTTTGAAATGTCCTTCGTCCAGATGCCAGCCGCCAAGCCGTATACCGTGTCATTGGCGCGTGGCATGAGTTCTTCCGGATTGTCGAATGGAGTTGCCACTACCACCGGCCCGAAAATTTCTTCCTGCACCACCCGCATGTTGTCTTTGGTATTCACCAGCACGGTCGGCTCGACAAAATATCCCTTGTCGCCCAGCTTCTTTCCGCCAGCCAGCGCGGTCGCACCTTCCGACAAGCCAATCTCCAGGTAGCTGCACACCCGCTGCAACTGCTCCTCGGAGACGAGCGGTCCCATCGACGTGTCCGGTTCCATGCCCGATCCAACCCGGACCTTCTTGGCCTTCGCCGCCACACCTTCCACCACGCGATCAAACACTGGCCGCTCCACAAACAGACGCGAACCAGCGCAGCAGCATTGTCCGTGATTGAAGAAGATGGCACTCGCGGAACCGGCGATTGCCACATCCAGATCCGCATCCTGGAACACAACGTTCGGCGACTTGCCGCCAAGCTCGAGCGAAACTTTCTTCAGATTTCCGGTGGCCGCATGAACAATCAGCTTGCCCACTTCCGTCGATCCGGTAAACGCAATTTTATCGACCAGATCGTGCGCCGCCAGAGCCGCGCCCGCCGTCTCGCCGTATCCCGGGACGATGTTGACCACGCCATCCGGAAATCCGGCTTCCATAATCAGCTCGCCCAGACGCAGCGCGGAGAGCGGCGTCTGCTCGGCCGGCTTCAACACGACCGTACATCCCGAAGCCAGCGCGGGCGCCAGCTTCCACGCCGCCATCAGCAGCGGGAAATTCCACGGAATAATCTGCCCCACGACGCCGACCGGCTCGCGGAGCGTATAGGCGTGGTAGTTTACGCCGGGCGTATACGGCACCGAGAGCGGAATGGTTGTGCCCTCGAGCTTGGTCGCCCATCCCGCCATGTAGCGGAACATCTCGACGGCGAGCGGAACATCGGCGGCGCGCGCCACGGTGAGCGGCTTGCCATTGTCCAGTGTTTCTAACGTCGCGAATTCTTCGATGTGCTCTTCCAGCAGGTTGGCCAGTTTCCACACCAGCTTTCCACGCTCGGACGCAGTCAGGCGCGACCAGGGACCGCTATCGAACGCCTTGCGCGCGGCCTTCACGGCGGCGTCAATGTCCTGCCGATCGCCTTCCGCTACCTGCGTCAGAACATCGCCGGTGGCCGGGTTGTAGGTCGGGAAAGTCTTGCCTGAGGCGGCATTCAACCACTTGCCGTCGATCAGCATTTTGCGCGGCTTCCCGATGAAGTCGCTGACGCGTGAGTCAATCTGGATTGGGGAAATTGCAATGCCCATACATCCTCCTTAAGCGAGATCGAGTGAGAGAGGTCCGTTGCGGTGAAATGAACTTGAAAAATACTAGTCCCGCGGGGACGGGAAGGCAACCGCGGAGGACATTGAATCATTGAGGCATTGAGTCATTGAACACCGTCATGCCCTGTGAGCGTCTGATTTCAATGATTCAATACCTCAATGCCTCAATGACGCAATGATTCTTACTTGATGTCCTTCATCGCCACGAGCGTACCGTAGTCGCGGCCGGAGGGTTCGACGGCTCGCGCTACCACTCCGGCAAAAGCTCCGCGAAATTCGGGAAACTTCACCACCAGGGCCTTGATCAAGGCCGTATTTTCCTGAAACGTGCGCGCGGTATTCGATACGTCGGCGGCCTGGTACTTTACAACCACGTCAAGATCGCCGCCGACGGCCAGCAGAAAGATTTCGGTCAAATGATAGATCTTGCCGCCCGCGCTCATATCCACGGTGTTTCCGCTCGTCGGCACATCGGCGGGTTGCGCTGCCTGGGTCTCGTCGTAAAGTTTGTCGGTGACGAGTGTGCTCATGAAGTCCACGGGAGCGGACAGGGCGATCGCCTCGCGGTAGTACAACCAGGCGTTGTGATTCTGAGCCTTAGCCTTGAAATCGCGAGCGCGCTGCGTGAACCACGCGGCATCGTGTCCTGAGGCCTGCGAGGATCTCGCGTAAAAACCTGCCAGTTTCCAGTCGGCACCTGCCTGCTGCAGGACGAAAGTCAGCGTCCTCGGATCCTGGCCGCCGTTTACGTCGAGAATAGTTACTCCGTACTTGCCGGGCGGCAGATTGTTCAGGACAAATACCGCGCTGTCCTTCGTCTGGCCCGACTTCCCAAATACTCCGCAGAGAAATTCAGCGCGTGCGAGCGGTTCTGGGCCATCGGCGGCCAGCAAAAAGGGCGGCCGAACCGTTGCTTTTGCGCCGGCGAACGCGGCCTGGTTCTCTTTGACCGCCGCTTCGATGCCGCCAAAGCTGGCGGCCACGGAGGCAATGGAATTCTGCTTAAGGCCAGCCACATCGCCCTGCGCCGACATGTCGAAATAGCGCTTCGCCGCGTTTTCAAGCGCGGTTCGCACGGAGGCATCCATGTCCGCAGCGCTCTGGCAGGTCTGAGCCTGGACGTAGACCGATGCTCCCAGCAGCAGAAGCCACAGCCATCGTCGGCCGCGCTGTCGATTGCGGAGCGCGAATTCCGAACGAACCCCCGAAGCGATACCCAAAGCGAAGGCCTCCGCTGGCATTTTACGCGCTGTCAGAGCCGAGGGTAGTCTAAATACTTGCAAAGGCTGTACCTGCAATGGCTCGTTCGTAATCAATACACAAGAAATAAGGCCCTCCAGCGTTCTACGAGCGGTGGTAAAATCCGGGCAGGACGCAGTGGCTGCGGAACCCTTAGCCGCTTGCGGGACGGGGAAATTCTAATGCCGCGCACACGCAGATGGATGGCTTTGGGGATCTTGCTGGCAGCTTCAGTCCTGCTTGCGCAGACCCTTCTTGCTCAGACTGCTGCCCAGGCTCCCGCGCCGACCACCCCGCACCACAAGTCCCATAAGTCCCAGAAGCAAGTCCTGCCCGCGCCGTCGGTGCTCCCGCCGCTACCGAGCGGTCCGCTGAGTCAGTTGCCGATGGACCAGATTCCGCCAACGCCAGCGAACGTCAGCTATCAAGGCGGGTTGCTGACGATCTCGGCTCAAAATTCGACTCTAGGCGAAATCCTGCGGGACGTGCGCAAGCTCACGGGTGCTTCGATCGAAATTCCTCCGGGCTCAGCCGGCGCAAACGAGCGAGTGGTCACGCACCTCGGCCCCGGGACGCCACGGGATGTTCTGGTGGGACTGCTCAACGGCTCCTCGTTCAATTACGTGATGCTGGGTTCAAGCTCGGATCCCGCGGCTATTACGACCGTAATCCTTACGGCAAATCCATCGTCGTCGGGAGCGACCCAGACCGCCGCGAACGTGAGCAATCCGGGGGCGACGCCTCCGAACCGCGTTCCCCAGCCTCAGCCGTCTAACCAGCAGCTCATCGCCCCGCAGCCGGGGAACGGACAACCGGCGAATGCCGAAGCCGACGATAGCAAAGATGATGACGATAGTGCCGCCGACGATCAGGCCCAGCCCGCACAGCCCGACGCAAATGCCCAGAACCAGCAGCAACAAGCGGATCCAAACCAGCCCAACGCGGGGCCGAAAACCCCCGAGCAGATTCTGGACATGCTACAAAGACAAAGACAGCAGCAGCCGGGCGCCGTCATCCCTCCCCCGCAGCCGCCCCAGCAGTAGCCCCGTATTTCTGGGCGTCCAGGGGAAGGACTATTCCATACGACTCAACGGAAAGATTGCGTGCGGGCGCGCTTAGTCGCCGCTTACGTGGCTTTGATGGGGTACCAACGCCGCAAGGACGTTGGACGGTCGAGAGGAGTTGACAGCCGCCAAGACAACGCTAATCGCGCAATAGGCGCCGAATACACCCAGAATCACACTCAAGATTGCGGTGCTGCTGATTAAGAAAGCTACGAAAATCGCGCTCACGTTACCGGCCCTTGCTGGCAGCCACCCTGTGAATCGTGCGGCTGCAAATAATTTACTCTATCCGCATTTGACCCCCGCCGTTGTTAACAACTAAGATACGGGAATCGGACTGCGTATCTCCACTCTCCAACATTTCTTGGGCACCGTCCACGTTACGGAAGTCCATATAGCTTTGTGTTAAATGGCCATCACCCGGATTTCGGTGCGCGGCGCGCGCCAGCACAACCTGAAGAATATCGACGTCGAGATTCCTCGCAATACTTTGACGGTCATAACGGGCCTGAGCGGCTCCGGCAAATCCTCGCTCGCTTTCGATACGATTTACGCCGAAGGCCAGCGGCGCTACGTCGAAACGCTTTCCGCCTATGCCCGCCAGTTTCTCGACCAGATGGAGCGCCCTGACGTCGACTCGATCGACGGCCTCAGCCCGGCAATTTCCATCGAGCAGAAAACCACCAGCCGCAGTCCGCGCTCGACCGTCGGCACCATCACCGAAATCTACGATTACCTGCGCCTGCTCTATTCTTCGATCGGTGTGCCCCACTGCCCGAATTGCGGCAAGCCCATCACCCGCCAGTCTGCCGAGCAGATCGTGCAGCGCGTCATGGCGCTCACACCCGATGACCGCGTCATGATCATGGCGCCCATCGTCCGGGGCCGCAAAGGCGAATTCAAAAAAGAAATGGAAAAACTTGCCCAGCACGGTTTCTCCCGCGCCCGCGTGGATGGCGAACTGGTGAACCTTGAAGACGACCTCTCTCTCGACAAGCGCAAGAACCACACCATCGAAGTCGTCGTGGATCGCCTGCTGGTCAAGCCCGGAATCGAACACCGCTTAGAACTCTCGGTCGGACTGGCCATGAAACTCGGAGGCGGTCTCGTGCTGGTCGCCGTCGTGAACGGAGATGAAACGCTTTATTCTGCGCGCCTCGCCTGCCCCGACTGCGGCATCAGCGTTCCGCAACTTGAGCCGCGGTCGTTCTCGTTCAACAGTTCCTATGGCGCCTGTCCCGAGTGCCACGGACTCGGAAGCCGCTATGACTTAGATCCTGGCAAAGTGATTGTCGATTGGTCGAAGCCGCTGCTCGATGGCGGCTTGGGCCCCGGTTCGTCGTCGCAGAACCTGATTCATGGCCTGCAGTTGGTTGCCCAAGCCTACGGCCTCGACTTGACGACGCCCTTCGAGAAATTTCCCGACAAGATTCAGAACCTGCTGCTCTACGGCGAGCCGCAGCGCGGAGGCAAGACCGGCTTTCTCGGGATTCTCGGCCACCTCAAGCAGAATCTCGAAGCCTCCACTTCCGACACCTATCGCGATTATCTGCTCGATTTCATGTCGGCCACCGAATGTTCGGTGTGCCACGGCAAGCGTCTGCGTCCGGAAAGCCTGGCAGTGAAAGTGAACGGCATGTCCATTGCCGATTTCACCGGGCTCCCGATTGCGCGTGCTCTGGAAGCCGCGCGCACGATCAAACTGACCGGCAGAGAACTGACCATCGCCGGACGCATCACCCACGAAATCATCGAACGCCTGCAATTCCTGCACGACGTTGGACTCGGCTACCTGTCGCTCGGCCGCTCGGCTGCCACACTCTCCGGCGGAGAAGGCCAGCGCATCCGCCTCGCCACCCAGATCGGATCCAAGCTGCGCGGCGTCCTCTACGTACTCGACGAACCTTCCATCGGCCTGCACCACCGCGACAACGGTCATCTGCTCGCCGCGCTCGAAAACTTGCGCGACCTCGGCAACACCGTCCTCGTCGTCGAGCACGATGAAGAAACCATCCGGCGCGCCGACTATGTCATCGACCTCGGCCCCGGCGCCGGTCGTCATGGCGGCGAGTTGGTTGCCAGCGGAACGCCCGTCGAAATCATGAACTCGCCCGCCTCCCTCACCGGCGCCTACATCGCCGGACGCCAGCAGATCGCCATGCTTCCCCAGCGCCGCAGCCCGAACGGGAAAGCCATCGCCGTCCTCGGCGCGCGCGCGAACAACCTCAAGAATCTCGACGTCGTTTTTCCGCTCGGCGTGATGACGGTTGTGACCGGCGTGTCCGGCTCCGGCAAATCGACTCTGGTCAACGACATTCTCTACCGCGCGCTCGCCAAGCAACTCTATCGTTCCCGCGAGGAACCCGGCACGCACAAAGCCGTCACCGGCGCTGAACTGATCGACAAGGTCATTCGTATCGACCAGTCTCCCATCGGCCGCACTCCGCGCTCGAATCCAGCAACTTACACCGGCATCTTCGCGGCGGTTCGCGACCTCTACGCCATGCTGCCCGAATCGCGCGAGCGCGGATACAAAGCCGGACGCTTCTCCTTCAACGTTTCGGGCGGACGCTGCGAGGCGTGCCAGGGCGGAGGCCAGCGCCGCATCGAAATGAACTTCCTGCCCGACGTTTATGTGCAGTGCGAACTCTGCGGCGGACGCCGCTACAACCACGAAACTTTGTCGGTTCATTACAACGGCTATTCCATCGCCGACCTGCTCGAAATGCCTGTATCGGACGTGCTCCAGATTCTGGAAAACATTCCGCAGGTCAAGCAAAAGCTGCAAACCCTGGTTGACGTTGGCCTCGGATACATTCACCTTGGTCAATCTGCCGTCACCCTTTCCGGCGGCGAAGCCCAGCGCATCAAGCTCGCCCGCGAACTCGGCAAGCGCCAGACCGGAAAGACCCTTTATCTGCTGGATGAGCCGACCACCGGACTGCACTTCGACGATGTGCGCAAGTTGCTCGACGTCCTGCACCGTCTCACCGATCTCGGAAACACGGTCATCATCATCGAACACAACCTGGACGTCATTCGCAACGCGGACTGGATTCTCGATCTGGGCCCCGAAGGCGGAGAAGAAGGCGGCCGCATCGTGGCCCAGGGCACACCTGAACAAGTCGCGCGCGTGAAGAAATCCTACACTGGCCAGGCGCTAACCGCGTATTTCAATGGGTCAGCCACAAATGGTTCAGCAAGAAATGGCTCAGCAAAAAGCGCGCTCGCACCCACGGGTACCGGAGAACTCGCGTGAACTTTTCTCCTGAGGACCTCCCGGAGAGTCCAGCGCCAACGGTGAAGCCCGCTGATGCGGCGCCCGCTTCTGCCGACGGTCTGCTTTCGGGCTATCACCTTCCTGACGGCCAACCCGCCGAACTCGTCTCCGCTGCGCCGGCCGATCCAGCGTGGAATGGGTGGGATGTCCTCCGCCTCATATTCGTCAGCATTGTTGCGCTCTTCGTCGGTGTGTTTACCGTGCTGCTTATCGCCCGCTGGTGGTTTTACCCGCATATGGCCCTCGGCGAAATCGCTCGTGTCCCGCTAGTCGTCGTTGCCGGACAATCCGTAGCGTACCTTCTCATCCTCGCCTACATGTATATTCTCGTTACGCGCGAGCGCCGTCGCCCCGATTTTCTCGCCGCCATCCACTGGAACTGGCCCTCCAATGTTGCCGTTTACGTGTTGGCGGGCATCGCGCTTTCGCTCGCATTGCAAGGTCTGGCCCATCTGTTGCCGATGCCGAAAGAGCTGCCGATCGACAGCTTTTTCCGCACGCCCGCCGAAGCCTGGGCGCTCGGTATTCTCAGCGTCACTCTCGCTCCCCTGGTAGAAGAGCTTTTTTTCCGCGGCTTCCTTTATCCCGTGCTCGCCCGCAGCCTGGGTTTGCCGGTCGCTGTCTTCCTGACCGCGCTAGGCTTCGCGCTGCTGCACGGAGCGCAACTGGGGTTCGCGTGGGGACCGGTGCTCGTGATTTTGCTGGTCGGCATCGTCCTGACAATGGTGCGAGCGAAACAAAATTCCGTCGCCGCCAGCGTCCTCATCCACATGGCCTACAACGGAACCATCACTGTAGCGATGTTCGTCGCCACTGACGGATTCCGGCATCTGGAGAAACTCAATCAATAAAGATCTCAGTTATTAGTTGTCAGTTCTCAGGTAAAGGCAAGCTCTGGAACACTGCCAACTGACGACTGAGAACTGACAACTGCTTTTCTGCTATCGTAGAAATTCATGTCAACTGCACGACAAGAGCTCTTGAAATTGCTGGCCCGCAAATCATTTCGCCTGGGCGAGTTTCAGTTGTCCTCCGGCGGCACCAGCGACTATTACATCGACTGCCGTACCACTACGCTCGACGCTCGCGGCGCGCAATTAGTCGGCCAAGTTTTCCTCGATGAAATGCGCGGCCAAGGCTGGCACGCCGACGCCATTGGCGGACTCACCATGGGCGCCGACCCCATCGTCGTGGCCGTCGCTGTCACTAGCGGAACTCTCCACGGCTTTCTCGTGCGCAAAGCCGAGAAGAAGCATGGCATGGGCCAGCGCATCGAAGGCTTCCGCGAAAAAGGCGCGCGCGTGGTGATCGTGGACGACGTTTGCACCACCGGATCTTCCACCGTGCAAGCCATCGAAGCGGCGCGAGAATTCGGTTTCAAAGTCGTAGGCGCGATGTGCCTGGTCGAACGCGAAGATGCGAAGGGCCGTCCCAACGTAGAAAAAGCCGCCGCGCCCGCAAAATTCATCTCAATCTTCACCGCAACCGATGTGCGAAAACAGCATTTAGCAATTAGCACTTAGAGTCTGGTCCTGAAGCGTAGTGTCACGGTCTTGGCTAATTGCTAAGTGCTAAATGCCCACTGAGAACTGAGAACCGGGAACTGAGAACTGACCCATGATCCAAACCCTCGAATGGACCTCCCGCGGCGTAGTCTTCATCGATCAGACGAAGCTGCCCACCGAAGAGGTGTATGTAACCTGTACCACGCACCAGCAGGTCGCCGATGCGATCCGCAACATGGTTGTCCGAGGAGCCCCCGCTATTGGCGTTGCCGCTGCCATGGGCATTGCGCTCGGCGTGAAGAATTCCAAAGCCGAGAATGGCGCGGATCTCAAAAAAGATTTCGACCAGATCTGCGAAATCATCCGCCAGACGCGCCCCACCGCCGTCAACCTCTTCTGGGCGATTCGTCGCATGACGGAGAAATTTGAAAGCCTCCGCATTCGCCCCATCGCGCAGATCCAGCAGGCATTGATCGAAGAATCCCAGCGCATGCACGCCGAAGACATCGCAGCCAACCAGGCCATGGGACGCCACGGCGCCGCGCTCATGCCATCGAGCGGAGGCGTGCTAACCCACTGCAATGCCGGAGCGCTCGCCACCGCCGGCTACGGCACGGCGCTCGGCGTCATCCGCGCTGCTGTCGAACAAGGCAAAAAGATTCACGTCTACGCCGACGAGACGCGTCCCTTTCTGCAAGGCTCGCGCCTCACTGCCTGGGAACTGATGAAAGACGGCATCCCCACCACCGTCATCTCCGACAACATGGCGGGAGCCATGATGCAGCAAGGCAAAATTGGAGCCATCATCGTCGGCGCCGACCGCATCGCCGCCAACGGAGACGTGGCCAATAAAATCGGCACCTACACCGTCGCCGTCCTCGCCAAAGAGCACGGCATCCCGTTCTACGTCGCGGCGCCGATTTCAACTGTCGATCTCGCCACGCCCAACGGCAGCAAAATTCGCATCGAGCAGCGCAACGCAAGAGAAGTCACGCACATCGCCGGCAAGCAGATGGCGCCCGACGGAGTCCAGGTCGAGAACCCAGCCTTCGATGTAACGCCGGCAAAATACGTAGCGGCTATCATCACCGAACGAGGCATAGCCCGCGCCCCGTATGAAGAATCTCTGCTAGAACTTGCGGAGGCGACCTAGCCAGCTCGCATAGGAGCGCCGGTGAGTGGAGTCGAGTCTGCTACAGTTACAGCAGAAGGCATGCCTTTCTATCGTTTTCAAATCGACGTGAATGCGTCGCCGCATGTTGTCGCCGAACGGCTTCGAGCAATAGTGCGGGACAAGCCTAAATTCCGGGAATCTCTTCGCACAATGTGGTGGTCAGGTGATCCGGTAAGTGTACCGTTCGTCGGGTCCGTTCAGGATGAGTCGTTCGAGCTGCGAAGAGATATTCGTTATCGTAATTCGTTCTTGCCGATGATCAGGGGCCATATCACACCGAATGGTGTCGGTACGCGAGTTTGCGTGACAATGTTTATCCATCCGCTCGTGGCTCTCTTTATGATCTTTTGGCTCGGGATGGTAGGGTTCGGCGCAGTTTCAACCCGATCGGCGTCTTCCATTATTCCTGGGGGAATGTTCATCTTTGGCGTTGCGCTTACGGTCGGAGCTTTTATTCCAGAAGCGATAAAGGCGAAGCACTTGATTTGTGATGCTGTAACCAATTCAGCAGCCGGTGCCCTGCAGGGATCAGCCCCAATTGATGGCGGACGGTAATCCGAACTCTCTGATGCCGCCAATCGCACAATCGCAACTAACATTCCAAAGCGGCGGCAAGTCCATCCGCCTCGATGCCTACCTGCCCGACACGCCTGCCGGCCCTCTTCCTGCCGTCATTGCGCTTTACGGCGCTGGAGGCAGCGTGTCCGGCATGGATCTCTACGCCAGTACGCTCGCGGCTCAGGGGTTCGCTGTGTACCTACTTCACTACTTTGACCGCACCGGCACCGAATCCGCCGACAAGCAGACGATCTTGCGTAATTTTCCGCTGTGGATGAAAACACTCTGGGACGCCATCAGTTTTGTCGAAACGCAGCCGCAAGTCGATGGCAAGCGCAT
>JBEKYF010000110.1:0-11889 GCA_049511255.1 Terriglobales bacterium | reverse complement strand
TGAAGCAGGCGGTGGCGAACGATGGGCCGCGCATGAAGCGGATTCGTCCGGCGCCGATGGGGCGCGCCTACCATTACGTGCGGCGCATCGCGCATATTGAAATTGTGCTGGCGGAGCGAAACCGGAACGGCGTTCCGGTAGGAACAGGAACGGCGACGGCGGCGGGGGAGAAAACGGCCAAGTCTGCGGCTCCGGCAAAGCCGAGAGCGAAAGCCAAGGCTAAGGCGCCAGCGAAGAAGAAGGCGGTCGGCAAGAAGGCGACGGCGAAGAAATAGTCGATAGTCGTTAGTCGTTCAGGGAGTTTGGGTTGCTTTTGCTAACGACCAGCGACTAAGAAGGATTTAGGAGTTACATACATTATGGGACAGAAGGTTCATCCTTACGGATTCCGGCTCGGCTACACCAAGCCGTGGAAATCGCGCTGGTTTGTCGAGAAGGATTACGACAAGCTGCTGCTCGAAGACTATAAGCTCAAGACCGAACTGAAGGAAAAGCTCAAGTCGGCGGGTGTGAGCTCGGTCGAGATCGAGCGTCCGGGCAATAAGCTGCGGATCATTATCAAGACGGCGCGTCCCGGAATCATCATCGGGCGCAAGGGCGCGGAAATCGACAAGCTGAAGCAAGACCTGCAGAAGCGCACGTCGCGCGAGGTGCACGTCGATATTCAGGAAGTGCACAAGCCGGAGCTCGATGCGCAACTGGTGTCGGAATCGATTGCGCTGCAACTGGAGAAGCGCGTGGGTTTCCGGCGGGCGATGCGTAAGTCGGTGGATTCGGCGCTGCGCTTCGGTTGCAAGGGCATCAAGGTGCGGGTGAGCGGGCGGCTGAATGGCAATGAAATCGCGCGTTCGGAGTGGTATCTGCAGGGGCGTTTGCCGCTGCACACGCTGCGCGCCGATATTGACTATGGCTTCACCGAAGCGCGCACGACTTATGGAGTGATTGGCGTGAAGGTCTGGGTTTATAAAGGCGAGATTCTGCCGGCGAAGAAGCGGGAAGCAACGCCGGCACGGGATGTGAGCACGACGGGAGCGTTTTAGGAAGTAAGAAGTCCGTTCGGCAACCTCGCTGTGCTCGGTTGCTCAGGGCAGGCTAAGAACTGAGCCGCGCGCCGAAATCCTGAGCGAAGCGAAGGATCTCTTTTCCTGAGAACTGACAGCTGAGAACTGAGAACTGATTCTATGTTGATGCCGAAGAAAGTTAAGTACCGCAAGCAGCAGCGCGGGCGCATGACGGGGAAGGCCTGGCGCGGGAGCACGCTGGCTTTCGGTCAGTTTGGGTTGAAGGTGCTGGAGCCGGGCTGGATCACCGACCGGCAGATCGAAGCGAGCCGGGTGGCGATGACGCGTTTTGTGAAGCGCGGCGGCAAGGTCTGGATCCGGCTGTTTCCGGATAAGCCGGTGACCAAGAAGCCGGCCGAAACCCGTATGGGCAAGGGCAAAGGCGCGCCCGATCACTGGGTTGCGGTGGTGCGGCCGGGAAAGATTTTGTTTGAGATGGAAGGCGTTTCGATCACGGACGCGAAAGAGGCAATGCGGCTGGCGTCGCACAAGCTTCCGCTGCGGACAACGTTTGTGAAGCGCGAAGTGCTGTAGGAGAAGTCAGAAGTCAGAAGTAAGAAGTCAGATTGCAGAAGTTAAAAGCTGAGGCTCCGGTCGCGAAGAAACTGGGACGTACTGAGAGCTGACAGCTGAGAACCGAGAGCCGATTTTATGAAGGTAGAAAAGATTCGCAACTTGACCGACGTCGAGCTCAAGCACCAGGAGCGGGATCTGGCGGACCAACTCTTCAAGCTGAAGTTCCAGATGAATATGGGACAGACGGAGAGCCTGAAAAAGATTCGCGGGATGCGCCGGGATATTGCGCGCGTCCAGACCGTGCTGCGCGAGCAGGAACTGGCCGGACATAAGACGCAGACCAAGACGCAGACCAAGACGGAGACCAAGACGGAGAAGAAATGATGGCGGAAATCACGAGCCAAGCCGGGGATGTTCAAGCCGAAAAAGCTCAAGCCGAAAAAGTCCAGGCCGAAAAACACTCGGGGCGCAAGATCCTGATCGGCACGGTCGTCTCCAACAAGATGCAGAAGACGATCGTGGTCGAAGTGACGCGGAAGAAGGCGCACCCGATGTATAAGCGGGTGATCTCGATCCGGAAGAAGTTCTACGCGCACGATGAGAACAACGAAGCGCATCCCGGCGACACGGTGCGGATTGAAGAGTCGCGGCCGTTGTCGAAGCTGAAGCGCTGGACGCTGAAGGACATTGTGCGGAGGACGGCGCTGGTGCCGGAGATTGACATCGATGCCGGTACGGGCATTGAGCACTAGACGCTTGTTAAGAAAGCCCGCTAAGAATTAAGCAGCGGAGAAGGAGACGAACATGGCCGTAATGATGAGATCCATGCTCGAGGTCGCCGATAACTCCGGCGCGCGGAAGCTGCAGATGATTTTGCCGCTGGGCGGCTCAACCGGTCTGAACGCGGGTCTGGGCGACGTGATCACGGCGAGTGTGAAGGAAGCTGCGCCGGATGGGCAGGTGCAGAAGGGCAAAGTGGTGAAGGCGGTCATCGTGCGGACGCGGAAAGAGCACCGGCGGCGGGACGGGACTTACATCCGCTTCGATCAGAATGCGGCGGTGCTGATCAATGATACCGGCGAGCCGGTGGGCACGCGCGTATTCGGTCCGGTGGCGCGTGAACTGCGCGAGAAAAAGTTTTTGAAGATTGTGTCGCTGGCGCCGGAAGTACTTTAGGGCGTCGTAGCTTGAGGGCAGCGAAAAGCAGGTCCTTCGCTCCGCTCAGGATGACAAGTTGGAAAGAAGGATTTGGCTATGGGAACAGCAACTACGACCGAACACAAGCGAGTGGATATTCGCCGGAATGACACCGTGAAGGTGATGACCGGGCGGGATACGGGAAAAGAAGGGCGCGTGTTGCGCGTGCTTCCCGACGAGAGCAAGGTGCTGGTGGAGCACGTGATGATGGTGAAGAAGCACGTGCGGCCGAATCCGCAGCGCAACATCAAGGGTGGAATTGCCGAGCAGGAGCGGGCGATTCCTCTGTCGAACGTGGCCCTGGTGTGCGCGACGTGCGGTCCGGTGCGGATCGGACATGAAGTGCGTGGCGATCGCAAGGTGAGAGTCTGTAAGAAGTGCGGGACGACGCTGGACAAATAGCTGTTGGCTCTTAGCCATTGGCTCTTAGCTTTTGGTGGAGTGCGAACCGCAGTTGCGAAAAATCTGAGAATCACGAACCGGTACACGTCGAGCTAAAAGCTAAAGGCCAAGAGCTAACAGCTAAGAGCCGACACTCCGAAACCGTGATGGAGAAGGCAGCAACGACAATGGCAGACGAGCAAAAAAAAGGCGAGCAGCAGAAGAAGCCGAAAGCGCCCAAGGGCGAGAAGGGGCACGCGCCGGTTGAGGCGAAGGCTGGACCGGAGGCTCCACGGCACGCGGCGAAAGAGCGGCCGCGGCTGCGGGCGCGGTTTGAGAAGGAAGTTTCCGTGGCCCTGATGAAGGAACTCGAACTCAAGAACCCGATGGCCGTGCCGCGACTAAACAAGATCGTCGTGAACATGGGCGTGGGCGAAGCCACCCAGAACGCAAAACTTATCGACCCGGCGGTGAATGAACTGGGGCAGATTGCGGGACAAAAGCCGGTGGTCACGCGGGCGAAGAAGTCGATCGCGGCGTTCAAGGTGCGCGAGGGCATGCCGATTGGGGCGATGGTGACGCTGCGCGGCGATCGCATGTACGAATTCTTTGACCGGTTGGTGAGCATCGTGCTGCCGCGGGTGCGCGATTTCCGCGGAGTCTCGACGAAGTCGTTCGATGGGCGCGGCAATTACACGCTGGGCTTGCACGATCAGTTGATTTTCCCGGAGATTGATTACGCGAAGGTGGACAAGCTGAAAGGCATGAACGTGACCATTGTGACGACGGCGCGGAGCGACGATCAAGCGCGCTCGCTGTTGAAGCATTTGGGGATGCCGTTTAGGGCGTAAGTCAGAAGTAAGAAGTCAGATTGCAGAAGTTTAAATCGGAATTGGACACAACAGGGTTGCTGGAAGCTAGCAGCCAGGAGCTAAAAGCTAAGTGGCCACTACAGCAAAACGAGTGAAGGACGCAAGGAAGCCGAAGTTCTCGACGCGCAAGCATAACCGCTGCAAGATTTGCGGACGTCCGCGGGGCTATCTACGGAAGTTTGGCCTGTGCCGTCTGTGTTTCCGGCAACTGGCGCTGCGGGGCGAGATCCCGGGAGTTTCGAAGTCGTCCTGGTAAGAAACAGTTTTCAGTCGTCAGTTATCCGTTGTCAGTGGTTCCTTAACGACGACTGGGGACTAACGACCGACAGAAGCAAGCTGCTGACAGGTTCTCCGCGGAACGCGGAGCGAACGGGCAGCTCGAGGAGAAGCAAACGATGAGATTGACCGATCCGGTCGCAGACATGCTGACGCGTATCCGCAACGCGATCCGCGCGCGGCACCAGAAAGTGGATATTCCAGCTGCCAAGCTGAAGACGGAGATTGCCCGCATCCTGAAGGAAGAGGGCTATATCGCGAACTTCAAGCCAGCGGAAGAAGAGGGCCACAAGGTCCTGCGCGTGTACTTGAAGTACGGCAACAACAATGAGGCGGTGATTACGAACCTGTCGCGCGTGTCGCGTCCGGGCTGCCGCGTCTATGTGCGCCGTACCGAGATTCCGCGGGTGCTGGGCGGGATGGGAATCAATATCCTGACCACGCCGAAGGGCGTGATGACGGGACGGCAGGCGCGCCGGCAGGGCCTGGGCGGCGAATTGCTGTGCGAGATTTGGTAAAAAACAAGCTGTTGGCTCTTAAGCTTTTAGCTGTTAGCTAAAGCGGGATGCAACAGCCAAAAAGCCAAGAGCTAAGAGCCAAAGGCTAAGAGCTGAACTTATGTCACGAATTGGAAAAAAGCCGATCGCGATCCCGAAGGGCGTGACGGTCAAGATCGAAGGCAACACGGTGATGGTCCAGGGGCCGAAAGGCAAGCTGGATACATCTCTTCCGTCCGGCATCACGATGGAGCAAAAGGACGGCAACCTGGTGGCGATACGTCCGGACGACGCCCATTCGGCGGTGCATGGGCTGGCGCGCGCGCTGGTCAATAACGCCGTCGATGGCGTAACCAAGGGCTGGACGAGGGAACTGGAAATCGTCGGCATCGGCTACCGCGCCGAGATGAAAGGCAAGGGCACGGTGGTATTCAGTCTGGGGTACTCGCACCCGATTGAGTATCCGCTGCCGACGGGCGTCGATTGCACAGTGGATGCGAAACTGACCAAGCTGACGCTGAACGGGATCGACCGGCAGAAAGTTGGCCAGGTGGCGGCGGAGATGCGGTCGCTGCGTCCGCCCGATCCCTATAAGAACAAGGGCGTGCGCTACGCCGGCGAGCGCTTGAAGAAGAAGGTTGGCAAGACGGGAGCAAAGTAATAGTCGACAGTCGTTGGTCGTCGGTCGTTCGCGAAATTGCGGTTGACTAACGACTAACGACCAACGACTAGCGACCAACGACTGAGGTTTTAACATGCTGAGAATCGCTTCAAAGAATCAGACGCGGCAGCGGGTGCATGATCGTATCCGGAAGAAAGTGATGGGTACGCCGGAGCGTCCGCGGCTGAATGTGTACCGGTCGCTGAACCATATTTACGTGCAGTTGATTGATGACCTGAAAGGCGTCACGCTGGTTGCGGCCTCGACTGCGGACGACCGGAAGGGTGCGCGCGTGACGGGCGGCAACGTGGCGTCGGCGAAGATGGTTGGGAAAAAGATTGCTGAACTGGCCAAACAGAAGGGCGTCACCAAGGTGGTGTTCGACCGTGGTGGTTACATTTACCATGGCCGGGTCAAAGCCGTGGCGGATGCGGCGCGCGAAGCAGGATTGCAATTTTGATTTGGTAATTTGGCAATTGGGTAATTTTGTAATTTGAAGATTTGGGCGACTTTCAAATTACACAATTACCCGATTACAAAATTACAAAACGGAAACGAGACTTACGAATGCCAAGAGTTACTAAGAAACTCGATGCGGGTTCGTTCCAGTTAAAAGACCAGGTGGTCTCGATTAACCGGGTGACGAAGGTGGTTAAGGGCGGCAAGAACATGTCGTTCGCGGCGCTAGTAGTGGTGGGCGATCCTTCGGCGGCGGTGGTTGGTTTTGGATCCGGTAAAGCGAAGGAAGTTCCGCAGGCCATCCGCAAAGGGATCGAGGCGGCGAAGAAGAATCTGATGAGAATCAATCTGACGCAAACGTCGGTGCCGCACACGGTGCTGGGACGCTTTGGCTCGGGCATGGTTTTGCTGAAGCCGGCGCCGGAAGGCACGGGCGTGATTGCGGGCGGAGCGGTGCGGGCAGTGATGACGTCGGCGGGCATTCAGAATGTGCTGACAAAATCGATTGGGACGAACAATCCGCACAACGTGATCAAGGCGACGTTCGACGCGCTGAAGAAGCTGAAGAACAGGGAAGAAGTCGCGGCGCTGCGGGGCAAGTCGGTGCAGGAGCTGTGACGATCTTTCGTCAGGGAAGTGAAATGACAACCAAGACATCGAAATCGGTGGCGAGCGGCAAGATTCAGTTGAAGTGGGTGCGGTCGGCGATCTGCACTCCGGTAAAACACAAGAAAGTTGTGAAGGGGCTGGGGTTCACCCGGCTGAACCAGGTGATTGAGCGGCCGGATACGGCGGCGATCCGCGGCATGGTGAAGAAGATCCCGCACTTGGTGGAGATCGTAAGCTGAGTTGTAGAGACGCGGCGAGCCGCGTCCCTACAGAGAGAAAGACATGAATTTATCGACGATACGGGCACCTAAGAAGGCAACGGAGAAGCGGAAGCGTGTCGGACGCGGTATGGGGTCCGGCATGGGCAAGACTTCCACGCGCGGTCACAAGGGACAGCGGTCCCGTTCGGGTTCGCGGCTGTTGCGCGGATTTGAAGGCGGCCAGATGCCGTTGCACCGCCGTGTGCCGAAGCACGGGTTCAAGAACATTTTCCGCGAGGAGTATGCGGTGGTGAACCTGGACCGGCTGGCGGCGCTCGGCGAGACCGAAATTACGCCCGAGGTGCTGAAGAAGGCGGGCATGGTGAATGGCAAGCAACCGGTCAAAGTCCTGGGCAATGGCGAGCTGAAAACGGCGATTACCGTGCATGCGCACAAGTTTTCGAAGTCGGCGCAGGAAAAAATCACCAAGGCGGGCGGCAAGTTTGAGGTGTTGCAGTAATGCTCGAAAAGCTGGCGAATATCTTCCGGGTTCCCGACCTTCGCAAGCGCGTGCTGTTCACGCTTGGCCTGCTGGCGGTGTATCGCATCGGCGGCCACATCCCGACGCCGGGAATCAACGGCGACCGGCTGGCGGCGTTCTTCGAGCAGAACCGGGGCTCGGTGCTGGGCTTTGTCGATCTGTTCAGCGGCGGCAATCTGCGGCGGCTCACGATTTTCGCGCTGGGCATCATGCCGTACATTACGGCGTCGATCATTCTGCAGTTGCTGACGGTGGTGTATGAGCCGCTGGCCAAGCTGCAGAAAGAAGGCGAGATGGGCCGCAAGAAAATCACCCAGTGGACGCGTTATCTCACGGTGGTTTTGAGCGCGGTGCAGTCGTTCGGCATTGCCATCAGCCTGCAGAAAGCGGGCGATTTCGTCAACACTCCCGGGCCAGGTTTCATCCTGATGACCATGCTGACGCTGACCACGGGCAGCGCTTTCATCATGTGGCTGGGTGAGCAGATCACCGAGCGGGGCATCGGGAACGGCATGTCGCTGCTGATTTTTGCGGGCATCGTGGTCGGTCTGCCGCGTGGCGTCGCCGATCTGTACCAGAAGGCAAGCACCTCGGCCTGGGGAGTGTTTACGGCCCCGGCCATCCTGATACTGCTGGTGCTGATGATTGCGGTGGTGGCGTTTATCGTTTTTGTGGAACGCAGCGAGCGCCGGATTCCGGTGCAGTATGCCAAGCGCGTGGTCGGACGCAAGGTGATGGGCGGGCAATCCACGCACCTGCCGTTGCGGGTGAATGCCGGCGGCGTGATGCCGGTGATTTTCGCGTCTTCGATTCTGGCTTTACCGCAGATGATGGGTGCGGCGTTCCACAACAACAAGGTCGTCGGCCCGCTCCTGGACGCGATGCGCTGGGGTGAGCCGCTATACACGCTGCTCTATTGCCTGGGTATTGTTTTCTTTGCCTACTTCTATATCTCGATCGTGTTCAATCCGAACGAGGTCGCGGACAACATGCGGAAGTGGGGAGGTTTCATTCCCGGCATCCGGCCAGGGAAGCGGACTTCGGACTTCATCAACGATGTTCTAACCCGGATCACGCTGGTGGGCGCGCTCTACCTGATTTTGATTTCGCTGATTCCGGAGTGGATGATTGCCGGCATCAAGCTGAACCACCTTCCGCTGCTGGGTCGAATGTTTGAGAGCCTGCCCACCTGGATAACGAACGGCCTGGGAGTGAATTTTTATTTTGGCGGAACGTCGCTGCTGATCGTGGTGGGGGTGGCGATGGACACGGTCACGCAGATTGAGGCGCAGCTGATCATGCGGCACTACGATGGCTTCACGCCGAAGAGCGGACGGATTCGCGGACGCCGCACGTGGTAGAAAAAGTTCTCAGTTCTCGGTTCTCAGTTCTCAGTGAGAAGCGCCGGAATCAATACTGAGAACTGGGAACTGATTTTGCAGGCGCGGAGCAGGGCGGTATTTCCGCGACGGGAAATACGAGTAAAAAGGGGCCATTTCGATGGCCGTGCGAAATATTGGACCGGTGATTCTTCTGGGGCCTCCCGGGGCCGGGAAGGGCACACAGTCCAAACAGATTGTCGACCGTTACGGTGTCCCACAGATATCGACCGGTGATCTTTTACGGGATCACGTGGGGCGCGGCACCGAGCTCGGCCTTGAAGCCAAGGCGATCATGGCGCGAGGCGAACTGGTTCCCGACGAGTTGCTGTACGGCATCGTGGCCAGCCGGCTGCGGGAAGCCGATTGTCAACACGGATATGTGCTGGACGGCTTTCCAAGGACAGCCGCCCAGGCAGGATGGCTCGACGCATTCCTGGAAAAAGAGGTCTTTGAAAAATCGGAAGAATCGGAGAAGTGTCCGCCGCCGGTTGTGATCCAGTTGCTCGTGGACTATACTCAATTACTGCTACGGCTTACCGGGCGTCGTTCGTGTCCCACCTGTGGACGGATCTATAACATCCATTTTCAGCCACCTCTCGTCGACGAGTTGTGTGATGTGGATGAATCCAAGCTGGTGATCCGCAACGACGATCGCGAAGAAGTCATTTTGGAACGATTGGCCACCTATGACTCGCAGACCAGGCGGGTAACGGATTACTACCGAGCGCAGCGGCGGCTGGTGGCGATCAATGCGGATCGGCCGATGGAAGAGGTTGCGGCGCAGATTTTCAGCGTGATTGACAGTCATTGCATGGACAGATGTTAGGAAGTGATTGCAAGAGTTGGCTTTGGGTAGGGCACGGCTTTAGGCCCTGAGGTCAACTGTCCTGGGAATGGAACGAAACTAGAATTAATTATGAGTTTGGAAGAAGGCCGGATCATTCGCAAGTCGCCGGAAGAGATCGAAAAGATGAGGCGGAGCGGGAAGATGGTCCGCCAGGTTCTGAACCACCTGAAAGCTGTGGTGGCGCCGGGCGTTACGACGATGGACCTGGAGAAGGCTGCAGAGAAACTGATCGCGGAACTCGGGGCCGCGCCGGCGTTCAAGGGATATTACGGCTATCCCTGTGTGCTGTGCACTTCGATCAATGAAGAGATCGTGCACGGGATCCCGTCGGAAAAGCGGGTGCTGAAAACGGGAGACATCGTTTCCATCGACTGCGGCGTGGTATACGACGGGTATTACGGAGACGCGGCCATCACGGTGCCGGTGGGCGAGGAACTGACTGCGGAGTTGAAGAAGCTGCTCGAGGTGACCGAGGCTTCGCTGTACAAGGGCATCGAGCAAGTGAAGATCGGCAACACGGTAGGACATGTCGGATCGGCGATCCAGAAACTGGTGGAAGCGAACGGGTTCAGCGTGGTACGGGAATTTGTCGGACACGGCATCGGGACAAAGCTG
Organism: Terriglobales bacterium; assembly: GCA_049511255.1. Taxonomy (GTDB): domain Bacteria; phylum Acidobacteriota; class Terriglobia; order Terriglobales; family Acidobacteriaceae; genus Acidiflorens. The sequence continues at coordinate 1,775 of JBEKYF010000110.1, read as the reverse complement.
CATGAAGCGCCGCAGATTCCGAACTTTGGCAAGAAGGGTCAGGGAGCGGAGTTGACCGAAGGCATGGTGTTGGCGATTGAGCCGATGGTGAATTCGGGGCGTCCCGAGACCAAGGTTTTGAGTGACAAGTGGACGGCCGTAACGCTCGACGGCAGTTACAGCGCGCACTTTGAGCATTGCGTGGCGGTAACTCGAAAAGGGCCGGTGATTTTGACCCAGTAAGGCCATTAGCTATTAGCTCTTGGCTCTTAGCTAAAGGCCAAGAGCTAACAGCTAAAAGCTTCTTAAGGAGTCGATGAGTAAAGAAGACGCGATTGAGGTGATGGCAACGGTGGTCGAACCGCTGCCCAATGCCATGTTCAAGGTGGAGCTCGAAAACAAACACCAGGTACTGGCCCACGTTTCCGGCAAGATGCGGAAGAACTTTATACGAATACTGCCGGGAGACAAAGTCGCGGTCGAACTTTCTCCATACGATCTGAATCGCGGTCGGATTGTGTACCGGTATAAATAAGCTGCGGAGCTTCGCTCCGCTTGACGGCCGAGGGCGGCCGTCGCTACGTGAGGACTTATGAAGGTTAGGGCATCGGTTAAGAAGATTTGCGACAAGTGCAAGGTCATCCACCGCAAGGGAGTAGTGCGGGTGATCTGCGAGAACTCGAAACACAAGCAGCGTCAAGGATGAAGAAGCTCGTAGCGGCCGAAAGCTAGCAGGAAGGATCAGGAAATCTATGGCTCGTATTGCAGGCGTCGATCTTCCGCGTAACAAGCACGCGAATATCGCGCTCACTTACATCTACGGCATCGGCAATTCACGCGCGGCGCGCATTCTGGACGCGGCGAAAGTGGACCCGATGAAAAAAGTGCAGGACCTCGGGGAAGATGAGGTCAACCGCATTCGCCAGGTCATCGAGGCGGAAGGCGCGGTGGAAGGCGATCTGCGCAAAGACGTTTCGATGAACATCAAGCGGCTCATCGAAATCGGGTCGTATCGCGGATTCCGTCATCGCCGGAATCTGCCGGTTCGCGGGCAGCGCACGCACACCAACGCTCGCACCCGCAAAGGTCCGCGCAAAGGCACGGTCGCGCAGAAGAAGAAGACGGCAAAAGCTTAAGAACCAGGTGTCAGGTCTTAGGTGTCAGGTCTCAGGGAAACCGAGACCTTCCTGAGACCTAAGACCTAAGAACTGAGACCTACTACATGGCAAAACCAGCAGCAGCAACAGCAGGCGCCGCCGCGGCGCCCGAGAAAAAAGGCAAGAAGAAGCAGTTCAAAAAGAAGGAGCGCAAGCACGTTCCGCACGGACTGGTGCATGTGCAGGCCTCTTTCAATAACACCATCGTGACCATCTCGGATATGACCGGCAATGTGCTGGCGTGGAAGAGTTCGGGGTCGCTCGGTTTTCGCGGGTCGCGCAAAGGGACTCCGTTTGCCGCGCAACAGGCCGCATCGAACGCCGCCAGCATGGCGCGCGATCATGGGGTGCGTACGGTGGATGTGCGGGTGAGCGGTCCGGGATCGGGGCGCGAATCTGCAGTGCGCGCGCTGGCCTCGGCGGGAATCGAAGTGCGCTCCATTAAGGACACGACGCCGATTCCGCATAACGGTTGCAGACCGCCGAAACGGCGGAGAGTGTAAGAGTAAAGTACCCAGTACTCAGTATCCAGTACCCAGCAAAGCCGCAGGGTTGCGAACGTCGGATTTTACTGGCAACCGGGTACTGGCAACTGGCAACTGATTTTGTCCGGGATGAAGGGTGAAGCCAAGGGTTCCC
>JBEKYF010000109.1:0-20569 GCA_049511255.1 Terriglobales bacterium | reverse complement strand
CTGAAAATGCTGGATACTCGTATCACGGCGGTGGTGGCCCTCCCTACGATTCACGTCTCGCAACGCAAACCGTAGCAGAGTTCTACCCCCGCCGCTCAAAACCTAATTTGGACAAGAGTGACTTTCCCGTTAAAGTGGCCCACCCGCCATAGAAGGAGTAGGCCGCATGTCGGTGATCGCCGACCCGCAAAGCGCGGTGTTCGCGATCTTCAAATCGGCGCGCTAGGCCTATGTGGTGTTAATGATGGAGCGTGCATCATGCCTGTGAAGCAAGGAGATCTTCAACTCTTGCAGCATCCAGCCTCGCGGGAGTTATTGCAGTCAAGAATTCCTGCGCGTCTTGCCTATGTCTGGACCGACGGCACTCCCCGGGTCGTCCCCATCTGGTTCCATTGGAATGACCGCGAGTTTGTACTGGCAACGCCACCAAAGGCGCCCAAGCTGAAGGCGCTCAAGAAGAACCCCAAGGTGGCCCTTACGATTGATGACAACACCTTTCCCCACAAGGTGCTGCTGGTGCGCGGTACGGCGCGGCTTGAAACCATGAAAGGCATCGTTCCCGAATATGCCTTAGCTGCCGAACGCTATTTCGGAAGCGAGCAGGGGAAGGCCTGGGTCAAGCAAATAGATACCATGATTCAGGAGATGGTGCGAATCACCATTACACCGGAATGGGTCGGTCTCCTCGACTTTCAGGCCCGCTTCCCGAGCGCTCTGCCGCTATGAGCTTTCCCAGCTTCTAGTTAGCGGAGCGCGGGTTTGCCGGAGTTCCCCGGTCACGCCCGCCTGTGACCCCGCTCACTGACCCCTGCGACAGTGCCGGTTACGCTCATCCTGTAAGCCTATGCGCCGTTTCCTGCCCTGCCTAGATTGTCGTCCAACGCCCGGCGTAAGCGAAGGAGCAACCGCATGTCTATTCAGAATTCGACCACCGGCGAAGTTCTGCGTTCCTACAGCATTGACGAACTGAAACAGCAGGCCAACTTGATGCGCGGCTACGACCTCGCCGCCCTGTGCGCAGCCACGTCCGGGCACGCCGGCGGCACGCTTTCCATCATGGACATCACCGCCGCGCTCTACCTTCGCGTCGCCGACCACGATCCCAAGAATCCCAACTGGCCCGATCGCGATCGCATTATCTGGTCGACGGGCCACAAAGCCCCCAGTCTTTATCTAGGCCTAGCCTTCGCCGGCTTCTGCCCGAAAGAAGACGTCGCGCTCCTGCGCAAGCTCTATTCGCCCTACCAGGGACATCCACACTGGCTCAAACTGCCGGGCGTGGAAGTCTCCACCGGGTCGCTAGGCCAGGGTCTGAGCATCGCCGTCGGTATCGCTCTCGCCGCCAGATTGGACAAGAAAAATCACCACGTCTTCTGCATCATGGGAGACGGCGAGCAGCAGGAAGGCCAGATCTGGGAAGCCGCCATGGAAGCCGGCCACTTCAAGCTCGACAACCTGGTTGGCATCATCGATCGCAACCGCCTCCAGATCGACGGCTGGGTGAAAGACGTGATGAACGTCGAGCCGCTCGAAGATAAATATCGCAGCTTCGGCTGGGAAGTTGTCACCATCAACGGACACGACATGAAGCAAGTCGTCGATGCGCTGGAGAATGCCAAAGCGAGAGCCGGCTCCGGCAAGCCCACCGTCATCATTGCCGACACCGTCAAAGGCAAAGGCGTCAGCTTCATGGAAAACGTTGCCGGATGGCACGGCAGAGCGCCCAACCGCGACGAGTTAGACGAAGCCCTGAAGGAACTCGGCATAGATGAAGAAGGCCAGATTCCCGTCGAGCAAATCTTCGCCCGCGCCCGGCAATATCAAGCCGAGGTTGACCGCAAACTCGATGCCAAGATGCCCCACTTCCAACGCAACTACTGGTGGAACGCCGCCGAAAACATGAAAGTCCAGATGAAGCCCACCCGCCTCGGTTTCGGCCAGTCGCTCGCCGCCAATGGCGACGATCCGCGCATCGTCTGCTTCGGACTCGACATTTCCGGCTCCATTACGATCAGCGAATTCTATGCGAATAAACCCGAGCGCAAGTCGCGCTGGATCAGCATGGGCATCGCCGAGCAGTCCGCCACTTCAGCTGCCGCCGGACTAGCGAAAGAAGGGAAGCTCCCCGTCTTCGGCACGTACGCCACCTTTGCCGCCGCACGCAATCTCGACCAGATCCGCACCTCGATCTGCTACGGCAACTTCAACGTCCTGATTGCCGGAGCCCACGGCGGAGTCAGCGTCGGCCCCGACGGCGCTACCCACCAGGCGCTCGAAGACCTGTTCGCCATGTGTGGACTCCCCAACATGAGCGTGGTTGTCCCCTGCGACATGGTCGAGACCCGCAAGGCGACCGACTATCTGCTGCTGAAGCACGTCGGCCCGAAATACATTCGCTTCGCGCGCGAAGCGACGCCGATTGTCACTGACGAAAAAACGCCGTTCGTCTTCGGCAAGGCCAACGTGATTCGCCTGCGCAAACAGGCGGCGAATTTCATCGAAGCCTTCGAGACGAAGCTCGAATCCGAATGCCGCGACGAGGGCGAAGACCTCACCATCATCGCCTGCGGTCCCATGGTGCCCGAAGCCATGCGCGCCGCCTGGATATTGAAGTCCGATTTCGGCTACGAAACCCGCATCCTCAATATGCACACCCTCAAGCCGCTCGACACCGAAGCCATCGTGCGAGCCGCCCGCGACACCAGCATCGTCCTGACCGCTGAAGAGCACCAGATCGGTGCGCTGGCATGGCCAGTCTCGAACGCCATTACGCAATCGCCCGGGCTCTACGGCATCCCCATCATCACCGGCGCCATCGGAGTAAAAGACCGCTTCGGAGACTCTGGCGCTCCCTGGGAGTTAATCAAGGAGTTCGAGGTTTCCGCCGAACACATTGCTGCCAAAGCAGTTGAGCTGATCGGTGTGAAGAAATCGCAAACCGGGCCACGGGTGTCGGAAGTGCACTTGGTGGGAACCAAGTAGAGACTGGAAGGCATCTCGTAAATCGCTTTGGAAAAGGCACAACTACACAATCTACGGAAGAACCAAACTTTCAGTAGAGACGGGGCTTGGCCCGTCTCAGACCGCCAAACAACTTTGGTTCGCCTGAGTTTTGGGAGGGGGACGGTCGTGCAACCCCGTGTCAGTCGATGATCGCCTGATACGCCAGTTCGTGCGTTTGATGGTTGAGGGTCAAATCGCCCGACGGATGCAGTTGCCCCATGAAAATCACGATCATCTGTTCCTTCGGGTCGATGGAAAATGCGGTGTAAAAGAAGCCTCCCCAGTTGTATTCCCCCGGTGACCCAAGCTCTTCAAGTGGCACTTTCACTCCATCGACACCGAAGCCGAGTCCGAAGCCAAAGTCCGGATTGACTTTGCCCAATTGATCCTGAGTCATCAATTCCACTGACTTGCGGCTCAGCAACCGAGTATTCCCCACTTTGCCGCCGTCGAGCATCATCTGGCAGAAGCGCATGTAATCGGCTGCCGTCGATACCAGCCCGGCGCCGCCAGAGAATAACTTCTTGGGAGCACGCGTCGGATAATCCGCCGAGTATGTGAAGGCGCCTTCCGTGATCGGAGTATCGGGAAAGCGATTCAGGCCTTTATCGTTGTAATAGGTATAGGCCGTGGCGAGCCGGTCCAGCTTGTTGTCGGGCGGATAAAAATAAGTGTCTTTCATGCCCAGCGGCTCGAAGATGCGAGTGCGGAAGAATTCATCGAGCGGCTTGCCGGAGATCACCTCCACGAGCCGTCCCAACACATCAACGCCGAGGCTGTATTCCCACTTCTCCCCGGGATTGAAGAGCAGTGGGAGACCCGCGAGGCGCTTACTGCTGTCTTCGATGGTGCCGTCGTAAGGCAGGAGACCAGAAGCGACATTCGCGTCTTTATACATGGGCCCGAGGTCTTTGTTCCACTGGTAAGTGATTCCAGAAGTATGGCGCAACAGGTCGCGGATGGTGATTTCCCGCGGGGCGGGGATGGTGTACGGCGTGCCGGACGCAGGCTTAACCAGCACTTTCGGATTCTTGAACTCGGGCAGGTATTTTGAGATCGGGTCCTCCAGCATGAAGCGGCCCTCTTCATACAGCATCATGACCGCCAGGCTGGTGATGGGTTTGGTCATCGAGCAGATGCGGAACATGGTGTCGGGACGCATCGGCTTGCCCGTTTCTCGGTCCGCCATGCCCTGCGCCTTGAACCACGCGACATGCCCGCGACGGGCCACAAGCGTGACCGCACCGGCGATGCGCTTGTTGTCGATGTCGCGCTGCACCGCGCTCGAGATCCGCTCCAGTCGTTCCGACGACAGGCCGACGGTTTCCGGCTTGACCACTGGCACTTCCTCCGCGGCCGCCGCAGACAGGACAAGCACAGAGAGGAAAATTGGAAATGTGATTCTGCGATTTGCGAGTTGCCTACCTAGGATTTGCATATTCATGATGAAGAAAGCTCCTTATCGCTGGCGTCGTGAGAGGGACACCGATTGTACAACGACATCGGCATTCCCTCAGTTGCGCTCAGGAGAAGGCTTCCGGTTTGCCTGACAGACGACCCGGATGGTACAAACTCCCGAGGACTCCGCTCGTGAAAAAGTTCGTGAAAAAGTTCATGAAAAAGATCGCCGTCGTCTCCTTCCTCACTCTTTCCGCGCTGCTTGTCGTCTTCATAGTCGCCCGCGCCGCCGACCGCTCGCGCCGCATTAATCTTCCGACCAGCAAGAGCCTGACGCTCCCCGTCCCCGGCTATCTCGCCCGCACCAACAGCTTCCCGGCGACCATTGCGCTCAGCCCCGATGGCCGCTATGCCGCGCTGCTCAACCAGGGATACGGCACGCAGGAGACGGGCGCGCGCCAATCGATCGCCATTCTCGATCTCAGCAACAATCAGTTGCAGGATTTTCCCGATGACCGCCTGAGCGACGATTATTCCACGCGTCAAAGCTATTTCATCGGCCTCGCGTTCTCGAGTGACGGCAAACATCTCTATGCCTCGATGGGCTCGATCACCGACCCCACCGGCGAGAAGCCAACCAGCACCGGCAATGGCATCGCGGTGTACAAATTCGCGGCCGGACAAGTCACTCCCGAGCGCTTCATCAAGATCGCGCCCCAGCCCATCGCCGAAGGTAAGGAAGTCGCATTTGGCGTGCGCAAAACTGCCGAGGGAACGGCGCTCCCATATCCCGCGGGACTCGCCGTTCTTCAGGGCCCCAAGGGCGACCGCCTGCTCATCGCCAATAATCTTTCGGACAATGCCGTGCTTCTCGACGTCAGCTCCGGGCAGATCCAGAAGTCATTTGATCTAAGCCGCAGCCGCTACATCCCCAGCGCCTATCCGTACACGGTGATTGCCAACAAAGCTGGAAGCAAAGCGTGGGTAAGCCTGTGGAACGCGTCCACCGTTGCCGAGTTGAACCTTAATACGAGTAAGGTCGAGGCTTGGTACGACGTTTTCGGTCGCACAGACGCGACTGCACCCAGTACCCATCCGACGGCCATGCTGCTCAGTTCTGGCGAAGATATGCTGTACGTTACGTTGAGCAACACGGATTTCGATTTCGTTGTCGCTCTCGATCTGAAAAACGGCAAGATGGAGCGTCTTTACCACGTCAATTTACAAAATTTGAGTGGCCACGCGGGTGCCGTTCCGCAAGCGATCGCGCTCTCAGCCGATGGAAGCCGCTTGTTTGCCGCCTGCGCTTCGCTAGATGCCGTCGCGGTATTCGACACTCGCGAAACCGACCATGAAATAAGTCCCCTCGGCTTCATCCCCGCCGAGTGGTATCCCAGCGCGCTTGCCATCGCGGGCAACGACCTGCTCATCGCCACCGCCAAAGGCCAGGGCAGTGGCCCCAACAATATGCAAGGCACGCTGAAAGGCGAGCGCAAAAGAAAAGAGCACCCGTACATTCCAACGCTGATCGGGGGCTCCATCCAGCGCCTAAGACTAGCCGACATCGACAAGAATCTAGCCGCGTATACCCACCAGGTCGAAGAAGACAATCTAGTCCACTCCGAAGGCGGCAAGTTGGCATTCGCTGGCGGGAACAATCCCATCCGCCACGTGATCTACGTGCTGAAAGAAAATCGCACCTACGATCAAATTCTCGGTGACCTGCCGGTCGGCGACGGCGACGCATCGCTGACAATGTATGGCAAAGACATCACGCCCAACCAGCACAAACTGGCCCTGCAGTTCGGAGTGCTAGACAATTTCTACGACAGCGGCGAAGTTTCCGGCGATGGCCACCTCTGGTCCACCGCCGCCACGACCAGTGACTACAACGAGAAAACATGGCCCATCGGCTATCGCAGCAAAGAGCGAACCTACGACTCCGGCGGCAGCGTGGCCGAAGAATTTCCGCTCGAACAGGGAATCCCCGACGTCGATGACCCCGGCACCGGCTTCCTCTGGGACAACCTCGCCCGCCGCAGCCTCACCTATCGCATCTACGGAGAATTCATCGCGGCCGTGTGGTGTAAAAGTGAAAAAGCAAAATTGCCGAAGGAAGGAATGCTGTCTCCCTCGTCTGCGACCTGCCCGGTGGCCGAAATCAACAAAGGAGAGCCTCTGCCCGCGAACGTCGGCAACCCGCGCGGCGGGCCCAGCCCGTGGCCGTGGGCCATCCCACAGATGAAGCGCATGCGTCCCACCAAAGCCGCGCTGCGCGATCACTACGATCCGCAATTCCCCGACTTCAATACCGACTATCCCGACCAACTCCGCGCCGATGAATTCCTCCGCGAATTCGATGAGTTTGTGAAAGCCAAGGGAACCGCCAAAGAGCTTCCACAGTTCACGCTGCTCTACCTGCCCGACGACCACACTGGAGGCACGCGTCCCGGCAAGCCCACTCCGCAGGCCTCCGTCGCCGATAACGATCTCGCGCTCGGCCGCGTCATCGACGCCGTTTCCCACAGCCCCTACTGGGACAATACCGCCATCTTCGTGGTCGAAGACGATGCGCAAGACGGCGCCGATCACATCGATGCCCATCGATCTACCGCCTTGGTCATCAGCAAATATGCACCGCACACGCCGCAAACGTTTGTCGATCATCACTTCTACACGACCGTCGGCATGATCCACACCATAGAAGCTCTGCTCGACCTTCCGCCAATGAACCTGTTCGATGCGCACGCGCCACTCATGGCGCCGCTGTTCTCCGGCCCGGGAACACAGCCGCCGTACCAGGCCGACGACAAGAATCTGCGCAGCGGCCTCATCTATCAGATCAACGAGAAGACCGCGGCGGGCGCGAAGGAATCATCGCTTATGAATTTTTCCAGGCCGGATGCGGCCGATGCCAAGAAGCTGAATGCAATCCTCTGGCAGGATGCAAAAGGCAACCTCCCGGTGCCGACGCTGGAACGTAGACCCTAAACAAGTCACGAAGCGACGGCCGCCCTCGGCCGTCCAGCGGAGCGCAGCTCCGCAAGGCACCCGAAAGCTAAGCTACAATCTGCGAGTGGGGTCTCCTATCGAGTGCACCAACCTGCGCAAGACCTACGACGGCAAAGTCGAAGCCGTCCGCGGCCTCAGCCTGCGCATCGAGGCCGCCGAGTGCTTTGGCCTGCTCGGCCCGAACGGAGCAGGGAAGACCACCACCATCGAAATCCTCGAAGGCCTGCTCGCACCCACTTCCGGAGAAGTCCGCATCTTCGGACATACCTGGGCCGACAACCCGCGCCAGTTGCGCGAATGGCTAGGCATCTCGCTGCAGGAAACGCGCCTGTCGGAAAAGCTAACCGTCCGCGAAACCGTTGAACTCTTCGCTAGTTTCTACCGCGAACCCTGTTCCATCGCCGGCATTCTCGAAGAACTCCAACTCACCGAGAAAGCCGACGCCTGGGTCGGCAAACTTTCCGGCGGCCAGAAGCAACGCCTGGCCGTCGCTACCGCTCTGGTCGGCAATCCGCGCATCCTTTTTCTCGACGAGCCCACCACCGGACTCGATCCCCAAAGCCGTCGCCAGCTCTGGGACATCGTCCGCGTCTTCCAGAAAAAAGGTGGCACCATCCTGCTCACGACTCACTACATGGACGAGGCCGAGCGCCTCTGCGATCGTCTCGCCATCGTCGATCACGGCCAGATCATCGCCGAAGGCACGCCCTCCGACTTGATCGACCGGCTTGGCGGCCATCATGTGGTCGAGTTCCAGGTAAGCAAAAACGGAAACGCCGACAACGATAACCTCGACAACGCTAACCTAGACAACGATAATCTCGACAACGACGACCTCGACCGCTGGCGGTCCCTGCCCAGCGTAGAGTCCGTCCGTCGCGAGGATTCGACCGTCTGCCTAAGCGTCCGCGAGCCGCACCTCACCATCCCTGCTCTTCTGGATGTCGTGGCCAACCACGGCCATCAACTTGAACACCTCAGCACGCGCCAGGCCAGCCTTGAAGATGTATTCGTGCAACTCACCGGCCGCCACCTGCGAGAAGACTGAATGGCAACCACAGAAACCAACGCGCCCAAGCTCAACGCTCATAAGTATCAGGAACCTCAGCCCATTCAACCCGCGCGCCCCAATCATCTGCTCTGGGCGCGCATACTTGAACTCAAGCGCGAGCCTGAGGTCGTATTCTGGGTCTTCATCTTTCCGCTGCTGCTGGCGGCTGGCTTGGGCATCGCCTTTCGCGACAAGCCCGCGGACATCACCTCGGTAGTCGTGATCGATGGCCCTGGCGCGCAGAAAACGCTGGCCATGCTCGAGTCCCCGAATAAGAACTCGTCCGCCCACTCCCCTGTCCGAGCCACTGTGCTTGATCGCGATGCCGCGCTCAAGGCTTTCCACTTCGGCAAGTTTGATCTGGCGATCGAGTCGAATCCCGATGGCAGCTACACTTATTATTACGATCCCGCCCGCCCGGAAAGTGTCCTCTCCCGGGCGGAGATTGACGCTGCGCTCCAATCTGCCGCCGGACGCAAAGATGCGCTCCGGACTTCCGCCCAATCCTCCAGCGAACCCGGCTCCCGCTACATCGACTTCCTCATCCCCGGACTGCTGGGGATGAACCTCATGAACTCCGGCATGTGGGGAATAGGTTTCGCGCTGGTAGAAATGCGCCAGCGCAAACTGCTGAAGCGCTTCGTAGCCACTCCCATGCGCCGCAGCGATTTCCTTCTAGCTTTAACCAGCAGCCGCCTGGTTCTGATGGTGATTGAAGTCGGACTGCTCTTAGGTTTTGGCGTGCTGGTTTTTCACATGCGAGTGCAGGGACCGATCCTCTCAATCATCCTGCTAGCTACGCTCGGAGCGGTAGCCTTCGGCGGCATCGGCCTCCTAACCGCCTGCCGGGCGCAGAAAATCGAAACCGTTTCCGGCCTCATCAACCTGGTCATGATGCCGATGTGGATCTTCTCCGGCGTATTTTTTTCCTACGATAGATTTCCCGCCATCGCCCATCCCTTCATCAAAGCTCTCCCGCTAACCGCCCTCAACGACGCGCTGCGAGCCACGATATTAGAAGGCGCGACTCTGGGCTCACAATCGGGACGACTGCTTGTTCTCGCCGTTTGGGGCGGAGTGTCGTTTGTCCTCGCGCTGCGCTGGTTTCGGTGGACGTAGAGCGGGCTTTCAGACTTGGGGAGCGGTCACAAAGAATTAACCGAACTTTAATTTGACGCGAGATTTGCCCTGAAGAAAGATGATGCCGTTACGTTCTTAGGGGGGATGCTTGCGATGATTAGCCGGTCCTGGCTTCGAGTTTTCTTGCTTTCAACCGCTTTGGTCCCCGGTTTTGCCGTGGTTGCGCGTGCGCAGAGCGCGATTTCGACCGGATCGATTTCCGGTGAAGTGACGGACCCATCTGGTCGGGCCATCGCCAGCGCGGTGGTCACTGCAACCGACATGGATACCAGTGCAAGCCGAACCGGGAAAACGAATGGAGCCGGGTTTTACAATTTTCCCTCGCTGCAGGTTGGGACATACATCGTTACCGTCGCTTCTCCCGGATTCAAGACCACACGGATCCAGAACATCGTGGTGCAGGTGGGCCAAAGCATGGCGGCGAACGCGACGCTGGAGGTGGGCGCGGCGACCGAGACGGTCATCGTGACCGGGGAAGCGCCACTTGTCGAGACAACCGAGGCCAGCGTCAGTACGGTCATCAACACAAACCTGATCGAGAACTTGCCTTTGAGCGGGCGGCGTTACACCGATTTCGTTCTGCTCACGCCGAACGCGAACGCCGACGGCGAGTTCGGGCTGGTCAGCATTGGCGGGCAGCAGGGCGGGTCGGATTCCGGCTATGCCAACGGGAACGGTTCGAACTACTTCACGGTTGACGGCGCCACCGCGAGCAGCAATTATTTCGGCGAGGCTCGCGGACGCACTCGCGTTCCTTATGTTTTCGGTGAACAGTCGGTTCAGGAATTTCAAGTGGCCGACAACCCCTATAACTCCGCGTATGGTGGAGGCAGCACGGGCTTCGTCAACACCGTGACGAAATCCGGCGGGGATAAGTTCCACGGGGACGCCTTCTACTACAACCGCAATTCGGGCGTGGGCAATGCCGATGACGCGGTGGACAAGGCTGCAGGCGTTCCCCGGCCGCTCGATATCCTCCAGCAGTTCGGCGCCGACCTCGGCGGCTCAATTGTCCATCAGAAGGCCTGGTTCTATTTCGACTACGAGCAGCAGCGGCACAAAGAGCCGATTTCGATCATCATCCCCGGCGACACTGGGCTCACCGAGACGACCTTTGACGTACCGACAGGAACAACCCTCCCCGCGCCAAACGGAGTCTTTCCGGCTCCGGCGAACTTCGTCCCCCAGAACCCGTTCGTTTATGCGAACCTGAGTTCGGCTGAACAGGCTGTCTATCTCCAGGGTGTTTCGAACGTGCTCTCCGCCATCAACTCGAACCTCGCGCAGCGCAAGCGCCTCGCCAACGACCTGACCCTGTTCCCCAAGATCGACTGGCAGGCCACCAATGCCGATCATCTCACGTTAGGTTACAACTACAGCAAGTTCGACTCGCCAGGAGGCGAGTATACGTTCAATCCGGTCAACTATGCGGGCGACTCGTACCTTGCGAACAATTTTGTCCGCGACCACCACGCCACTTTTCACTGGACCCACACCTTCGGCCCGACCCTGTTGAACGACGTCCACGCCAGCTTCACACGGGACGAGCAACGCGCTACGCCCTCTGGTTTGATTTCGAGCACCCTGCCGGAGATTGAACTTTACTCGCCCCAGTTCATGTTTCTCGGCAATGCGAACTACGCCGTCGCGGATACCAAAGAGTATCAGTGGCAGATCAATGAGCGGATCAGCTACGTCACTGGCCGGCATAGCCTGGACTTTGGCTTCGATTTCGACCACACGTACGTCACCGATTTCTACGCCGGAAACTTCTACGGAACCTACACATTTTCTAACCCAATCGACTTTGCCCTCGGGAAGTATGGCAGCTTCTCGCAGAACGTCGGCAATCCTGTTTTTCCCTTTACGTTTCCTTACTATGGCTTCTATGCGCAAGACAAGTTTCAGGTCAGCAAACATCTGACGCTCAATTTAGGGCTGCGCGAGGATTTCCAGGTCTATCAACAGCCGCAAGCGAATACCACGCTTGGCCCAGAGATCGCGCAGTTGACCGGGCAATTCCCCAACCAGTACAAGCGGCTCGCTCCGCGGTTTGGCTTCGCGTGGGCGCCACATCCAACCACAGTAGTAAGGGGCGGCTTCGGCATTTTCCGCGACGTCTTCGACGCCATCAACTACGAAAACTCCGTCACCGGCAATGGCCTGCCCAGCCGGGTGGCTAGCACCTATCTCAGATACAACTCCGGAGCCTCGCCCGATGCACAAACGCCTGCGTTTCCGAACGCTTTAGCGACCACAGCGCCCGTGTTTTCGTCTGCCTCGAACCTGTCGATTGTCTCACCCGGCTTTCAGACTCCCTATGTTTCGGAGTCGAGCCTGGAACTCCAACAGCAGGTCGTGCCGGGTGCAACCTTGACGATCGGCACCATGTGGACGCATGGAACGCACCTGATCGCATCCAGCGCCTACGACATGAATCTCTGTCCGCCGCAGGGCAGTAGCGTCTGCCCATCACTAGGCACAACGACCTACACTCTGCCGTCCGGGGCCTCGGTGACGCTTCCCAATCTGGACAGCGGCCTGCTGACCGAGGGCTTCCTGGTTCCGAGCTATTCCGGCCAAATCAACGCGCTGATTAGCCCCGGCAATAACAACTACAATTCCTTCTACGTCAAATTCCAGCAGCGCAACTTCCACGGCCTTTCGACACTGCTCTCCTATACCTGGTCGAAGAACCTGCAATCGAACGGAATGGATTTTAACAACCAATTCGATTTCAGCGACACCTACGGCCCAAGTCTCCTCAACCAGAAGCATCGACTATCGATTGCTTCCATCTATGCTCCCGGCAAGGCGAACGTCAATAGTGACTTTGCGCGGGGCCTGCTCTCCAACTGGACGATTAGCACGGTAATGCAGTTCAGTTCCGGGCGGCCGTACACCGCGCTGCTGGATTGCTCTCAAATATACGATTATGTGAACAACAGCGCCGCCAACGAGTCCTCAGGCAACACCAACGACGGCATTGGCGGGAGCAGCGCTCCCTGTGGCCCCGATCCGTTCATTAGATTCAATTCCTTCTATGGGCCATGGACCGAGGAGATTGACCTGGGCCTCTCTCGCGGATTCCACATCACGGAAAGGCAGATGTTCACGGTGACGGCTCAGGTCTTCAACCTATTCAATCACCCAAATTACTTCGTGCAGAATGGTGGCGGCATCAACAATTCCGCGCGGTACGCGGCGACGGGCACGACTTGCGGCGATGGCGCGACGACTAGCGGTCAGCTTTGCACTCTCGTGCCAGACACGAGCGTTGGGGCGACTCCCTTTGGGGTACCTGGAGAGATCAACCAATTGAACGGCCCGCGCACCTTCCAATTTGCCTTCCGCTATTCGTTTTGAGCGAGTGGCCCGGGCCATCGCCGCCGTCTCCTCATACTCAGGAGATCCAAGCGATGTCGCGGGCTTTTTTGGGTAAACACATGGTCTCCAATGACATACGAACCTACAGCCAGTGCGGCTCCGGAGACGTGAATTTTCTTTTCCTGCCACCCGCACGGGTGGCTCCGCAGAGAACCTCAGCGGCCACGTTCTGTGAAAATCGTGGCTAACTTTCCGGCGCGAGCCTGCGTCCAACTAGATGGAAAACCGTCGGTCCCGACTTGCTATCGGGGGTATAATGTTGTTAGCCGACCGGGTTTCCGCGGGGTGTCCAAATGTCGTTCCGTAGATTGCTGATCTCCCTGAGCTTACTAGCGCTAATGGTAGTGCCGGCGCTGGCGCAGGATCAGACTTCACAGACCCCAAGCGCACAGCCGCAAGCATCACAGCCGCAAGCATCACAGCCGCAAACAGCACAGCCGCAAACAGCACAGCCGCAAACATCAAAGGATCAGACCGCGCAGCCTCAGAGCACGCAGCCAGCCGCGAGTGGCTCGTCGACGGGACCATCCGCTGGCTCAACGCCGCCAGCTTCACCCCAGGCCCCCTCGGCAACCCCCAGCACGACTCCGACTCCGCGCGCGGACGCTTCTTCGAGCGGCACCGATGCGGCTCCTAGCGGGCCGCCACCCATCCAGGAGCCCCCCGACAGCAAGGTCAAGCACGACGGCAAGGAGGACGATGTCGACGCGATCGGCAACCGCAACGTCGGAGGGCGCGGTTTGGGCGACTGGTATTCGCTGGAAACCGAAATCAGGATGGGCAAGCAATACGCGATGATGGTCGAAAATAGCGTAAAGCTGGTTCAGGACCCGGTGGTTACCGAGTACGTCAACCGCATCGGCCAGAATCTGGTGCGCAATTCCGACGCAAAGGTTCCGTTCACCATCAAGGTGATCGACTCCGATGAAGTAAACGCCTTCGCGCTTCCCGGTGGATTTTTCTACGTGAACTCCGGCTTGATTCTGGCGGCGGATGAAGAGGCGGAACTGGCCGGCGTGATGGCGCATGAGATTTCGCACGTTGCCGCGCGCCACGGGATGCGTCAGATGACGCGCGCGAATATTGCGCAAATCGCTACCATTCCTCTGATCTTCGTCGGAGGCGGCATAGGCTATGGAATCTACGAGGCAGCCGGCCTGGGCTTGCCGCTCACGTTCATGAAGTTCCAACGCAATTTCGAGGCGGAAGCGGACTACCTCGGCCTGCAATACATGTATAAGACGGGATACGATCCGCAGGCTTTCATCAGCTTCTTCGAAAAAATTCAGGCGAAAGAGAAGAAGAAGCCGGGCACGATCGCCAAGGCCTTCGCTTCGCACCCGCAGACGCCCGACCGCATTGAGGCGTCGCAAAAGGAGATCGCGACCATTCTTCCGGCGCGCCCGCAGTACATCGTTACCACCTCGGAGTTTGACGACGTGAAATCGCGGCTGGCCACCATCGAGAACCGGCACAAGGTCATCGAAGAAAAGGATGGGAACAAGCCCAGCCTGCGCCGCACTTCAACCAGTGACAAGACCAGCAGCACGGACAAGAGCGGCGACGACGACGATCGCCCAACGCTGAAGCGCCGAGACGATAATCCGAACCAGAATCAACAGTAAGAGAATTGCGAAGACAACAAGAAACCGGCGGCTAAGCCCGCCGGTTTCTTGTTTATGCCCGCTGACAACTAACCACTGTCCGCTGACTACTGGCCACTGGCCGCTGACTTTACGATCCCGCAGTCACCGACTTTACCGTGATCGTGGTGCCGTCCACGTCTCCGGTCACCTTTGCTTTCGCTCCCGCCAGATCGTTCAGCTTGTCGAGCGCGGCCTTATCCGAGGTCTGCAGGATGTAGACTTTATCCCCAACCACGAGCGCGTAATTTGCTCCATGCTTAACGCACACCCGCGTGCATTCCGCGGGCCTGTCGGGCATTTCTTCATGTTTCGCCCCGCACATGGCGTCGCTCACTTGGCCGGTCAAGGTCTGGCTCTTACCGGCAGCCAGCGCCGGAACCGCCGCCAGCCCGATTAACAGCTGTATCCCGAGAACCGCAGTCGCAATTCGATTCACTTTCATTGTGCTTTCGTCTCCTGTGAAATGGGGTGATAGTTCAAAAGATAGTTCAAAAGATGATTCAAAAGTGGAAAGTCGATGATCTCAATATCGTGGTATCGCTATCATGGTGTCAATATTAGGATTCTCCCGCAAGCTTCGGGTTACAAAATATTTGGTCCTACAAGCCACAGTTTTCAACGCTACTGCTGCTTGAAACGGATCTCCACGTCCACGGTCTTGTCCTTCGCGTCCGGGGTTTCATGAATGCTCACGGCCCACTGCACGCCACGGGGAACGAGATCTCTG
Source organism: Terriglobales bacterium (assembly GCA_049511255.1). GTDB lineage: Bacteria > Acidobacteriota > Terriglobia > Terriglobales > Acidobacteriaceae > Acidiflorens. The sequence continues at coordinate 5,205 of JBEKYF010000109.1, read as the reverse complement.
GTATCGTCCAGAAATTTCTTGGGGTAGTCGGCGTTGTAGGGCTGACCTTCGCGCAGAGTCCATGCTGCCCGCATCCGAGCCCTGGCCTGCGTGTCGAGCCCTAGGATCTCCAATTCTCCCATCCTGTAGAGGTCGCCTTCGACGACGTTCAGGCGGTAGCGCACCGTGCTTTTCTCGTCGTCGATCTGGGCGTCGGGCTTGATCTGAACCATCATGTAGCCGCGGCTGCGGTAGAGCTTACTCACATTTTCGATGTCGCTGAGGAGACGCACGGCGTCGGCGGGCTCGCCAGGCGCCAGGTGCATCAGGGACGCAACTTCGGCGCTTGTGACGGCAGAGTTGCCCTTCCATTCCACAGTGGAGGTTGAATATATCTTGCCCGGCGTCACAGGTACAATCGCGTCCACCTGAATTTCGGCCTGATGCTCGGCGGGCCCTTGCGCATCGGGCGCGGAAGAAGATTGAGGCACCACGCGCGCATCGGACGGCCCAAACGCGGCCTTCAAATATCCGCGTTGCAGGTACACCGGCAGCAGGTCCAACTTAGCGACCGCGGCGAGAGAAGAGCGCCCGTATTCTGCGCCCGTGAGGCGATGCGCTGCGGTTTTGAGCAGAGCCGTCTGCTCCGGCGAAGCTCCCGGGAATTCGACGCTGCGAATCCGGATACTGACTTCGTCGACCCGATAAACGATTGCGCTTAGGGCGCCGCCCGGCTCTTCTGCATTGCGCAAAAAATCCACCCGCCCCGGAGATTGCTTCTCGGTGAGGATGGCTTGCAGCGCCTCGGAAACCCGGTCGGGAAGATTGCCTGCAACGGGCAGCAACTGCTTGAACAGCGGAACGCGGCTTTGCAGGGCGATGCGCAATTCGTCGTCGGTGAACCAGACGAAGTTTTCGAATTGCGCCGGAACCAGCTTGCTCTTCTCCGTATCGACGAGCTGCAGTTCGAGTCTCACTCCCGCACCTGAAGCAGAATACGAATAGACGACGTTGCTGAACAAACCGGAATCGCCCAGTCGCCGCACTGCTTCTTTGAAATCGCCGTCGGCGGCGTTCTGGCCGATCTGCAGTCCGCTCGCGGCAAGAATCTCTTTGTCGGTGTAGCGCGTCGTTCCCGTGGCCTTGAACGCGATGAGCTTGTAAGCGGTGACTGAAGAAGCCTTGCCGCCGGCCGACTGCTTCTGGGCTGCAGCAGCCGAAAGGAGTAAGGACAATGCAAGGATGCAACGCGCAACCCGGCTCATTTGGATCGTTTCCCAGCCCCGGCCGGGGACGTCGAAAAATTCTTTTGCTTCAGCGCGATGTCCATGAAGGCCTTGGCGGCGCGGCTGAGCGATTTGTCTTTGCGGAACACGAGCGCGAGATCTCGCCGGATTTGCGCGTCCGCGAGCGTGATCGCAACCAGAACCTTGGCCCGGATATCCTCCTCGATATTCGACCGCGCGATAAACCCGACGCCCACATCGGCGGCCACAAAACGCTTCAGCAGTTCGCTCGAATCGAGCTCCATGGCCAACTTCGGCTTCAAGTGATGGTCATAGAACAGCGCGTCGAGCGCGTCGCGGGTGTGGCCCAGCTTGGGCACGACCAGCGGATAGGTCGAGACCTCGGCCACGGTAACGCTCTTCTTGGCCGCGAGCGCATGACACGGGGCGGTGATCACGACGAGTTCGTCGCGATGGATCATCTGCGCCTCGAGCCGGTTGTCGGTCACAGGCAGCGAGACCACGCCAAAGTCCACCACGTTCTCGAGGATCGATTCGAGAATTTTGGCGTAGTCGGAGCGCCTGATGCTCACGGCAACATTCGGATAATCGCGTTTGAATTGCGCGAACACCTCCGGCAGGATGTGCAGGCAGGTACCTTCATTGGCGCCCACGACAATTTCGCCGCGGGGCACGCGCTCGGTCTCGGCGATCTCGGTGAGGATCGTTTTGCGCCGCTCCAGCGTCTCCTCCGCATACTTGAAGAACAATTTGCCGGACGCGGTGAGCGAAACGCGGCCTCCGGAGCGGTCGAGCAGGCGAGCGCCCACTTCTTCTTCCAGCGCCCGGATTTGGGAGGAGATAGCGGGCTGGGTGCGAAATCGCTTCTCCGCCGCGCGGGAGAAGCTGGACAGGCGCGCCACTTCCAGAAAAATTTCGAGCTGATCGAAATCCATCGTGTGCTGGCCTCAGACACTATAGCGGGGTCGGGGGGATGATTCAATGCGGGTGGACCGCGCGAGTCGCGCGTGAGTATCCTCGGCCGGGGTGGAGATCTTTGGGCCCAGGTTAGCGCCCAAAAGACGGGCGCGAACCTGGGGCACCGAGCACACCAACTAGATAAATGTTCTTGCCTAGACGTTGATCACCGCGATGAGTTCCTTCACGGCCGCGGCACTCTTATCGAGGGCTGCTTTCTCTTCCGGGGTGAGTTTAATCTCGATGATCTGCTCGATCCCCTTGGCGCCGAGTTTCACGGGCACGCCTACAAAGAGTCCATGAATGCCGTACTCCCCGTTAAGATAGGCGGCACACGGGAGAATCTTCTTCTTGTCTTTGAGGATGGCCTCGACCATCTCGGTGGTGGCGGCCGACGGGGCGTAGTAAGCCGATCCGGTCTTGAGATATTTGACGATTTCGGCGCCGCCGTCACGGGTGCGCTGGACGATGCGATCAAGCGTGGCCTTGTCCAGGAGTTCGGTGATGGGAATGCCGGCGACGGTGGAATAGCGGGGAAGCGGGACCATGGTGTCGCCGTGTCCCCCAAGGACGAAGGCAGTTACGTTCTCGACGCTGACTTTGAGTTCCAGGGCGATAAACGCGCGGAAGCGGGCGGAGTCGAGTATACCGGCCATGCCAATGACGCGCTCACGTGGAAAGCCGCTCAGCTTGTAGGCGGCCTGCGCCATGGCGTCGAGCGGATTGGAGACGACGATGAGGATGCAGTTCGGCGAGTGCTGCACGACCTTGCCGACCACGTCGCTCATGATTTTGAAGTTGATATTCAGAAGGTCGTCGCGGCTCATGCCGGGCTTGCGCGGAACTCCGGCGGTGATGACGACAATGTCAGATTTGGCCGTGTCGGCGTAGTCGTTTGTGCCGAGAATTGCGGAATCGCGCTTCTCGATCGGCATGGCCTGGAGGAGGTCCAGACCTTTGCCTTGCGGTACGCCTTCAATGATGTCAATGAGCACGACATCGGCTAGTTCTTTCGATGCGATCCAATGAGCGGCGGTGGCGCCCACGTTTCCGGAACCGACTATCGTTACTTTATGGCGCATAAGGTTTCCTTTCCAAAATGTTCAGCAAGTAATCTCTTGTAGAGACGCGGCTTGCCGCGTCTCCGGGTGCTAATGGAGTGACGGGCGTCCTCGCCCGTCCGGAGGGCGCATCGGGACGGGCGAGGACGCCCGTCGCTCCATTACCAAACCTTGTCTCTGCCCTTAGTCCGCCGCCACTGCGACGCTCATGTTGTCGATCATGCAAGTGGCAAACTCGCTGGTTTTTACCTTGGTGGCACCTTCCATCAGGCGCTCGAAGTCGTAGGTTACTCTCTTCTGTAAGATGGTGCGCTCCAGGCTCTGCTCGATCAGATCGGCGGCTTCCGTCCATCCCAGGAAGCGGAACATCATGACACCCGAGAGAATGACCGAGCCGGGATTGATGACATCCTTGTCGGCATACTTGGGAGCGGTGCCGTGCGTGGCTTCGAAGATGGCGTAGCCGTCGCCGATGTTCGCCCCGGGAGCGATGCCGAGGCCGCCGACCTGCGCCGCGCAGGCATCGGAGATGTAGTCGCCGTTCAGGTTGGGCGTGGCCAGAACGCTGTATTCGTCGGCCCGCGTCACCACCTGCTGGAAGATGGAGTCGGCGATGCGGTCATTGATCATCAGCTTTTTCTTCCACACGCCTTTGCCGTGCGTGGCGTAGATGGAGTCGAGACAGTCTTTTACCTCTGTGTAGATCGTCTGGCGGAAGTCGTCTTGGGCGAACTCAAGGCCGGGTTCGATGAGGCTCGCATTTTCCTCGACCGTGATACTGGGCTTTTTGTCTTTGTTGTCGAGGATCCAGCTCTCGCGCTCGGTGACGACTTTGTCGCGGAATTCCTCGGTGGCGAGTTCGTATCCCCACTTGCGGAACGCGCCTTCGGTGAACTTCTGGATGTTGCCTTTGTGAACGAGGGTGACCGCCTTGTTCTTGTGTTCGAGAGCATACTGGATGGCCATGCGCACTAGCCGTTTGGTCCCGGTCACGGAAATCGGTTTGATGCCGACGCCGGAGTCGAGGCGGATTTGCTTCTTGCCGCCCTTCAACATGTCTTTGTTAAGGAATTTAATCAGGCGAGCACAATCGGACGTGCCTTCTTCCCATTCGATTCCGATGTAAACATCCTCTGTATTTTCGCGAAAGATGACGATGTTCATGCGCTCGGGATGCTTCACGGGCGACGGCACGCCGGCGTAGTACTTCACGGGGCGCACGCAGCCGTAGAGATCGAGGGTCTGGCGCAGGGCGACGTTGAGGGAGCGGATGCCGCCTCCGACGGGCGTGGTCAGCGGGCCTTTGATGGCGACGCGAAATTCGCGGATGGCGCTGACAGTGTCGTCGGGAAGCCAACTCTGAAAGCGAGCCTTGGCTTTCTCGCCGGCAAAGACTTCGTACCAGGCGACGGAGCGCGTGCCATGATACGCCTTTTCGACAGCGGCATCGAAGACGCGGACAGAAGCTTTCCAGATATCGCGGCCAGTGCCGTCTCCTTCAATGAAAGGGATGATCGGGCGATCGGGAACGCGGTACTTGCCGTTGCTGTATTCAATCTTCTGACCGTTGGATGGAACAGGGACTCCGTTGAATGACGCCATGACGCTTGCCTCCAGAGGCTGGGAAGGAACTAATCATTATAGATTGAACGAAGGGAAGCTAGGCTGGCCGTCACCGGGACTTGTGACGACACTCACAGTGGTCTAGAGATCCACGCTGAATTGGCAGCGCGAGGCCGCATTGCCGACAGCTCCCAGGTCTCGAAAGCGCGAGACCTGTGGGGCACGCTGGACGGGCGGGGACGCCCGTCTCTCCACTGAAGCACTAGCGTTCGATTTTTACCGACTTCAATACTACGTCTTTATTGGGACGGTCCTGGCGGTTGCGAGCGGCTTTCGAGATTTTTTCCACGACCTCGTAGCCCTCGACTACCTCGCCGAAAATTGTGTGTTTGCCGGTG
>JBEKYF010000108.1:0-12103 GCA_049511255.1 Terriglobales bacterium | reverse complement strand
GTCGAGGATGCACAACAGCGAATCACGAACAACGTGAAACTTCCCTCTGGGTACCACCTGATCTGGGCAGGCGAGTTCGGCGATCTTCAGGAAGCAAAAAAGCGTCTGGAGATCATTGTGCCGATCAGCTTCATTCTGATTGCCGGGGCACTCTACAGCTTGTTCAACAATTTCCGCGACTCCATTCTGGCGCTCGCTGGCATTCCTGACGCAATCGTCGGCGGCATCCTCGCACTCTACGTCTCCGGTCTCAACTTCAGCATCTCCGCCGCGATCGGTTTTGTCTCGCTGTTTGGCGTCTCGGTGATGGACGGAATCCTGATGATCACTTTCTACAATCAGGAGCGCGCACACGGCTTCGTGCCCGCAGATGCGATGTACCGTGCTGCCTCGACACGGATGCGGCCCCTGCTGATGACGGCTCTCTCGGCTTGCATTGGTCTGTTCCCCGCGGCAATTTCAACGGGGATCGGCAGCCAGGTGCAGCGCCCGCTCGCGACTGTGATCGTGGGCGGAATGTTAGTTGGCCCGATCATGCTGCTTCTCGCCGTGCCCGCACTGCGAATGATTTTCCTGGGCGGCGAACATCACTTAGGCCCGCACCACTCGGAGGCGAAGGAATCGCAATGAAAATTTCCTGCCTTGTTCTCGTGGTGATGAGCGGTGCGTTGGCGCTTGCTGCAAGCGATACGCTTGCGTCGAATCCAGCGCTGCAGCAGTCAGGAACTGCCGCGAACACTGGCAGCGAGCGTAAGAGTGCCGCTGATCCTCCAGACATTGTGAAGCCACGCGGGAGCACAGTGCGAACTGGCAGACGCCGAGTGCAGCAGACAAATGCAAAGGCGAATCGCGTGCCACTCCCTGCTAGTGTGGCAAAAGTCAATCGGTCGAAACATCCTCCGAGCGGCCAGGCTAGGCCTACGGCTGGAACTCCCGGCCTTCAGCCTCAGTCCCGAGTGGGCCAGTCCACCCCGATTATGAAGAAAACATCGATCCAGAACAAGCCGGCGACCGGCGCGTCCTCTGTGCAGCGGCTGAGTATGTTCCCGTCTTCCTCTCCGTCGCTCGACAATCCGCGCCATCGCAGTCCCAACCCCGCGGTGATTGGCGGACTCGGTACTTCAAAACCCAACGAGACGGGGGCAATCAACGGAAGCCGTTTCAGTCGCAAGCCCTAAGGAACAGATTCAATGATTCTGATTCGCAAATCGCGCTTCTGCCGCTTACTGATGACCGCCGCATTGCTCTTCACCTCCGCTTGCGTGGTCGGGCCGAAGTTCAAGAAGCCTGCAGCACCCGATGTCAGCGGCTACACTCCGGCTCCGATTACGACCACCACCGCCACGCCTAATGTTGCGGGCGGGGAAGCACAACATCTCGCTGAGGGCGGCGACATTCCCGGCGATTGGTGGACCTTGTTTCATTCCAGACCGCTCAACGACTTGATCGAACGCGCGCTGAAAGCCAATCCCGACCTCAAGGCGGCGCAGGCAGCACTATTGGTAGCAAGAGAGAATGTGCTGGCGCAGCGGGGCGCTTACTATCCGAGCGTGTCGGGCAGTTTCTCGGCGACGCGCGCCAAGACTTCCAACGAGCTTTCGCCCGTGCCAAACGCCAGCGTTTTTCAATACAGCCTCTTCACCCCGGAGGTAAGTGTTTCGTTCGTACCGGATGTCTTCGGCTTGAACCGGCGAACGGTCGAGTCCTTGAAAGCGCAGCAGGAGCAAGCCCGCTTTGTCCTGGCAGCAACGAATATCACACTCAGTTCCAATGTCGCCGCTACAGCCATCCAAGAGGCTTCGCTGCGGGCGCAAATTGACGCGACCAATGAGCTGATCAAGATCAACACGAATATGTTGGACATCTTGCGCAGCCAGTATGCCAAGGGATACGCCAGCGAACTTGATGTGGCAGCGCAGGAATCGCAGCTTGCACAAGTCGCCGCGACGTTACCTCCGCTGCTGAAGCAGTTGGCGCAGCAGCGAGACCTGCTCGCCGTTTTGGCAGGAGGTTTCCCCGATAAAGATCTGCCTGAGAAGTTTGAACTCTCGAATCTGCAACTACCGCAAGAATTGCCGGTAAGCATTCCTTCGAAACTGGTGGAGCAACGCCCAGATGTGCGTCAAGCGGAAGAGAACCTGCATTCCGCAAGCGCCCTGATTGGCGTGGCTCGCGCCAACCGGTTGCCGAGTTTTAACTTGACCGGGGATATCGGCAGCATGGCGCTCGCCTTCGGCAATATATTCGCCGCCGGAAACGGCTTTCGCGATGTGAGCGCCGGCGTCACGCAGCCGATATTTCAAGGTGGAACTCTGATGCATCGAGAGCGTGCCGCCCGAGCAGCCTACGTTCAGGCCGATGAGCAATACCGCAGCACCGTCCTCACCGCATTTCAAAACGTGGCGGATACGCTGAATGCACTCCAACAAGATGCCGACGGACTCAAGGCTGCGGCTGCATCGAAAGACGCTGCCGCCGTCACCCTCGACCTTGCAAGGAAGCAGTTTCAGGCCGGCTATGTCAACTATCTAGGCCTATTGAGCGCGGAGCAAGCGTATCAACAAGCTGTGATTAACCTTGCGCAGGCTGAAGGCAATCGTTACGCCGACACGGCAGCATTATTCCAGGCCCTCGGCGGAGGGTGGTGGAACCGCTCGGATGTCCCGCAAAACTAATTGGAAGCAAAATCGACGGGTGTGCAGTACGAGATTCTAGCTAAACCTTCATGGGGCTAACCTCATAGCCACCAGTCGTTCGTGGCAGGCTTCGAGGAAGTGTGCCGGATCGGTACCGAGAAGTCGGCTAGCGTTTACCCATGGAGCAGCGGCGATTGCAGGTTCGGCCTGAGTGACGGGCAGACCGACACGCCAGAGTTCCTCCAACACTTCAGGAAGAGCCTCAATCGTGACCCAATGCAGCTGAATGTTTTGCCGCACCGTGATATCGGCGATGCCGCGCGCATGGCGGCGAGTGAGATCGGCGATGGCACGCAGTTGGTGGGATCGCAATAGACCGTTGGGAATTCGAATCCGCACCATGAAGAACGGCAACGCCAGTCCTTGGCCGTCCTTGCCGCCAAGCACTCCCGCACCGTCGCCTTGTGTGTAGACTCCCCACCATCGGAAGTACGTGCCGATCCACTAGGGTGGAATCGAGTCGAAGTCTTCTCGTGCAAAGCGGCGAATTTCGGCCAGACCGTCCCAGGGATTCATCGCACGCTTCAAGCGTTCCGACTTCTGCGTTTTGCTTTCCTTGACTGGATTTGTCATAAACTGATTTGCCGCCAAAAAGAAACCCGCCGCCAGATGGTCTCTGGCGGCGGGTTATAAGTGCTGATGATGCTATGAAACTTCTAGGTCAGCAGCCTCCCTGCGCCAGAACACACGCATGCGCAAAAACAACATGCACACATGCAGACCTAGCGAAGATCGCTGAAATTCGACATAACTAGTCAGGGTGTTAGGCTGAGTCATCGAAACGCGTCAACCCCATTTTCGGTATGGTTGGATGCATAATTTCGATAGAACGCATCAGAATTTTCGCATCCCCGCGTCGAGTGTTGTAAAAGCGCTCTTACGCCTACATCTGGGTCAGGTGCTACGGCCTCGTGCACTCCGCCGGTGGTCGCTTCAATTGAGCGTTCGACAACATCGCGCCTATGTGCGTCAAACTCTCACCGTCGCACCGACCGAAAAGTCCGGAACTTTCCACAATTCTACAATCCGAGATGAAGATGCCGTGTTCGTCATCCGTTGACGTTGGCTAACAACCTACTATGAAATCCCCAGGGCCAGAAGCGCTTGGGAAGCGGCTGTTACCACCGTAAGTGCCCGTCGGGAGCCAGAAATCCTCTTGTGGGAAATTCACTCGGATCGGTACTGACAAACGCCCGTGGAGTCGTGCATTTTCCCGGCACCCATCCGATGCTGGAATTGTGGCGCTATGCCGACTCCTAAAGAACAACTCCTCCCTCGGTCGCGATCCGGCGAACCTGTTCCGCGTAAATCAGAACATCAAGCCGACGTTAAAAGGAAGGACCTGAGATCAAACTCCTGATACGCCGACTACACGTGCAGGTGACCTCAGGGATGTTCTTGTCGCGGAATCTTGGGCGGGGTCCGCTAGCTCGAATTAGTGGTCCTAAGGACTGCCTGCCGTCCACTCTGACCCTTTGACTATATCCCTCTGCTTCCGCTTGTTCTCGATCCGCGGCGGACCGGTACCGGTCTTTCAGCGGCCGCTGCAACGATCAAATATCCATGAATCCCCTCCGAAATCTGGGGTATTATAAACGCATCCAGGGGTGCTGCCCGAGGGTCCTGTCGTGGCAGCGACTTAAGATTCAATTGTGATTGGCAGCGGCGAGCAGTCAGCTTTTGACATGCCGAGAGCTGCGGTAGTGAGGTCCATGGACGCACTTCCCACGTCAGGTTCGGTGCCATCCACCCTGTCGCCGGGGGCGCGCTTCGGCAGTTACGAGATTCTTCAGCGACTGGGCGCCGGCGGCATGGGTGAGGTCTATCGCGCTATGGACACCCGCCTCGACCGTGAGGTCGCAATCAAGACCCTTTTGCTGGGCCGCTGTTCTCAACCGGAAGCCTTATCGCGCTTCGAGCAGGAAGCCCGTTCCGCCTGTGCGCTTAATCACCCAAACATCGTGACGATTTATGAACTCGGGCACGTGAACGGCACGCGCTACATCGCGATGGAACTGGTGGATGGAGAAACGGTGCGTGCGCTGCTCGCCTGTGGCCCTATTCCATTTCGGAAGTCTGTCGCAATCGCCGCGCAGATTGCCGACGGTCTCGCCAAAGCGCACGAGATTGGCATCGTTCATCGCGATCTGAAGCCGGAGAACCTGATGGTTTCTGGCGACGGTACGGTCAAGGTGCTGGATTTCGGTCTGGCGAAACTTCGTAAGCTCGACCAGGCCCGGAGTTCGGATGCGACTACCACCATCACCGAGCATGGAACGGTGATGGGCACCGTCGGCTACATGTCGCCGGAGCAAGTGACCGGTGGCGAAGTTGATTTTCGTTCTGACCAGTTTTCCTTCGGATCGGTCCTCTACGAGATGGTCACCGGGTTTCCCGCGTTCCGGAAAAAGACCCATGCGGAAACGACGGCCGCAATCCTTCGCGATGAGCCCGAGTACTTCGGTGCCAGAATGCTTCAGGCGCCCGCTCCTTTCATTTGGATCGTGGAGCGCTGCCTCGCCAAGGACCCGAAGCAGCGTTACGACTCCACCCGGGATTTGGCTCGCGACCTCGCCGCGGTGCGCGACCGCCTCGCCGATGCGCCTGCCCGGGAATCCGAGCCTCGCCCCAACAACCTGCCGGTGCAGCGCACCGCATTCATTGGACGGGAACATGAAGCGGCTGGTCTCCGTCAGCTCTTGAGCCGCGTGGACGTACAGCTCGTGACCCTCACCGGTCCGGGCGGCATCGGGAAGACGCGGCTCGCCTTGCAGGTGGCGGGCGAAATCGCCGATCAGTTTCCAGGCGGTGTGTGGTTTGTCGCTCTGTCAGCGATTGGCGAACGTGGCTTGATCGCTTCCACGATCGCGCAAGCAGTGGGCGTGCGCGAAACCGGAAATACGTCGCCGCAGGAAAACTTGATTGAGTACGTGGGCGGCCTGAGCCAGCCTATGCTCCTCCTGCTCGACAACTTCGAGCACCTCGTCTCCGCCGCGCCGGTCATAGCGCAGTTGCTCACTGCCGGCCCAAAACTCAAGGTCGTGGTCACCAGCCAAGCGCCGCTTCACGTCTACGGCGAACATGAATTTCCGGTGCCACCGCTTGCGCTGCCCGACCCCAAATCCACTCCGCCTCTGGAAGCGCTTTCACGTCTTCCAGCAGTCGCGCTCTTTGTGGAACGCGCAAAGGCTGTGAAGCACGAATTCACGCTGACGAAGGAAAACGCCCCCGCGGTGGCGGCCATCTGCTCTCGCCTTGACGGCCTGCCTCTCGCCATCGAACTTGCTGCGGCGCGCATCAAGCTGCTTTCGCCGTCCGCCATGCTGGCACGCCTCGAAAGCCGCTTGAACCTGTTGACTGGTGGCGCCCGCGATCTGCCAACTCGGCAACAGACTCTTCGCAACACCGTGGACTGGAGTTGCGGCCTCCTCAATGGCGCTGAACAAACTCTCTTCCGGAGGCTTTCCGTGTTTACCGGCGGCTGCACCTTGGAAGGCGTGGAAGCCGTGTGCGACACCAAAGGAGATCTGGGCCTCGACGTGCTTGACGGCATGGCTTCCATGGTGGACAAGAGTTTGGTGCAGCAGGTGGAGCAGGTCGATAAAGAAACGCGCTTCTTTATGCTCTCCACCATCCGGGAGTACGCTCTCGAACGCCTCGCCGAGAGCGACGATGAATCTGCGACTCGCCGCGCCCATGCCGCTTATTACCTCGTGCTTGCCGAAGAAGGTGCCGAGGACATAGCCACTCACCCCGAATGGCTCGACCGTTTTGAGGTCGAGCACGACAACTTCCTCGTGGCGCTCGATTATTTGATAAAAACTGGTGATGCCGATTGGGGTCTCCGCATCGGCGCCGCCCTGTTCCACTTCTGGGAAACACGGGAGCATCTTGCGGAGGGCCGTGACGCCATCGTCAGGCTCCTGGCGTTGGAAGGAACCGCAGCACGTCCGAAGCTGCGCGCGCGCCTGCTGTTCGCTGCCGCAGTTCTGGCGGCGGAGCAGGGCGATTACGGCTCTGCCCGGCCACTGTTCGAAGAAAGCATCGAGACCTGTGTCCAGCTAAACGATAGCCGCGGCGTTGCCGTCGCACTGAACGCATTGGCCGTCAACGCTCGCGATCGTGGCGAGCTCGTCGCCGCATCCTTACTCTTTGAGCGATGTGTCGCAATATGGAAGGGCCTTGGCGATCCCGCAACCATCGCCCGAGCCCTCAGCAATCTCGCCAGCGTGATGAAGTTGCAAGGCGAATATGAGCGCGCATCTTCGCTTTACGATGAGTGTTTGACGATGTTCCGTCAGATCGGAGATGGCGCCGGTGTCGCCTGGACGTTGAACTACCTGGGCGACGTCGCTCGGGGAAAAGCGGATTTCGTTGCCGCGCGTTCATTTTGTGAACGGAGCCTGTCGGAGTTTCGCCAACTGCGTGATAGCTGGGGAATTGCGAGTGCCCTCTCCGATTTGGCAAGTTTAAGCTGCGATCACGGGAACAACGCCGAGGCGCGTCGCCTGTACGGCGAAAGCATCCAGGTGTTCCAGGAGTTGGGTCACAAACGCGGCATCGCGAGGGCGCTCGAATGTCTCGCCGTAAGTGCTGCCGCGCAATCGCACGCCGAGCAATCGCTGCACTTGGCAGGAGCCGCCGCTGCGCTTCGCCAAAGATTGGGCGCTCCGCTCACGCCCGCCGAGCAACCCAGGCTTGAGAAGGCCCTGGAATTTGCGCGCCGTGCGCTCGGCAATGCTGCCGGGATCGCGTGGATGGAAGGCTGGGCGATGCCGGTCGAGCAAGCCGTCCATGAGGCGCTTAGCTGCGACGCGGAATCAGGTCTTCGGACTTGAAACTCTGCTTAAGTCAATTTGCAGTGCTGGGATCGATCATGCGGCGCACTGCCGAGATGCGATTCGCCGGAAAACCTCCGCGGCGTGCGTGTTCGCGAATCGTTTCCTCGTCTGGCGCCAAGTACACACAATAGACTTTATCGCCGGTGACGTAGGAGTGGAGCCACTTGATTTCCGGTCCCATATCCTTCAACACGCCTACCGACTTTCTGGCGACTGCCTGCAGTTCCGCATCCGATAATTTACCCGCGCCCGGGATTTCCCGCTCGATCACGTATTGGGGCATGACAACCTCACAGAACGGTCATGGTAGCAGATTCTTCGCTTGAAAGTGCATCCCCCACGCCATGCAAACGCCACAAGGGGTCCTTGTGAGATGCTCCGACAACGCGGCCGGGTGGCCGACAATCTAGGAGTTACCGCGTGGTGGCTTGAACGGAAATGCCTAGTGCGACCACTCCAAAGATGCCCCGAGTTGCGAGACAAGTGTTTCTGAGTCCGACGCGACCCATCACACAAGATCTTCCGACCGGATCGGTAGCCGTCGGATGCGCTTTCTGGTCGCTGCAAAAATCGCGTTGCACACCGCCGGTGCGATCGGCGGCGTTCCGGGCTCTCCGATCCCGCTCGAAGGCTGATCGCTCGGCACGATGTGCACCTCGACCTTCGGCATCTCATTCATGCGGAGCATCTGGTAATCGTCGAAGTTCCCTTGCTCCACGCGCCCCTTGTTGATTGTGATTTCGCCTTTGAGCGCGGCCGTCAGCCCGAAAACGATTGCGCTCTGCATTTGCGCCTCAATCGTCAGCGGATTCACCGTCCTCCCGCAATCCACCGCGCAAAACACGCGATGCACCCGCACCTCGCCGCTTTTCTTCTCTACCGACACTTCGGCCACTTCCGCCACGTAGCTCCCAAACGAACTCAACACTGCGATCCCGCGGTATCGTCCGGCCGGCAGCGCTTCCCCCCAGCCCGCTTTTGTCGCCGCCAGCTCGAGCACACCCAGATGCCGCGGCGCTTTCTGAAGCAACCGTCGCCGGAACTCGTAGGGATCTTTTCCGCTTGCCGCCGCCAGTTCATCCACGAAGCACTCGCTGAAAAACGCGTTTTGCGAATGTCCCACCGACCGCCAGAACCCCACCGGAATCCCTGTCTCCGTCAGTTGGTAGTCCACGAGAATATTCGGAATTGCATACGGCAAGTCCGCCGCTCCCTCCACGCTCGATTCATCCAGCCCGTTCTTCACCGAGCCAGGAAAGAACCGCGACATGATCGAAGGGCAGGCGATCCGGTTCGACCACGCCACCGGCCAACCTTCAGCATCCAGCCCGGCCTCGAACCGGCTGTACGACGCTGGCCGGTAGAAATCATGTTGCATGTCGTCCTCGCGCGACCACGTCACCTGCACCGGCACGCCGGCGGCTTGCGAAATCTCCACTGCCTCGATCACAAAATCCTGCTCCGCTCTCCGTCCGAATCCTCCGCCGAGATACGTCGTGTGAATATTTACCTGTTCGGGCTTCAACCCGGCGATCTTGGCCGCCGTCATCTGGTTGACGCCTTGAAATTGCGTCGGCGCCCAGACATCGCACCCGTCCGCGCGCACGTGCGCCGCGCAGTTCATCGGCTCCATCGTCGCGTGCGCCAGGAACGGTGCCTGGTACACCGCCTCGATTTTCTTCGCCGCGCTTGCAAATCCCGCCGTCACGTCGCCTTCCTTCCGCGCCACGGCCCCGCCCGGCTTGCCCGCTCCCTCCTCGAGCATCTTGCCGATTGCCACGCTTGTCAGCGAAGCGTTCGGCCCTTCCTCCCACTTGATTTCGAGCGCGTCCCGCCCTTGCATCGCCGACCAAGTATTGTCCGCCACGACGGCCACTCCGCTCGAAATCTGCACTGCGTGCTTCACACCGCGCACCGCCTTCGCCTTGTCCGCATTGAAGCTCGCCACTTTCCCGCCGATCACCGGACACCGCGCCACGACCGCATGCAGCATTCCCGGCTGGCGCACGTCAATCCCAAACTCCGCGCGCCCGCAAGTTTTGTCCGCCGAATCCAACCGCTTCATCTCCTTGCCCACGATGCGGAATTGCTTCGGCTCCTTGAGCTTTACGTCGCTCGGCACCGGCAGTTTTCCCGCCGCTTCCGCAAGGCTTCCGTAACTCAGGCGCTCCTTCGTCTGCGTGTGGATCACCTGGCTGTCTTCCGCGCGGCACACCGCCTTATCCGCGCCCCACTTTTCCGCAGCCGCGGCGATCAACATCTCTCGCGCCTGCGCTCCGGCCTTCCGCAGCGGCGTCCACATCCCTCTGACGCTTGTGCTCCCGCCCGTTCCCTGTATTCCAAAGACGGGGTTTGCGTATTCCTTCGCCGCCGGCGCAAACACAGTGCGAATCTTTTTCCAGTCGCACTCCAGTTCTTCGGCGATCAGCATCGAAAGCGACGTCATCACTCCTTGCCCCATCTCCGATTTGTCAATCACCAGCGTGACCGTATCGTCCGTGCCGATCCGGATCCACGCGTTTGGTGCAAATGGCACCGCCTCAGCCCCAGCCGCCGCGCGAGCCTCGAGCGGATTCGGCAGATAGAATCCAATCACCAGCCCGGTCGCTCCCGCCGCTGCGCCCTTCAAAAATTCCCGGCGATCCACTTTCATCGTCGCGCTGCTCATTCCGCACCTCCTCCAGCCGTGCCCACCGTGGCCGGCTCATCCGGCGTCATCGCTGCTGTCTCTCCCGGCTTTTTCGCCTTCGTCTCCGGCAACCCTTTCTGCCGGGCGGTCGCCGCATGCATCTGTGCCGTGCGGTGAATCGCTTCGCGAATCCGTTGATAAGTACCGCACCGGCAGATGTTCCCGCTCATTGCGTCGTTAACCTCCGCATCGGTGGGCCGGGGCTTCTTCGCCAGCAGCGCCGCCGCAGACATGATCTGCCCGGACTGGCAGTAGCCGCACTGCGGCACGTCCAGTTCGATCCACGCCTTCTGCACTGGATGGCTCAGGTCGGCTGAGAGTCCCTCGATCGTGGTCACCTTCTTCCAAGCGACTTCTGAAACCGGCGTGACGCACGACCGCGCCGCCTCGCCGTCAATATGCACTGTGCACGCGCCGCACAGCGCCATCCCGCACCCAAATTTCGTTCCCGTCAGATTCAACGTGTCGCGCAAAACCCAGAGCAGGGGCATCTTCGGATCAACGTCCACGCTCTGCGCTTTCCCGTTCAACGTAAACTGGATTGCCATGCAGACCTCCTGCGAAGTCTTCCCTCTCGCTGCGGTATTATCTCTCTTTCTTTCCTCTGCAGAAAACCATTCTTGGCGAAAGTTGTTCGTGCACTGGGGACTGAGTACGGGCGACTAATCGTCCGCTATTTGCGTCGGAACTATTGAGCCAGCTTGTAGCCGGGCCCGCGCAAGGCTCTCCCGGGACGCTCCTCAGTGATCTTGCCGTCGAGCACAACCGGCCGGCCATTGACGAAAACATCTTTAACTCCCACCGAGTAACGAAGAGGATCTTGGTAAGTGGAAAGGTCTTGAATCGCCGCGGGGTCAAAGAGCGCAATATCAGCCATCATTCCCGGCCGCAGGATTCCGCGATCCATGATTCCGACCCTGTTGGCGGCCAGCGAGGTCATCTTGCGCACGGCTTCTTCCAGGCGCATGTTCTGCTCGGTGCGCACATACTCAGCCACGATGCGTGGGAAGGTTCCGAATGCTCTGGGATGGGCTTTGGTCGTGCTCAACGGTCCATCCTCCGCCTGCGCGGGAGAATCCGAACCGTAGGTCACCAACGGACTCGAGACTGCAGCGCGGACATCAGCCTCTTGCATGATGGAAATGACGACCTGGCTCTGGCCACGATCGGCGATGGCGATGTCCATGGCTGCGTCCTTCGGATCTTTGCTCATCTGGCGGCCGATTTCTTCGAAGTTCATGCCTTCATATTTGTGCAGCTCGGGGTTAAGCACCTGAATTAACGTCACTCCCTGGCTGCCTCCGGATCCACGCCACTGGTTCTGCCACGTCGCGCTCGGCTCGTCCATCTCCTTCTGGGCGCGTGCGCGCTGAGCGGGATCCTTCAACCGCTGGATCATCTTGTCTGTACCGCCTTCCGATATCCAGCTCGGAAAACAGGCGATCAACCCGTTGGAACCGCGGGTGTAAGGATAAACACTGGCGGCCACATCAATCCCGCGGGCACGGGCGGCTTCGATCCTGCTCAGAACTTCGGGCATTTTACCCCAGTTTTCGCGATACGCGGTTTTCAGGTGCCAAATCGTGGCGGAAATGCCCGCACGTTGCGCGATATCAAATACTTCATCCAGCGACTGGAAAATTTGGTCGGCTTCTGAACGCTGGTGCGTGAAGTAAACTCCGCCGTAGCGCCGCGCAACTTTGGCCAGCTCAGCAATTTCGTCAGTGGAGGCAAAGGAGTCGGGCACGTACTGGAGCGCGGAACTTAGCCCGAATGCGCCCTGCTCCATGGCCTGCGCGACTAATTGGCGCATTTGTTCGAGTTCTGCGGGTGTCGCTGGACGGTCGTCTTTGCCAATTACGTACTCCCGCAGACCG
>JBEKYF010000107.1:0-12295 GCA_049511255.1 Terriglobales bacterium | reverse complement strand
CTGCTCGTCTTTTCCACGCATGCTTTCTTCTTATCAGGTTGTGCTGTGGAAACAAGAGAGTTTCGGGGTACTCCGTCCGCTTCAAATCTTCAAATCGAGTTTTTCCGCAACCTGCTAGGCATCAGGAGAGAGCTGAGAAAGGAAAAGACGCCCACGATCAGGCGGCGAATGTCTCGCTGGAGATTCGTTGCGGGTTAAATCCCCGCCACATCGAGCCAGTTTGGCTCAAGGCACCTTGCCTCTCCACGGCAGGTTGCCGGGTCGGTGGAACCGACCACTCCTGATGCTAGTAAGTATTATACGCTTCCACACCGACTCACGATTGCGAAATGCAGCCATCACCACTAAATGGCCATGCGAAAAGGTTCCATGCACTGATATGATCTGCAGTTCTATTCAAGGTTTACTCCGAGAGATCAAAGTACTTGAGTTTGGTGGTTAAGTTCCAATGCCCATAACTCCCGAGGATCGTGCTCGCGAGAACATCGATGAACTCCTGGAAGCTGCCGGTTGGATCGTCCAGAACAAGAACGAGACGAATCTGTCGGCGGGGCGCGGCGTGGCCGTGCGCGAGTTCCCGATGAAATCTGGACACGGTGAAGCCGACTATCTTCTGTTTGTGGATAGTGCGCCGATCGGCGTGGTGGAAGCTAAGAAAGAAGGCGACACGCTCACTGGCGTCGAGTTGCAGACCACGAAGTACTGCGGGGGCATTCCAACCAATCTCACGGCTCCACGACGGCCGCTGCCGTTTCAGTATCAGAGCACCGGCGTCGAGACCCGCTTCACGAGCCTCTTGGAGCCCGAGGCGCGTAGCCGTCAGGTCTTTGCCTTCCACCGGCCCGAAACGCTGGACCAGTGGCTCGCCCAGGAACTCCAGCACCCAGGTTCTACCGTGCGTGCCCGGCTCCACAGTCTCCCGCCGCTCATCACTGACGGCCTTCGCCCTGCTCAGATCACCGCGATCCACAATCTGGAGAAGTCCTTGGCCGAGGGTCGCCCGCGAGCCCTCATCCAGATGGCCAGTGGCGGCGGCAAGACCTACACGGCTTGCAACTTTATCTACCGGCTGATTAAGCACGCCGGTGCGCGGCGTGTTCTCTTCCTGGTGGACCGCAGCAACCTGGGCCGCCAGACGCTCAAAGAATTCCAACAGTTCCGCACACCCGAGGAGCATCGCTCCTTCACCGAGCTTTACAACGTGCAGCGCATGCAATCGAACAAGCTCGATGATGTCAAGGTCTGCATCACCACCATTCAGCGCCTTTACGCCATGCTGCAAGGAAAGGAGATCGATCCAGAACTGGAGGAACGGTCCGGCTTCGAAACTTCACTCCTGCAAAACGAGCCTGTCCCTGTCAGCTACAACGCAAACCTTCCCATCGAGACTTTCGACTTCATCGTCACCGACGAGTGCCACCGGTCCATCTACAACCTCTGGCGGCAAGTGCTGGAATACTACGATGCGTTCATCATCGGACTCACTGCCACACCCTCGAAGCAGACATTCGGTTTCTTCGATCAGAACTTGGTAATGGAGTACAACCACGAGCGAGCAGTGGCAGACGGCGTGAACGTTCCGTTCGATGTTTACCGCATCCGCACGGTCGTGAGCGAGCAGGGCTCAATCATCAACGCCGGGTTCTATGTCGATAAGCGGGATCGGGAGACTAGGAAGGTGCGGTGGCAAAAGCTTGATGAGGATCTCAGCTACGATGCCCGCCAGCTCGACCGCTTCGTCGTCACGCCCGACCAGATCCGCACTATCATCAAGACTTTCAAGGAGCGCCTGTTTACCGAGATTTTCCCTGGTCGAACCGAAGTACCGAAGACACTCATTTTTGCGAAAGATGACAGTCACGCCGATGACATCGTACAGATCGTGCGCGAGGAGTTCGGGAAGGGCAACGACTTCGCGCAGAAAATCACGTACCGGACGGGCACGGCTCGGGTCGTGAATAAGAAGAAGAACGAACTGGGCGAGGAAGTCGAGGAAGTGAAGTGGGTGAACACGGGAATCAAGCCCGAGGATCTGCTGTCCTCTTTTCGCAACAGCTACAACCCGCGCATCGCTGTTACGGTGGACATGATCGCCACCGGCACTGACATCCGGCCCCTGGAGATCGTCTTCTTCATGCGCTCGGTGCGCAGCCGGGGATTCTTCGAGCAAATGAAAGGTCGCGGCACGCGCATTGTCGCACCGGACGATTTGCAGGCAGTGACGCCCGACGCACGGGTCAAAACTCACTTCATCATCGTGGACGCTGTCGGTCTAGCTGAAGAGGAGATGTCGGACACGCAGCCGCTGGAGCGGAAGCGGACCATCTCGTTCGAGAAGATCCTTGAAGCTGTCTCCTTCGGGAACCGCGAGCCCGATGTGCTCAGCTCGCTGGCATCGCGGCTGGCACGCCTCGATCATCAGCTTACTGACGAGGATCGCAAACTGGTCCACGAGACCGCTGGGCAGCCGCTCGCCACCATTACCAAGGGGCTGGTGGAAGCCCTCGACCCTGATGTACAGGCCGACGCCGCTCGGGTAGCCACCGGTGCGGCTGAGCCCTCGGCTGACCAGGTCGCGCAGGCCGCAGCGAAGTTGCTCACGGATGCCGCACAACCGATCGCTACGAATCCGAAGCTGCGCATCCAGTTGGCGGAAATCAGACGTTCCTATGAGCAGACGATCGACAAGATCACAAAGGATGAACTGATCTCCGCAGGACTCGACCCGGCCGCAAAAGAGAAAGCGCAGAGCATGGTCCGATCGTTCGAGGAATTCATCGAGCAGCACAAGGACGAGATCACCGCCCTGCAGGTCCTCTACAGCCGACCGTACAAACAGCGGCCGACTTTCAAAGAGATCAAGGAACTGGCGGAAACCATCGAGCGGCCCCCGCGAGCATGGACACCGGAACGCCTGTGGCACGCCTATGAGACGCTGGACCGCTCGAAGGTGCGAGGTTCTGGTGGCCGCGTGCTCACTGACATCGTCTCCCTTGTCCGCTTCGCGATTCATCAGCAGGATGAGCTGCATCCATTCGAAGATGACGTGAATGCTCGCTTCACACGTTGGATGGCGCAGCAGGAAGGCAGCGGGCGCAAATTCACCGATGAGCAACGGCAGTGGCTGGAAGCGATCCGCGATCACGTTGCGACTAGCTTGACGATCGAAGCCGATGACTTTGAGTACGAACCCTTCGTACAGCGCGGCGGACTGGGCAAGGCCTATCAGGTGTTCGGCAACGATCTGGAGCCGATCTTGAAGGAATTGAATGAGGTGCTGGTCCAGTGAGTGGACTGCCACAGCGGAACGCAGGTTGGGCGCAAGTGCGGCTGGCAGAAGTGTGCCACGTGATTACCGATGGCACTCACAAGACGCCGGACTACAGGGACTCGGGGATTCGGTTCATCTCGATTAAGAATATACGGCCTTTTCAGCCAGTCGACTGGGATTCATATGTGCGCTTCATCTCTAAAGAGGAACACCTTCAGCTGATAAAACGGTGTAAGCCTGAGATGGACGACATCCTATTCCCGCGCATTGGAACGCTTGGGTTCGCGAAGCGAATCGACTTTGAAGAGGAGGTTTCGATCTTCGTTGGTCTCGGGCTACTTAAACCTGACAAGGCCGTTATCCGTCCGGCGTACTTGGAGTACTACATGAACGCGCCGTGGATAGCTGAGTTGTCCAGCGAGCGGGCCAACGGATCGGGGCGACTGACATTGCCCCTGGAAGAAAGCCGAGAATTCCCTGTTCTTCTGCCGCCTCTCCGTGAGCAAGATCGCATCGTCGCCGAGATCGAGAAGCAGTTCACGCGGCTGGATGCGGCGGTGGCGGCGCTCAGGCGGGTGCAGGCCAACCTGAAGCGCTATCGGGCGGCGGTGCTCAAGGCGGCCTGCGAAGGACGCCTCGTCCCCACCGAAGCCGAACTCGCCCACAAGGAGGGCCGCAGCTACGAGACCGGCGAGCAGCTCCTCGCTCGCATCCTCAAAGAACGCCGCGCCAAGTGGGACGCCGACCAGTTCGCCAAGATGGCTGCCGCTAGCGAGCTACAGAAGAATGATGATTGGAAAAAAAAGAAATACAAGGAGCCAGAAACACCCGACGCCAGCAACTTGCCCAAGCTCCGGGAAGGCTGGATCTGGGCGTCCCCTGACCAACTGTCGGAGTTCGACGACAACGCTATATGCGCGGGACCGTTCGGGACAATATTCAAGGCCAAGGATTTCCGACCCTCTGGAGTCCCGATCATCTTTTTACGTCATGTTGCGGCGGGACAATACCTCACGCGCAAACCTGGCTTCATGGACCCACAGAAATGGGACAGACTGTTCCGTCCTTACTCGGTATTCGGTGGAGAATTGCTCATCACAAAGTTGGGCGAGCCGCCCGGTGTCTGTGCAATCTACCCCGAAAAACTGGGACCAGCGATGGTCACCCCAGATGTAATCAAAATGTCCGTGAATCAGGCTGCAGCAGTGCCAAGGTTTCTCATGCACTACTTCAATAGTGACAAAGCACGCCTGTTCTCCACGGGCGCTTGTTTCGGCACTACCCGACTCCGACTCACGTTGCCGCTTTTTCGCCGAATGCCGGTGGCCCTTCCACCGTTGGCCGAACAAGGGCGGATACTCACGGAGGTGGAGCGGCAATTATCCGATGAGGAGGCGCTCGCAAAATTAGTCGACGCGCAGCTCGTCCGTGCCGACCGCTTGCACCAGTCCATCCTGAAGAGCGCCTTCCAAGGCAGGCTGGTGCCGCAAGACTCGAGCGACGAGCCTGCATCGAGATTGCTGGAGCGAATCCGTATCGAGCGTGAAACCCGCCAGGCACAACGCAACAGGGCCAAAACCAAGCCTTCCTTTGCGAGCGTGAAATGAAGATCCCTAGGCACATCGTTTTGAGCAGAAAGGGGTTTGACTCCAAGTATGGCGGTTGCGCGAGCCCAATACTCGCGAACGGAACGCTCGTCAGCATGCCGATCCATGACGAAGGAATGTCTCTCCGTTATAGGGACATCAATACAGTGGGAGGAGAGTGCAATTTTGGCGATTTGGTAAGCAAGCTCAAAGGCTGCAATGTTGCTCCCGACTTGGGGGTGCATCTCGATCCCGACCTTCGCCAGGAGTTGCATGGTCCAGGAAATGCTTCATGGCGGCCACTGTTTGGCCAGTCCGATGCTGCCGAGAGACATCTTGAAAAACAGGAGGTTGGTCCGAACGATCTCTTTCTCTTTTTCGGTTGGTTTCGCCGGGTAGATCAGAGCCTACAGTTCGAGCGGTCCGTGCATGACGAGCATGTAGTGTGGGGGTGGCTCCAAGTCGACCACTACTTTGATCCCACGGAAATTGAGCCCGAGTGGGCGAAGCGTCACCCGCATTGCATAAATAAGCAACGAAAATACAACCGAGTTTATGTGGGCCGGGAATCATTGAGTTTTGCGATGAGCAAACCGGGGGCAGGTACTTTCGCTGCCTATGATTCTGACCTCCGTTTGACGCATCCAGATCAGGCGAGGCGTCGTAGCCAGTGGCGTATTCCTTCTTTCTTTCAAGGTAAGCTCACCTATCACAAAACAACTAAATGGATTCTGGATGGCTCGTACTGCACGATCTCATCGGCCAAAATTGGCCGAGAGTTTGTATTTGACACGGCTGGCCGGGAGCAGGAAGTGCAGAAGTGGCTCCGCAGCCTTTTTTCCCACGTCCCGAATGGCAAGAGCTTCTGAATCGGAGATCGAATGACCAGCAACGGCATTGTCCAAAAACTCTGGAACTACTGCAACGTCCTGCGTGACGACGGGCTCTCCTACGGGGACTACGTGGAGCAGTTGACGTTCCTGCTCTTTCTGAAAATGGCCGACGAGCAGACGCGACCGCCATTCAACAAACCCTCCACGATTCCCAAGGCATACGCCTGGCCTAGCCTGCTGGCCAAAGACGGGGACGAGTTGGAGATCCACTACCGCCACATCCTGGAAAGCCTGGGCAAAGAAAAAGGAATGCTGGGCGTGATCTTCCGCAAAGCTCAGAACAAGATCCAAGACCCGGCGAAACTGCGCCGCCTGATTGCCGACCTGATCGACAAGGAGCAGTGGACTTCGCTCGAAGCCGACGTGAAGGGGGACGCCTACGAAGGCTTGCTAGAGAAGAACGCCGCCGACGTAAAGGGCGGGGCGGGACAGTACTTCACGCCGCGAGCGCTGATTAGCGCCATCGTAGACGTGATGCGGCCTGCGCCTGGCCAGACCATCCATGACCCGGCCTGCGGCACTGGGGGCTTCCTCCTTGTTGCCCACGATTACGTGAGTCGGCAGTACGCGCTCGATCGCGACCAAAAGAAGCACCTCAAGCTCAAAGCCCTCTCGGGAAACGAACTCGTCGACAGTGTGGCTCGCCTGTGCGTGATGAATCTATACCTGCACGGCATCTGTGGTGACAACTGCCCGATTGAAGGCGGCGCGGATAGCCTGGCTGAGAAACCCTCGGTGGCTTACGACCTGGTGTTGACGAACCCGCCGTTTGGGAAAAAGTCGAGCATCACGGTCATGAACGAAGAGGGGGAGGAGAGCAAAGAGGCGCTGACCTACGTCCGCGACGACTTCTGGGCGACGACCAGCAACAAGCAGCTGAACTTCCTGCAGCACGTGAAGTCCTGCCTGAAGATTCACGGACGGGCAGCGATCGTTGTTCCCGACAATGTTTTGTTCGAGGGCGGCGCAGGCGAGACCGTGCGCCGGGAGCTTCTAAAGCAGTGCGACGTTCACACCCTGCTGCGCCTGCCGACGGGGATTTTCTATGCCCAGGGCGTGAAGGCGAACCTGCTCTTTTTCGACCGCAAGCCCGCGAGCGAGGTCCCTTGGACGAAGACGTTGTGGATTTACGACTTCCGCACCAACGAGCACTTCACGTTGAAGACGAACCCGCTGAAGCGCAGCGATCTGGACGATTTCGTCGCCTGTTACAACCCCGAGAATCGGCACGAGCGCAAGGAGAGCGAGCGGTTGAAGTGTTTCGTTTACGACGATCTGCTGAAGCGGGACAAAGTGAGCCTGGACATCTTCTGGCTGAAGGACGAAAGCCTGGAAGACTCCGCGAACTTGCCGGACCCTGACGTGATCGCCGCCGAGATCGCCGAAGACTTGCAGGCCGCGCTGGACCAGTTCTCCCAGATCGCTTCGGACTTGCGGAAAGCGGAAATAGGATGCTCATGACAACTAGCTCGTTGTTCGCCACGGGTTCGCGTCAGCCTTAAACTCAGCGCGGGCGCGGCTGACGGTCGTCGAAGACCTGGACCTCATTCGTCAAAATCCGACGTATATCGACATTCAGCAGCGCCTTTTGGTCGCTAATCGCGACTCGCTCTTTTGGTCGTTTCGGCTCCAGAGCATTCTCGCGTGACGCCCTGGCGATCTCGGCCTCGATGCGTTGTTGAATGTGGGGAATCAATCTCCGGTCCATGGATGTTCTCCGTCTGCTCAACTTAGCATGAACGGCGGTGCGTTAACCATAACCGACAGGAGACGGTGGCCGCCCAAGACATGATCGCGCGTTTCTCCGAATGGCGAGGACGGGAACCTGCGTCGGTAGTCGCCGACGCCACGTACGGGAACGGCGAGTTCCTGCAATGGTTAATGGAGCGCGGCATCACGCCCTATATGCGCACGCGGGACAGCGCGCTGCGCAAGAACAGTCCGCTCTACGGTCCAGAGCGTTTTACCTTTCTTCCTGAAAGCAACAGTTATCGTTGCCCCGCAGGTGAGCAACTCAACTATGGCGGACACAACGCTCGGAATCGTACCCACGTCTACATCGGGACGCGCAAACGTTGTGGTGGCTGCCCACAAAAAGCGCAATGCACCAGTTCACCCTTGAAGTATCTTGCCATCCACATGCTTGAGCCGGCTCGGCAACGGGCTCGCGATCTAGTTAACACTGCCGCCTTTGTTGACGCGCAGAGAAAGAGAAAAAAGGTGGAGGCGTTGTTTGCAGAACTCAAGAATCAGATTGGACTCCGTCGCCTGCGTCTGCGGAGATTAAAGTTTGTTCGCGAGCAGTTCTTCCACGGCAGCGGCGGCGCAAAATATCAAACGACTGGTCCGCTTCCTCAGCCAAGGACCAAGGCCACCGCTCCCAATGACCACTTAGCTTTCTAACTTGCAAGAACTTCTTCCTGATTGCGGCACTCATACCCACCAACTTCCGATTCCACACAGCCCTTTTTCAACACCCACGCCTGTTATCGACAGTTATATTCAATCGTGGGATATTGGAGCGGCAAAGGCCCGTCCTCGATTTCCAGATGGCGCAAGAGGGGATGCATACGATGACCGAACCTGAAAACCGACCAAACGCAAAATGGGCTGCCGTTTTTCCGGAAACGCAAAATGGGCTGCCGTTTTTCCGGAAATGGCTTGGTTTTCCCGCCCGACGATATTCACGGGTCACAGAAATGATTACCTAAGTCATTGAATATACAGCAATTTTATTGAGTGGAGCAACCGCACTCGCCCATAATTGTTCCTGGTGCCGAAACGGGACTAACTATGCGAGCCTGGATTCCGATCGAAGCTCTTTGGTGGTTGGGGTTGTATGCAGCCATCGGCGTACTCGCGCCCTGGTTGCTTCGATGGACACCAAAGGGTCGGAGTGGGCTGGATACCAGCCCTCGCAAGCTGTTCCAGCGAGGGGAACTCGGACTGTTCGGACTTTTGCTGGCCATCTCGGCGGTGCTCGACCTGCGCCGATCCGGATTGCCGACGCAACTCATCCTGGCTAATGCGGTGATCCTCGGTCTTAGCGGCCTGATGGGAACCTCAGCGTGGCTGGTGGACTATTCCCGGGTTTCGCAGGGACTGGCCAACTCAGACCAGCGGACCTGGGTGGACTCGCGCAAGCTCCTGTTCCTCGTCCTCAGCATCGCCTTCACGACCGAAGTTCTCCTGGAACATTCCGTGGAGGTGTGGCAGCGATGAATCGCATGATGAGCTCATACCGCTTGAACGCCGTAAAGGTCAGATTGAGCGATTCAGCGGTGCTAGCCGGAGCAGTCTCACTGCTTTACGCGCTCGCCCTCATTGTTTGTCCTCGCGCTCTCCCGGAACTGCTGGAGCATATTTTTAAGTGGGGGTATTTCTTTCCTGCGCTCGCGGTACTGCTGGTGGCCGCAAATGAGATTCTTTTTATGCTTATCTCCAGGCGACGGGCTCAGAAACCGGACCTATTCACGTCCGGGTACATCGCCCTTCTGACCATTGCGGTCGTAGTCGCATTCACGGGGCTCGTGACTGCTGCGGACGCGCAAACACTGTTTTCTCATATCTTTATCTCCAGCCGAGTCCGGGATGGGATCAGTTCCGAGGAATTGCTCGTCTACACACACCTAGCCATGGTGTCCGGAATTTTTCTGCCGTATCTCCTGGTGCGGGTAACGCAGAATTACGTATCCGACGCGAACTCCGCAGACCAGGATGCAAGAGTGCGGAACGCAGTTGCTGGACAGTAGATTTCCAGACTGATACTGCGCGTGATCCCCTCCCAACCACGATCCTATGTGAGACTCGAGGCCTACAGCTTTTTTGGGTTATCCGAGAGGGCATAGGATTGACCCGGAGACTCGGCGCTGAACAGCAGCGCACGCAGCGCCTAATGAGTGCATGGATACAACTCGATCGATCTCCCAGATCCAAGCCCACGGTCAGTCTCTGACCTTCAACTTTTTCGATCTTCTGTGCCACTGCAATGCTAATCTTCTTCATTGCCGGTCTCCTTTATCTCTTGCGCTTCAAAGCGCGTCGATAACCTGGGAGCGTACAGCATCCCGTCGGAGACCGGCCTTCTCATCCCATCTGATTACGTTAGCAATGCGCCTTCATCCCTATGGGTGGGGGCCGCAGGCCCATGGGAACTCATTGACCTCTATGAGTGAAATCGGGATTTCACGGCAACGATGCGAAGCGCGAGCCGGAGCCCCGCCGTAGGTGTCACTCCCCAGGGGTTACACTGCCATCGCTTCCGCTGACTCGTTTGATTCTCCTGCGAGGCACGCGTTGACCCTGGCAAGAGAGGTGGCTAGGATGCAAGAAGGTTCGTTCCGAATCGGGTCTGAGCTGTTTTCGGAAGAATGCGACCTGCTTCGCCAAGGAGTTGCATCGTGAAGGTCAAGAGATCATTTTTTTCGGCCGCCCTGTTATCACTAGCTGCAATCGGCGGTGTGTTCTTGATGCTGAGCCCTGTGGTGGCCCAGAGAAATAGCATGGTCAGGACGTGGGGCGTGCCCGATGATTGGACCCATCACCACCTCATCTTCTCCGATCCCGGCTCATTTGCCGATGCTGTCAACCACGGGTCGTTCGAGCGCTGGTACAAGGTGGTTACTGATCCTCGCTTCGTCATCCAGCAGGCGAAGCGCGCTGGAAGGGGGACCGGTATCGACGGCGAACGCCGGGGCCGGCGTCGGAAAAGCCCGTTGCACAACGACTGGACCATGAGCTTGGGCAGTGGCGGCATTGTAGGAGCAGGTCAGTACCCTGCAAAATTCCCGTTCGGCACCGCAACCAGCTGCGCCAACGATTTCGTTGTCTACAACACGGGCTTGGCGGGGTCATCGTCGCAGCCGACCATCACTGCTTACAGCAACCTCTACTCTAGCTGTTCCGGCAGTGTGCCCTCGGTCTATTGGCAATACAACACGGCCTATCCTCAAGGCAGCGCGACGGGGGACGGTAGCGCGATCACGACATCGGTCGTTCTCTCTTCGACTGGTACGCAGCTAGCCTTCGTCCAGAATAACTCGTCCAACGTGGCAAGCCTGGTGCTGCTGAAATGGCAAAGCAGTTCTTCGCTGGTGCAAATGGACACCGGAACCAACAACGTCACGCCGAGCAATTACCCGACCTGTACTGCACCCTGCATGACGAGGCTAACTTTTAACGGTTCA
The DNA here is from genome assembly GCA_049511255.1 of Terriglobales bacterium. Taxonomy (GTDB): domain Bacteria; phylum Acidobacteriota; class Terriglobia; order Terriglobales; family Acidobacteriaceae; genus Acidiflorens. The sequence continues at coordinate 1,359 of JBEKYF010000107.1, read as the reverse complement.
GCCAACGACACCAACTCGCCGCCCTTCTACGATTATGCAGATGACATAATGTACGTGGGCGATAACAGCGGCAAGCTGCACAAATTCACCGGGGTCTTCTTGGGAACTCCCGCCGAGGTGACGGTGTTGTGGCCGATTGCGGTCAGCTCGAACGTACTTACCGGCCCTGTGTACGATTCCGGGACCAAGCACATCTTCGTCGCCGACTCAGGGGGCTTTCTTTACTCGTACACGACAGCCGGCGCCGCCGTCATGAAAAGCAGCCAACTCGCGGCGACTGGCAGCAAAGGCATTGTCGACGCCCCGCTGGTCGATTCCAGCACCGGATTCGTATATGTTTTTGTCGGTGATGACGAGAGTACGAACACCTCAGGTACATATAACTGCGATAATGCGACGGGCTGTAACGGCGTTTTTCAATTCAGTGCCAGTAACAGCACGATCGGCACTGGCGTCTGCAGGCCGACGAGTGCAACCGCCTGGTCAGGATCAAACTGCGGTCTGGAATCTGTGTTCGGAGTTGGGGCAACCAGCATCGTCATCTACGACGGATCGTTCGATCAGATCTACTACGCGGGCTCGGGAACAAGCGGAAATCTTTGGACCTGCGCGATCAACGACAGCAGCGGAACTCCTCGCCCCAAGCTGATGCAAATAGCCATGTCAGCTTTCGTTACCTCTGGCGATGTCGTTAGCCCGGCCGCCAACGTCATCAATCCGCTGACCTCTGCCGCGGGAGGGGCCTGTTCTCCGGTGACGGAGGTATTCGGCAGTGGCGGAACCACAGACGACTACATTTTTCTGAGCGTGACGGCTAACGGAAATGTGGGTGACGGGGGCACCTGTACAGGGGCTTGTCTTTATAATTTCCTGGTCTCGACCAACGGCACGTCGACCACCGTTCCAACTGCCGCGACCGCCGGGCTCGCCACTACTGGCGGTTCCAGCGGCATTATTATGGACAACATATCCACCACAAGTGGCGCCTCACAGATTTATTTCTCTTCACTTGCGAACGAGACTTGCGTAGGGAATGGGACTACGGGGAGCGGTACTGGGGGCTGCGCCGTGCAGGCGTCACAGGCGGCGCCCTGAAGTCGCCATCGTGGATAACCACAGCAGTTTCACCCAAGCTTCGAGCGTTTCCAGGCAGCTCAGAAGACATCGCCACCCTGCCAGTTCGAGAATTTTGTTCATGAGCTGTCCATTGTAGCGCTGGCATCCCCGCATTGTTGACGTAACATCCCGTCTCTAACAATGTCGGCGCTGTCAAACACTTTTTCGAGCGTACTAATCCCTGCGCTCCGAAGAGCGCGCCATTTCGCTCTCGTTGAAGGTCTTGCCTTTGTCATACCAACC
>JBEKYF010000106.1:0-12315 GCA_049511255.1 Terriglobales bacterium | reverse complement strand
TCGCATCCTATAATGATCATTGTTCGGCTCCTTTCTCCCGGGCCTTGGTTGGTTGGCGCCACCAAAGTTTACTCGGGTGTGGGAGCCGACATTGTTATGGAATCAATTACACTCACAACCCGAGAGTCGCCGGTCATCGTGCCGGCAGTGTTCGAAATCCTCAGCTAGCTTACAACCGCTTCTTCCAGGCGGGTGGCGCAGGCTTTTGATCTCGTTGGCACTATCAACCCCGGGGCCCCATCCTTCGCGTCTTTTGCGAAGAGCCTGCCCTGAGCGGAGTCGAAGGGGTGGGTGGCAGACTGATCGCACCATGGGCCGCACTCCTTCACACCGTGCGGATTCGCAATCAAACGCGCAGGCAGGTATCGCTGCCCACCCTGGGAGCCACCGGGATCTTTCATCACAATCAGGCGGTGCGCGCCATCACAGACTCCCCACCCGCCCGATGCGACAATGACGTCTAACCGGCAAAGCCGGAGTTGCGCCTGCCTTCAAGATCCGAGAAGCACGGTGCCCCAGGTTCGCGCCCGTTTTTTGGGCGCTAACCTGGGCGCAGGGCCGCCGCAGCCAGTTACTCTTTGATAAACCGAGGTGTTAAGCGGGTGAGAGCGAACCCAGGGCGGAGAAGCGGGAATCCGCCCCCAAAACCGCCCCAAAACGGGAATTTAGGCCGAAAGTCGAGCTTAAGTCCTTATTCCGGAATACTTTGACAATAAGTCCCTTGTTCTCAAATCTTTGGCGGTAGGCACCCCTAACCCCATGATTCCAGAGATTATAGGGAGGGGGTGGGGGGGGGTAGGGGGGTGGGGGGGCACACATACTATGCAATATCTTAACAGTAAACATGCAATAAGCCGCAGAGGGCCGCCTAAATCGCGACCGCTTCTTCCAGCCGGCACTCCTCTGCCGACTTATCGTCTCTGAGCCCCATGAACACAGGCGCTCGCAGCTTCATGCCGCCCTCCGCGCTCTCGTGAGTCCACTCGCCGAACTTGATTTCGGCGACGAGTTCGGGACGCACGAACTGAACTTTTCGCAGTCCGCCGATCTCGCCGTAAAACGGATTCTGTTTCGTCTTGAGCGGCTGCAAGCGAGCAAAGATTTCTTTGAGCGTCTTCCGATCGAACCCAGTTCCAACCTGCCCAACGTGAATCAGCCGCCCCAGTTTGTCGTAGAGCCCAAGCACGAGCGCGCCAAAATACTCGCGGCTGCCCTCCGGATCGGTATAGCCTCCGATGACGCACTCCTGACGCTGCGTGATTTTGATCTTAAGCCAATTGCGCGAGCGCCTTTCTTCATAGGCGCTGCTGCGCTTCTTGGCGACGATGCCTTCCAGTCCGCGCTGCTTCGCGGCTTCGAAAAAAGCCAGACCTTTTTCCGCGTAGTGGTCGGAGAATTGAATGACTGGGCTAGCTTTGATCCGTTCTTGCAGCAACTGCTTGCGTTCTTCGAGCGCCACGCGGCGCAGATCGAGGCCATCGAGGTAGAGCAGATCGAATGCGTAGTAAATGACCGGCACACTTTCGCGCCGCTGCAGGCGGCGCTTGCCGGGATGGAATCCGGTACGCTGCTGCATCAGGCTGAACGAAGAGCGCCCCTCGTCATCGAGCGCGACAATCTCTCCGTCGAGGATGGCGCGCTCGGCTTCAATGAATTGCGGCAGGCTGCCGAGTTCGGGGAACTGTGCAGTGAGGTCATTCTGATTGCGCGACACAAGGCGCGCGCGGCCGTCTGCAATGAAGGCGACGGCGCGATAGCCGTCCCATTTAATTTCGAACAGCCAGTCAGGATCATCGAAGGCCTTTGCGGTGGGGGTCGCCAGCATCGGGTGGATAAGCGTGGGCATGGCCTTCTGCTCCGCGCCGGGAAGAGCCTTAACCGCAGAGAGCGCAGAGTTCGCGGAGGATCTCTTGTTTCTTGATTTGGACGCAACATCTTTCGATGCGGCACCCTTGGATGCGGCTTCGTTGGGCGAGGTCTTCGCGTGTGCACTTAGCGCGGCCTGCCTTGGTTTTTTACTTTTATTTTTCTCCGCGTTCTCAGCGTCCTCCGCGGTTAAAGCCTTTCGCTTCGAGTCGGCGCGCGCGAGTGCATCCGCCAGCCACGCCGCCTTCGCTTTCCCGCGCGATGCAGGACGGCTGCTCTTCCATTCCGTGGAGCCCTTATCGCCGGCGATCTGCGCCATGGTGCGACCGGTGAGGATAGAGGTGTCGTACTTGTCTTGATTAATGTTGAATCCCACGACCACGTAATCGTCTTTCTTCTTGATCAGCAGCCATTCGTTTCCTTTGCTTCCGGCTCGGCGAGCCTTGATGTGTACAAGCGCGAAATCGCCATTGAGCCGCTTGCCTTTCAGGCGAAACTTGAGGTCGCCGTTCGCCAGCATGGCCGCAGCTTCTTTTTCCGTGCCCGGAACATACTCGCCCTTGACGGGCACCGGTGACAGTGGCTCCCACGTGCCTTCGTCCCAAACCATCACGGTTCCAGCGCCGTAGTTTCCCTCAGGAATAGTGCCTTCAAAATCGAAGTACGAGACGGGATGATCCTCGACCTGCATGGCCAGGCGCTTGTCGGCGGGGTCGAGCGACGGGCCCTTGGGGACTGCCCACGACTTGAGCACGCCTTCCATCTCCAGTCGGAAATCGTAGTGCAGGCGCGTTGCGGCGTGGCGCTGGACGCAAAAGCGGTGCCGCGAGTGTTTTTCAAGCCTGGGCGGAGGCTCGGGCGTTTCCTCGAAGCGCCGTTTTCGTTTGTACTCGTCGAGCGACATGTTGCTTATTGTAATTCCGGTTCACGATCGGGATCTCACCACGGGCTCCCAGGACGGCACTCTTACGCAAGCGTGACGCGGCAGACTGTTAACTCATGACCATATACTGTTCCTGTATGAAGCCGCTCGCATGAAACGTGAATACCCGGAGTCGCCGCTGGTGGGCGTGGGCGCTGTGATTGTCGACGATCATAGCGACGATCGTCGCGTCCTGCTGATCCGCCGCGGACAGCCGCCGCTGCTGGGCGAGTGGTCGTTGCCGGGCGGCGTCCTCGAATGCGGTGAAACTCTGCGCGAAGCCGTGGTCCGCGAAGCCCGCGAAGAAACAGGATTGGTGGTCGAGGCAGGTGAGATGCTGGGCGTGTATGAACGACTGATCCGAGGCGACGAGGGACGGGTGCGGTATCACTATGTGCTGATTGATTTCCTCTGTCGTGCAGTCGGCGGCGATCTCAAAGCGGGGAGCGATGCGGCGGATGTTCGCTGGTTCACGCGTGACGAATTGCCCGCGCTCAACCTGGCGCATGATGCGAATGACGTCGTGCTTAAGGGATTGACGCGAACCATGGAGCGCCGGGCGTCCTCGCCCGGCCAGGGGGATGTCCGTTCCCACACGAGCAATTCTTAGTCGGCCATTTTGGCCACATGCACTCGGAAGCCCGTCTTGGGCAGCAGTGACGTTAACTCGAACACCTTGAAGCCGTCACCGGTGATTTCCGTCTGGCGATAGATGCCGGGCTCGGTGTCGGCCGTTTCGTGGCGGCCTTGCAGATTGTCGAGAAACTTCTGCGCGTCTTTGCTGCTGGTCTCTCCGCCTTTGGCGCGCGTTACCACCGCCTCGGTGGCATAGGAGCGGGCAAGTTTCGGCCAATACTTTTGCAGCAACTGGGTACTAGCGAAAATATCAGCCCAGATGATTTCTCCATTCACGGCAACCACGACGCCCACCGCATTCTTATCACGCAGTTGGCGGATGACGCTTTCGTAGTTGCGTTGCACCGGTTCGGCGACAGCATCCACCTGCTTTTGCACTTCCTTATTGTCCATAACACGCGCATAAGAGGTGGTCGCGTTGACTGCGGGAGCGGCGCCCGTAACCTCTACGCTCTCCGCCATGGCGCGCTGCGAACTGCGGACGCTGTCCCACACCTGCTGCTGATCCTTCGCGGCCATCGCCTTGCTGCGCACGACGGGAGCGGCGACAAGACCGCCAACGACGCCTCCGGCGCTGCCGAACTCGTATTTACCGTTCGCCGGCACCCAGCGTCCGGGCTCGACGCAGAAGACACTCAGGTCAACCGGATCGCTCTCAGCGGGCACGATGCGGTCTTTGCCGATGACGCGATCCTGCTTGCCGCCAGTCACTATCTCGCCGGCGAGGAGTAACAACGGTCGCTTCGAGTTATTAACCAGGACCAGCCGATTTACCTCGGCGTCGCGTATGGGATGGACGGTTGACGGGTCACCGGGACGGCGACGGATGAGGCCACGTGCCTGGCCAGCTTCAGTCACGACAACGTCGCCACTGCGCAGACCCTCATCGAGGGTGAGAAATTCTGCCGTGTCATACGACTTACTGGCTACAACGGGAAAGACCGTCAGATTACCGCTGCGAATCGGGCTGAGCAGCGAATAACCAGACGCTGGCGCTACTTCGCCCGCTTGCAATAGGCATGGAACCAAAACAGCCGCCACTACTATCAGAGCGATTCCGGCAACCACGATCATCAGCCGCATATTTCGCCTCCCAGCAGTAAAGACACCAGTGAAGACACTAATGCTCCCGCGTGCGCGCGATCCTCTGCGTGTGCCGTCCGCTCCGGCATGCCCTGGGCACACCGAAGTTAGAGCGTGCCGGGGGACTCGTTCGCGAGTCTTCCAGGAGTGTCTTTCTCTGCTCGCTGATCGAAGAACGCACGATTTATTCTTCCTTGCATCTAATAAATTGCTAGCATCATCTTGGACATGCCAATATCCGCTCAATCCGGCCACGGAGCAGACATCGCTGCGGCTCTTTATATACGCAGCGGGGCTGCGGCCTATGACGTGAGCGCCGAGCAGTTCGCGGCAATCCTCGATGAGATTCTGCGCAAGTATTTCGATTCGGCCCCCAATTCGGCCCATGCTTCGGTGGAACAGAAAGCGGACTTCTGCGCCGGCCTGCGCCTGGAAGAGTTGGCGCTGGCGCGCGCGTGTGCCGAGGGAAACGAGCGGGCGTGGCAGGACTTCATCAGCCGCTACCGGCATAAGCTGCACGGCATGGCGCTGCACATTACGCGCGACGGCGCACACGCGGCGGAGTTGGCCGATTCGCTGTTTGCGGATCTGTATGGCGTGAACGCGCGCGACGGAGTACGCCGCTCGAAGCTCGTGTTCTACACCGGCCGCGGTTCGCTCGAAGGCTGGCTGCGCACGGTGATGGCGCAAGAGTTCATCAATCGCTATCGCAAGCAGAAACGCATGGTCAGTTTGGAAGAGCAGACGGAAGAGGGTATGCAGTTTGCGGCGGCGGTTCCGGAGCCGGTATGCGCTTCAGACCGTACTTCGGATCGTACTTCGGACCAGCGTCTGGAAGCGGCCACCGATGAGGCGCTGGCGGAACTTTCGCCAGAGGACCGGTTTACGCTGGCGTCTTATTATCTGGATGGGCGGACGCTGGCCGAAATTGCGCGCACGCTGGGGCTGCACGAATCGAGCGTCAGCCGACGGCTCGATCGGCTCGCAACCGGTCTCCGGAAGCGCATTCTGGCGGGGCTGCGAATGCAGGGAATGAGCCACGCCCAGGCTGCGGAAGCGCTGGAAACCGACGTGCGGGACCTGCGGTTGAATTTGCGCTCGCGTTTGATGCAAGATTCCGGGGCGAAAACGTTCCCTGAGGGAAAGGTTCCGGCACAAGACGCAAGCAAAGGAAGCAACTGAACTGCCAGAAAAATGAGTGAAGTACCCAAAATCGTATATGACCGCCTGCGCGCTGCTCGGCCGGAGCAAGCTTTGCCGGAGGGAGCTGGGCCCTCGCGATGCCATCCGGATGCGGATCTGCTGACGGCTTTTGCCGAGCAGGCGCTTTCGGTGACCGAGCGCGACGGCGTGCTCGAGCACTTGGCGCTCTGCGGAGAGTGCCGCGAAGTGGTGGCTCTGGCGATTCCGGCTGCGGACGTTGCGGCCACCAAAATTGCGGCCGAGACTGAAGCGGTTCGGGCAACGCCGAGTCCGGTGACGGCTCAGCGGAACTGGCTGACCGCATCCAAGCTTGCCTGGCCAAGTCTGCGCTGGGCCGCGCTGGCAGCGGGAGTTGCGGTAGTCGCCTCGGTGCTTCTGGTGCATCCGGGAAAGCTGAACCGGGCGATGCCGCCTTCCACAAACCGGCAGGTCGCGACTATTGCGCCGCCAGCTTCGGGCCCGCAGATCGCATCGTCGTCAATCGAATCGTCTTCAACGGACCAATCAGCAGCCTCGACCAAGATTGGCGAAGCACGACCAAAATCCGAATTGCGGTTGCCCAAGAAACTCAAGGCTGGACAGGTTATGACGCCGCCGCATCAAACTGATCTCGGAATACTGATTGCCGACAACAAGAAGGATTCAAGCCAGGCAGACAAGCTGTCGGCAGCACCATCGGCCGGAGCCGTGGCGTTCGATGCGCAAACCGGTCGAGGGGCGACTGAAACCATCGAGGTTTCTGGAGCAACCGTCGCAGTAGAGGTAGCGCCCTCCGCCGAACGCAGCCTGACGGCGCGGAACGAGACACCCGCGATTGAAAAGGCAAAGCCCGCGCTGCAAGGGATTGAAGCGAATGAGCAGCAAGAAACCGAGACAGCGGTGGCTTCCGGATCAGCCAGGTTACAGGCGAGGAATGTGATGTCTGCCGCTAAACTGGCGCTCCCTGCGAGCCAGACTTCGGCGCGCAATGTCAGCTGGACAATTACAGCGGGCGTCCTGCAACGCTCTCTGGACAGCGGCCAGAGCTGGCAAAACGCTTTGCGCGCGGATCATCCATTGCTGTGCTACGCAAGTCACGACGAGGATGTATGGACAGGCGGCCAGGCGGGCACGCTCTTCCACTCCGCTAACAGCGGAATAACTTGGGCGCAGGTGCGGCCTTCCATCAAAGCCCAGCAACTTATCTCCGACGTGACTCACATTGACATAACTCGCATCGATATGCGCAGCGATGTGCCTGGCCCGGCAGAGATTGTAGTTTCCACCAGTAACAACGAAATCTGGAGCAGCGCGGACGGCGGAAAGACCTGGGAGAAGAAGTGATCCAGTCGCTTCTGACGTTCGGCCTTGCGACTCTTCTCGCGGGCGGCAGTCTTGCGGAGCAGTCCCGCAGGACTCTTCATGGTTTTCTCGTTGTGCTTTCAGTCAGATAGCAGCTGCGAAGTGAGGTTATATCCCTGCATTACCCCGTGGTACTTATTTGCAAGTTTTACATTACGAAAGTGACATTTACAGTGGAGCCAAACGGAAATAACATGGGCGTGGTTTGGCAGTTCTGGGGGAGGGCTGCCGAAGACGCCCTGAGCTTAACGGCTTAGGGCGTTTTTTATTGTGCCCTCAACAATTCACCGGACAAATGAAACTTCACGGGTGGGCAGCGCTGGCGAAAGCTCTCAGCATTGACACCCTGCGTACAACTTCCGGCGCGATGCCGCCCAGTGGATATATGCGATCGGCCAGGCCGGCGGCAACGACATTTCCGGGCATGCCCCAAACCACCGAAGACGCTTCGTCCTGGACGAACACCTCCCCGCCCGCTTCCCGTATGACGGCCGCCCCACGAGTGCCGTCCGTCCCCATGCCGGTGAGCACCACCGCCAGCACGTTCGCACCGTAGGTTTGAGCCACCGAGCGGAACAACACATCCGCCGCGGGGCGGCAGGAATTTTCCTGAGGATCACGATTGAGGCCCAGCAGGAATTCATTCCCCTTGCGAGCCACCGTCATGTGATGGTCGCCGGGCGCTATCCAGACTTGGCCTCGCCGCAATTTCTGCCCTGCCTTGCCTTCCTGCACCTCGAGCCGGGCGAGCGTATTGAGACGGTTGGCGAGCAGGCGCGTAAACAAGGGTGGCATGTGCTGCACGATCAGGATGGGCACGGGAAAATCTGCGGGGAGTTGCGGGATCAGTGCAGCAAGCGCGTTCGGTCCTCCCGTCGACGTGCCAATGGCGACCACGTCGATCCGCGCCTGCGGGCGGGCCGAGACAAGGGTGGGCGTTGGCACAGGCCAGGGCTGCGGCACGCGCTCCGCGCACAAGGACTTGATCTTCCGAATCAGCTCCTCCCGCACCCGCTCGTAAGGGCGTTCCGAAAACTCGCAATGGGAGGGTTTGGTGACATAGTCGCTGGCGCCCCGGGCCAGTGCATCCAGGGTTGCGGCCGCACCATGCTCGGTAAGAGTACTGAACATAATTACCGGCAATTTTGGATAGAGTTTGCGAATCTCGACCAGGGTTTCCAGCCCATCCATTCCCGGCATTTCAATGTCGAGTGTGACCAGATCCGGCTTGACCTCTGAAATCCGGGCCAGCGCCTGACTGCCGTTTCCCGCCGTGCCGGCGACGACGATCTCCGGGTCGGATGCCAGCAACTCGCTGAGCGCCTTTCGAATGACCGCCGAATCATCGACGATCAATATGCGGACTGATCGCATGTCTCCTGTCCTGAAGCGCTGCTGGCTCTAAGGGCTTCCACAAATGTCGTGGGAATCATTCCTAGCGAATACCCTCTCCATCGGCGCGGTCCTCCTCTAGCTTGAGCTTCAGCTTGAGCACAGAGGTGCCGGCTGATCTGGATTTCGCTTGGTGCGGCTCAATAATTCTTAAGATGGAGCATTCGCCGGGCCCAAATGGGCGTACCCATCACCTTCGGCAGTCTCTGATGGATGGATCGGGCAGTCCTGCACTTGTGGTGCGCACTTCTTGTCTGATCTTCAGGGATGGGCAAAGAATCTATCGCCCCGACAGGGGACGGGATCTCTACTTTATTGCCGAGAGGATTCGGGGTCTTTTTCGGAATGACGGTGCCCAACGAATCAGGAGAGCGCGATTACCGGCGCAGAGCAAATACTTCCAATCTTCGGTGAATTCGTGGCGATTCGGCTGTCACACGGAGTAGGAGACATCGTCATCTGCCGCGCCTTGCGCCGTGCTTCCCGTCATGGAGGCGGCGTCGGCAGACTTGCTGCCACGCCGCATGGCGACGATGCCGGTGCGCACCATTTCCAATACACCATACGGACGCAGCACTTCGAGCAGTCCGTCGATCTTGTCTTCCGCGCCGGTGATTTCGATGGTCAACGATTCGGCAGAAACATCGACCACACGCGCGCGAAACACGCTGGCGAGTTCCAGCACGTGGGAACGCGCATCATGCGTGGCCGCCACCCGGATCAAGGCCAGGTCTCGGATGATGGCCGGTTGATTGGTGATGTTCTCGACCAGCAGCACATTCACCAGTTTGTATAGATTCGCTTCGATGCGGCGGGCCTGGTCGCGGTCGGCGTCGACGGTAATGGTCATGCGCGACACTTCTGGTTTCTCCGTCCGCCCCACCGTGAGCGAATCGATATTAAAGGCGCGGCGGCGAAACAGCGAAGCCACGCGGGTGAGCACACCCGGTTTATTTTCGACGTACACCATGAATGTATTCAGCATGTTTTTCTCATTCGTCTTTTATTATTCGTCGTCGGCAGTCTCGACAATTGGGCTGGGCCGCCGAATCATGTCGTGCAGCGCAGCGCCGGCCGCGACCATCGGATAGACGGTGTCTTCCTGTTCAACCTTAAAATTAATCAGCATCGGCCCCTCGTGCTGGCGCGCCGATTGGACGGCGGGCACAACCTCGGAGCGCTCCGAGACAGTCGCGCTCCGGATGCCATAAGCCTCGGCCAACTTTGCGAAATCCGGATTAAGCAAGGGCGTCGCTTGATAGTTGCGGTCGTAGAAAAATTCCTGCCACTGCCGCACCATGCCGAGATAGCCGTTGTTGATGATGGCGATATGAATCTTCAGATTCTCCTGCACCAGCGTCGCCAGTTCGCACATGGTCATCTGGAATCCGCCATCGCCCACCACCACCCAAACCTCGGCCTCGGGGCATGCGACCTTGGCGCCGATGGCGGCAGGCAGCGCAAATCCCATCGTACCCAATCCGCCAGAAGTGATCAGCGAGCGCGGATGCTCATGCTTGTAGTACTGCGCCTCCCACATCTGGTGCTGGCCAACGTCGGTTACGACGATGGTGTTGCCGTCGCGCGTCTGATGCCACAGATCGTTGATGACGTGGGCGGCATAGAGATGGCCGCTGTCCGGCAGGTTCTGGATGTCGCGCACGGCGGAAGCGCCCTTCAGTCGGTCGATTGAATCCAGCCAGTCACTACGATCAATGGATTCGATGTGCGGCAACAATTCCAGCAGAACTTCCCGCAAATCACCAACCAGCGGAACATCGACCTTGACGTTCTTGTTGATCTCCGCGGGATCGATCTCGATGTGAATCTTTTTTGCGTTGGGCGCGTAAGTTTTCAGGTTCCCGGTGACGCGGTCGTCGAAGCGCATGCCGAAGGCCAGCAGCAGGTCGGCTTCCTGAATCATGTGATTCACCCAGGCTTCTCCGTGCATGCCCATCATGCCGAGATTGAGCGGGTGCGACGCGGGGAACGCGCCCAGGCCGAGCAGCGTGAGTGCGACCGGGATGCCGGCGCGCTCGGCAAAATCGCGCACCTCGCGCATGGCTCCAGAAATAATGATGCCGTGGCCGGCAAGGATCACGGGCCGCTTGGAATTGTGGATTAACTCCAGCGCCTGCTCATACTCCTTCGGAGCGGGCGAAAGGTCAGGGCGGTAACCCGGCAATTGCGGTTTGGCCGCTTCCCAGTCGAACTCGCACGTACCCTGCTGCGCATCTTTGGTGATATCGACCAGCACCGGTCCGGGACGCCCGGACCGCGCCACATAGAAAGCTTCCCGGATGGTGCGCGCCACTTCGTTCGCGTGGGTCACCAAATAGTTGTGTTTGGTGATCGGCAGAGTCACGCCGGTGATGTCGGTCTCCTGAAACGCGTCTGACCCGATCAGCTTGCTGCCAACCTGGCCGGTGATGCAGACGATCGGCGAGGAATCGAGCATGGCGGTGGCGATTCCGGTGACCATGTTGGTCGCTCCCGGCCCCGAGGTTGCGACCGCAACGCCCACCTGTCCACTGGCGCGCGCGAAGCCGTCAGCCATGTGGGTTGCGCCTTGTTCGTGGCGCACCAGCACGTGATGGATCTTGCTGTGCTTCAGCGCGTCATAGGCGGGCAGAATGGCGCCGCCGGGATAGCCAAAGACGTGCTTCACGCCTTCCCGTTCCAGGCATTCCCAAAGAACACTGGCGCCGGTCATGGTCATTGCCTTGGTCTTGCTCATGGTTGGCGCGGTTTTCTGATCCGTCATGCGACCCCCTACGATGCTCCTATTGCGATGCCCCTGGAAAAACAAAACCCACCGTGCCAGCGTTTCTGGCGGGTGGGATTCGGGAGCACTTGCGATTTCTAATTTCTCAGCTCACTCTTTCCCCCACACTGAGACCGACGGCCATACTCGTACCCCAAGGATTCTAGAACTAATTCGCCGGAGACTCCGTCCATTCGTCAAGGCCGTACCAAAGAGTTCACGTGATAGTACCCGACCGACCGTCCGGTTGCAAGCGGAAAGTCGGAGTGGTGGTGGGTCAGTTTACGAGCGGGCCGTGATCCAGGCGCAATCTCGAGAGGCGCCCGCGCAGTAGGTGCTCGGACTGGCCCTACCTAACTTCTTTGGATTTGGAGTGATCGGCGCAAACATGGGATGTAAACTCTTTGTCGCGCTGCAACTCGAAGTTGCGCATCATTTCATCGAAAGATGCGCCGGTGGGCGGACTAGAAGGTTTGAACCGCCAGCCACATTCAGAGCAACCAAAACCCCGAAAACGCTGTTGTTCAATCCATACCAACTCTCGGCTCATGGCCGCCTCTGCTGCTGCGCCCCAACGAGTATCCGTTTGCTATCAAGGGACGAAACGTTCTGGTTTGCCATTAACGGTTCTTTTCGCAGCGGCGTACTGCCTGATTGCAGCGGAATATCATCACCCAGTCTGTTGTGGCGGAAGATGCATAAGGAAGACGCATAAAGGATAGGCGAAGTTTACCGGCGCCAATTTGGATGGTCTGTCGGGCACCCTACATCCATGGAAAAATTTTGTTCGTGCGATTTCGGGGATCTCGTTTGAAGTGAGCGGAGTCGCTTTAAGTGTTGGTCGCGTTCGTGGGTCGCGATGCTTGCGCGTAGCAGCGGCAAAGCCAATGTAGGATACCCTGCAGAAGCGTTGCATTTGCGCGAATACTGTATAGTTCTCCGGGCGGCGCGAATAAGCCGGGTTCCTGTTTCCCGTATCTGGGAGAGGTTTTCGGCTGTGACTCTAGTGTCTTAAGGATCGTTTGTGGAAAGCAAAGGGCTCCAAGTCGTGCAGTCTGGCGAGCGGACGAACACCGAAGGGAAACCAGTCAGCAACTTAATCCTTCTA
>JBEKYF010000105.1:0-12354 GCA_049511255.1 Terriglobales bacterium | reverse complement strand
CGATGATTGCCCGCCACCACCCACTCATCGGGCGAAGACGCTCCGCGAACTTTGCCAATGACATCCCAAATGGTGCGGAACTGGTAGTCCTGCTTAAGGTGCATCTTCACTTTCGCGGGGCCGGGACCAACGTGGTAGGTAAACGGCAGCGCTCCCTGCCACTCGCGCGGCGAGAGCGGGCCGCCGAGGTGCTCGAGAATCGGCGAGGCATCAGCGTAAGAAAGCGGAGTCACGGGAATCTTCGGCAACTGCTCGGAGTCGGCGGGAGAAATGCGCTTGGCATCCGGCAGAGTTGGAATGGAAGCCACACCCGGTGTGGTTGGGTCGCCGGGAAACTGGAACATAAATCCGACCGATCCGCGCTGCACTCCGCTCGCCGGGCGCCACGGCCCTTTCGGATATGCGTCACCGCGATAGTAGCCATCGTCTTTCGGGTCGGAATAAATGATGACTCCCGCCGCACCGTGTTCCTGCGCCACGAATGCTTTCACGCCGCGAAAATTCTCCCCGTACCGGACGATGACGATCTTGCCGCGCACATCGACGTTCATCTCTTTCAGCTTGTCAAAGTCCGCCGGCGAGCCGTAGTTGGCATAGACAACTTCGGCCTCGACGTCGCCCGAGGGCGACATGCCGTTGTAAGGGGTCACGACGCGCGGATCGTCCTGAAACGGATCGTCGTCGACATGCTCGCGCCGAGGCCCGTGCATCTCGACTCCGGGCGGCGCGGTCAGGTCCACCCTGATCTCCGCAGGATAGTTAAGCCACACTTTGTACTCGACAATTTCGGTTTCCAGTCCGGCCTCGCGAAACTTCTTCGCAACGTACTCGGCGGTGGCCTTGTCCTCCGGAGATCCGGCGATGTGCGGCGCTTCGGTCAGAATGCGCAGATGCTCTTCCGCCAGCTTGGGGTCGGGCACGGCCATAAACTTCTTTTCGATTTCCCGCTCGCCGGCCACATCGCGGAAACCACTGATGGACCAACTCTCCGGCTGCTCTTTATCTCTATCTTTATCTTTATCCTTGCCGGCCTGATCAAACGCCTGCAGATTCGAACCAATCAGCACGAAGAACAGAACAACACCCGAGAGAAGTTTCATGAAGCTCCTTGTAGAACCAGAGATTGTACCGTGCGGAGGGAGCCGCGTGTTTGAACGCGTTACACTAAAGAGCGATGAGTAAGTCGCCAACGGCGCGTTTTTCCGATCGGGTGGAGAATTACGTCCGCTATCGCCCGGGATATCCGCCCGAAGTTCTCGACCTGCTTCGCACCGAATGCGGACTGCGGCCGAGTCACATCGTCGCCGACATCGCTTCCGGGACAGGCATGTTTACCCGCCTCCTTTTGGAAAACGGAAATTCTGTCTTTGCCGTCGAACCCAACCCGGAAATGCGCGAAATGGGTATCCGTCAGCTCGAATCGCTCCAATCCCTCGAATCCAATGGCAGGCTGGTGTCCGTTGCCGGAACCGCCGAAGAGACGACGCTCGGCTCCGCTTCCGTCGACTTTGTCACCGCCGCCCAGGCAGCGCACTGGTTCGACCTGCCTCGCGCCCGCGCGGAGTTCGCCCGCATTATGAAGCCGGAGGGATGGTGCGTGCTGATATGGAATGAGCGCCGCACCGCAACTACGCCTTTCCTGCGTGACTACGAGCAACTTCTGCTGACCTACGGCACCGACTATAAGGAAGTGCGCCACGAACGCACGACCGCCTTGATCCACGAATTTTTTGCGCCGGCTTCGCACCAAGAACGCGTGTTCAGCCTGTGCCAGCAGTTCGACTATGAAGGTACTGCCGGACGACTGCTGTCTTCTTCATACGCGCCGCTCGAGGGTCATCCCAACCACGCGCCGATGATGCAGGAACTGCGGCGGATTTTTCGCAACCACGCCACGGATAACGTCGTCGAATTCGAATACAACACGCGTGTGTACTACGGACATTTGTAACTCGTAATTTGTAATTTGTAATTTAAAGGCGTTCGGTTTCAAATTGCTAATTACAAATTACCAATTACAAATTGCCGATTCCCATGTCTGAGCCGAAGTCGTTTCACATGTCTCCCGAGGAGTTCCGCCGCCAGGGCCACGCCGTCGTGGACTGGATCGCCGACTACCAATCCCGCATCGAAAGCTTCCCGGTTCTGTCGCGCGTGCAGCCGGGAGAGATTCGCTCAAAGCTGCCACCAAACGCGCCAGAACAAGGCGAAGCCTTCGACCAGATTCTTGGCGACATCGAGCGCGTCATTCTTCCCGGTATAACGCACTGGCAGTCGCCCAACTTCTATGCCTACTTTCCGGCGAACGCCTCCGGGCCCGCCATTCTCGGCGATCTCGTTTCCTCCGGACTCGGCGTGCAAGGCATGCTCTGGTCCACCAGTCCGGCGTGCACTGAACTTGAAACGCATGTGCTCGACTGGCTCGTTCCCATGCTGGGCCTGCCGGAAAAGTTTCTTTCCACCAGCAGTGCAGGAGGAGGTGGGGTGATTCAGGACACGGCGTCCAGCGCCTCGCTCTGCGCCCTGCTGGCCGCCCGCGAGCGCACAACGCAGTTCGCCAGCAATCGCAAAGGCTGCGATGGACGCTTGGTCGCCTATGGCTCGACCCAAACGCATTCTTCTGTCGAAAAGGCGATGAAGATCGCCGGCATGGGCTCGGACAACCTGCGCCACATCGAAGTGGACAAGAACTTCGCCATGCGTCCCGACGCGCTGGCACGCCACGTCGAGCGAGACATCAAGGCTGGCCTGATTCCCTGCTTCGTCTGCGCAACCGTCGGGACGACATCTTCTAACGCGATCGATCCCGTCCGCGAAATTGCCCGCATCTGCCGCGACCACAATCTCTGGCTGCATGTGGACTCCGCCATGAGTGGCACGGCCGCGCTTTGCCCGGAATTCCGCTTCATTCACGATGGCGTCGAATTCGCCGACAGTTACTGCTTCAACCCCCACAAATGGATGTTCACCAACTTCGATTGCGACTGCTTTTACGTCGCCGACCGGAAGCATCTGATCCAAACGCTTTCGATTCTGCCCGAATACCTGCGCAACCGGGCAACGGAATCCGGCGCTGTCATTGATTATCGCGACTGGCACATTCAGCTCGGGCGCCGCTTTCGCTCGCTCAAGCTTTGGTTTGTGATCCGGCATTACGGCATCGAGGGACTGCGGCACCACATTCGCGAGCACGTGCGCCTGGCGCAGCAATTCGCCGCCTGGGTGCGCGACGATTCACGGTTCGAACTCGCCGCGCCCGCTCAGCTCAACCTCGTCTGCTTCCGGTTGCGCGCGGGAGATCAAGCCAATCAACTCCTGATGGACCGATTGAATCGCAGCGGCGATCTGTACCTAACTCATACGAAGCTCGATGACAAACTCACGCTTCGGCTCTGCGTCGGCCAAACCAACACTCAGGCTCGGCATGTGGAGCGCGCGTGGCAGCGAATCCAGCAAGAGACTGGGAACCTTGGGAGTCTCTGATACGGTGTCCGCTAAGGTGTCCACAGTGGCGCGGGAAATTTCAGCAGGCGGCGTCGTGCTTCGGCAGATCTCTGGAGTCTGGCACGTCGCCCTGATTGAACCGCAGAAAGAAAACTCAAAACCTGCAACAGCGAAAGCGCCGCGCAAGCGCAGCCGTGCCGTGCTAGCCCTCCCCAAAGGACTGGTGGATTCGGGTGAAAAACCGCAGGCGGCCGCCGTGCGGGAAGTTCGGGAAGAGACCGGCATCGTGGCCGAACCGGTCATCAAACTTGCCGACAACAAGTATGTCTATGTCCGCACCTGGGGCGATGGCAAACGCGTTTTTAAAATCGTGAGCTTCTACCTGATGCGTTATGTGTCTGGAGAAATCGACGACCTCACTTCCGACATGCGGATCGAAGTCAAGCGAGCTCTCTGGGTACCCCTCGCCGACGCGGCCAGCCAGCTTGCCTATAGCAACGAGCGCAAGGTGCTTCGCCAGGCACAGGACCACCTGGAAACACGAGGCCTCTCTTCTTAGGAAATTCTTCGCACTCGCAGACTACCGCGGCACCGCTCGCAGGGCCCGATCAATGGTCTTCTTTTCCTCCGGCGTCAACCGTCGCGCCGAGCCCTTCTTTAGATCGCCCAACTCGAGCGGCCCGATCGACACTCGCACCAGACGCAAAACTCGGACCTCCAGCGCTTCCAGCAGACGCCGAATCTGCCGGTTCTTGCCTTCATCCAGCGTGATCTCCAGCCAGCTATTCTTGTCGCCGTGCCGCAGAAGTCGCGCCCCCTTGGCGCGTAAATGTTCGCCTGGGTTGCGCTGAGAAAAGCCGCCCGCAAACGAGTCGCCCTCAACCGCGCACCCACGAATGATTCTCGCGAGCAGACCGGCATCCGCAACGCAGTCCGCCTGCACATGATATTTCTTATCCAAATGACTGGCTGGATCGGTGATCTTCGCCGCCCACTTCGAATCATTGGTCAAAAGCAGCAGCCCTTCGCTCGCCTTATCCAACCGCCCTACCGGACCAACCCAAGGCAACCCTGGCTCCAGTAGATCGTAAACCGTCTTGCGTCCTTTCTCATCGGACGCGGTCGTCACCACGCCGCGCGGTTTATTCATGACGAGGTAGATCGCCGGCGTTCTGTCGAGCGGCGATCCATCAACCTCAATCCGGTCGTCTACGCGGCCATCGGGCATTCGCACCGGGTTTTCCGGATCCCGAATGATCTGCCCATTCTGAGTGACACGTCCAGCGCGTATCAAAACAGCCGCCTGCGACCGCGAGCAATAGCCCATTTTGGAAAGTGCTCGCGCCAGTCCAATGCGTTTCTGTGTTCTCACATCCCTATGCTAAATGCGCGCGACTCGGCGACGGAGGCATGTGTGTTCAAACCGGCCCGCGACAGCAGCGCCGGTCATTGACATTGACATTGACATTCACATTCCTTTTACATTCTCCTTTTATGCTAGCTTCTTTACAGTTAATAGTTTGTCTGGATTGCGCGAGGTTCCCATGACCCGAAGACAACCGTCCCCGGCTTCACGCGTGAAGCGGCGTCCACCTTCAACGCGATCCCGAGCAGCGGAGGCTCGCACCCATCCGGCTGAGCCCCGCAATGAAGATTTGGCGGGAGATGAACTGTCGGCCCTGGTCGTGCGCGGCTGCCTGATCGCCCGCGACGCGGTATTCAATGTCAGGAACTTTCTCGAGGACGGTTCGCGCCTGGCTTTTCTCGCGATCAAGGATTGCGAGAAAGAACTCGACCAGATCGAGCGCAAGATTGATGACCAATTGCCCGAAGCCATCACCCGCGTGGGGGAAGCCAAGGCGCGTGAGTTGCTCGCGTGTTTGAAGTTCATCACCGACCTCGAGCGCATCGGAGACCTCGCCTACAATGCGGCCATGCAACTGCAATCGCGCCGCGAAAAATTGCCGGCAGCGGACTCCCGACAGCTCGTGGAGATGGCTTCTCTGCTTTGCGAAATGCTGGAGCAGGTTCATCAGGGCTTCCTCGAGCGTGACGTGTCGCACGCACAGAGCGTCCTTCAATCCGATCCGGAAGTGGACCGGTTGTGCCATTCTTTGTTTCACAGGCATCTGGCCGAGCCGAACAGTCCGACGGGACAGAAGAATTTCGACATCCTTCTTGCCGCCCAGGCGCTGGAGCGTATCGGCGATCACGCCAAGAATCTGGCAGAGGAGCTCTACGGTTTATCCGAAGGCCGGTCGCTGCGGCACAATGCCAGGAAGCTCTCGACCGCCTAGGAGGTCCGCAGAGCCGCTTCAATGAAAGTCGTGCGACACCGTCTCCGCCCGCGTGACCCGAAGCGGCGAAACTTTTTCCGCGCGGATGTGAATCACGTTGTCTTGATTCTGCAGAATTCCCTCGATCATCAGGAAGCGTTCGGAAATCAGCAAAAACCGATTCTTCTGGAGAAGATCGGGAGCGACAATCGCATTGGCGATCCCCGTTTCATCTTCCAGGCTCATGAACATCATTCCCTTGGCTGTCCCCGGACGCTGGCGGGCAATCACGCATCCGCCAATTCGCAATCGTCGTCCATTCGGAAGGTGCGCCAGATCGCAGGCGCGATAAATTCCCATCCGCTTCATCTCTGCCCGGCGATACTGCATGGGATGAGGCCCAACCGTCAGCCCGGTGGCGCGAAAATCCGCCACCAGTCGCTCTTCGTGCGTCATGGCCGCAAGCGGAGATTCCCCATCAATTTCCGGAAGCTCATCCAGTAAAGGCCCCGACCAGCGCACCGCGCGCTCCACCTGCCAGAGCGCATCGCGGCGATGAAAGACTTTTTCACCACGGAGACATCCTTCTTGGAGCGCCGGGCGTCCCCGCCCGGCCAGAGGAATTCCTGCGGGGCCGGGCGGGGACGCCCGGCGCTCCACAAAACGGTGCCTCTGTGGTGAATTCCCAATCGCACTCAGCGCTCCAATTTCCGCCAGCGTCGTCAACTCATCCTTCCGCAACTCGGACACGCGACGAGCCAGATCCTGCACCGAAGCAAATGGCGCCAAACTGCGCTCCCGAACCAGTGCCTGCCCCGCCGGCTCGCGCAACCCGCGCGCATATTTCAAACCGAGTCGCACGGCATAGCTTTTACTGGCCACTGGCAACTGGCGACTGGCAACTGTTTCTAAACTGCACTTCCAATCCGACCGCGTCACATCCATCGGCAGCACTTTCAATCCGTGGCGCTGCGCATCTTTCACAATCGTCGCCGGATGGTAAAAACCCATCGGCTGATTATTCAGCAGCGCCGCCGTGAACGCCGCCAGGTAATGGCATTTCAAATAAGCGCTGGCATACGCAATCAAGGCAAAGCTGGCGGCATGCGACTCCGGAAATCCATAAAGAGCAAACGAAGTAATCGACTGGATGATCTGCTCCTGCGTCTCGCCGTGGATTCCGTTGCGGGTCATGCCGGCGCGCAGCTTCTCTTCAATCACTTTCATCCTCGCCTCGGAACGTTTGAAGCCCATGGCGCGGCGCAATTCCTCCGCTTCGCCGCCCGTAAAGTTGGCGGTGATCATGGCCATGCGCAGCAACTGCTCCTGAAACAGCGGCACGCCCAGCGTGCGGCCCAACACCGACTCGAGCGACGGATGCGGATACGTGACTGCCTCTCTGCCCTGCCGCCGCTTGAGAAATGGATTCACCATATTCCCCACGATCGGTCCCGGCCGTATGATCGCCACCTGCACCACGATGTCGTAAAATTTCTGCGGCTTCAGGCGCGGCAGGCACGCCATCTGTGCCCGGCTCTCGACCTGGAACATCCCGACAGTATCGGCTTTTTGCAGCGTGGAATATACGACGGGATCGTCCGCTGGAAGATGCGCCAGATCCACTTCTTCGTTTTTGTCAGGATCGTGGTAATGATCGCGAATCAGTTCCAGAGAATCCTTCAGCACCGCCATCATGCCGAGGCCCAGCAGATCGACTTTGATAATGCCCATGTCCGCGCAGTCCTCTTTATCCCACTGCACCACCACGCGGCCTGGCATGGAAGCGGGCTCCAGCGGTACGACCGAATCCAGACGGCCCTCGCAGATGACCATGCCACCCGAGTGCTGCCCCAAGTGCCGAGGCAGATCCTGCGCGGCAAGACACAACTCGAAATATTTGCGAATCCGCGGATGCGTTAGATCGAGCCCGGCATCGCGCAGACGGCGGTCGAGCGCATCATTTTCGTCTTTGAATTCCCAGGTGGCCACTGCCGCCGAAATTCGCTTCAGCGTCTCCGGATCGAATCCCAGCGCCTTGCCCATTTCGCGTGCGGCCATGCGATTGCGATACGTAATCACGTTGGCGGTCATGGCCGCTCCGCGCTGCCCATAACGTCGATAGACGTACTGGATCACACGCTCGCGCTCGTCGCCACTGGGCAAATCGAGATCGATGTCGGGCCACTCGCCGCGTTCCTCGGAAAGAAAACGTTCAAACAATAATTCCATGCCGATCGGATCCACCGCAGTAATGCCGAGCGAGTAGCAAACCGCGCTGTTGGCGGCCGACCCGCGGCCTTGCGCCAGAATTTTCTGTTCGCGGCAGAAGCGCACGAGATCCCAGACAATCAGAAAGTATCCGGCGAGTTTCAGCTTTTCGATCAAGCTCAACTCGCGCTCGATCTGCCGGCGCGCGCGCTTCTTCAGCTCCGCATCCGCCCGCCCATACCGGCTCTGCATTCCCTCCCGCGTACGCTCCCGCAGAAACGACATCATGCTTTCCCCCTCCGGCACGGGATAACGAGGAAACTCGTAACCCAGATCGTTCAGCGTGAACTCAAGCCGTGAAGAAAGTTCAATCGTGTTTGCAATGGCTTCTGGAACATCCGCAAAGAGCGCTCGCATGGCCGCGGGAGACTTAAGATAGCGCTCGGCATTGCGCGCCAGCAGACGTCCGGCAGTGGCCAGCGTGCGATGATGCTGCAGCGCGGTGAACGCATCCGCCAACTCGCGTTCCCGAGGCGTGGCATGGCTCACGCCATTGGTCGCCAATAGCGGAAGTTGCAAAGCTTCCGCGATCTCGATCGCCACCCGGTTTCGATACTCTTCATCGCGATGAAAATGCCGCTGCAATTCGACATAAATATTGGACCGGCCAAAACTTTCTGTAAGTCGCTTCACCGCTTTGAATGCCGCTTGCGGTCCGCCTTGCGTGAGCGCTGCGGCGAGCGGTCCTTCCTCTCCACCGGTCAGGCAAATCAAACCGTCGGCATGTTCAATAAAATCCGAACTCGACGCGAAGGCTCCTTCTTTGCGCCCAACGCGCAGCTTCATTTTCGTAATCAGGCGGCAGAGATTTTGATACCCAGTGCGCGAAGCAACCAGCAGCGGAATACGAAATCCACCACGAGGCTGCGAGCTTCGAGCTGCGAGCTGCGGGCAACCAGTCTGCTCAAAGCTCGTGGCTCGTAGCTCGCAGGCCGAAGGGTGTGCCGGTGGTGAAAATGCAGCACACGTCACTTCCGCCCCAATATGCGCCTTGATCCCCACCTTTTTTGCGGCGAGATGGAAGCGCGGCGAGCCGTACACTCCATCGCGATCGAGCAAGGCCATCGCCGGCATTCCCAGGTTCGCGCACACTGCAATCAATTCCTCGGGAGTCGAAGCTCCTTCGAGAAAGCTGAACGCGGAGCGGGAATGGAGTTCTACGTACATCAGTTGCCAGCTGTCAGTTGCCAGTTGCTTTGACTGGGAACTGGCAACTGGCAACCGCTCTTAGTCATACGTTCCTTCTACAAACCAATTTCCACTTAGCTTGTCCTGTACTAAGCGATACAACACGAGCCCGGTTTCGGCGGGCACGGCGATGTCCCACTCCTCGCGCGACCAGCCTTCCTGTTCTGACCAGTCGCCGGAAGAACGCCAGGGGCCGGCGGTCCAGACGATTTCGCCGGCGATGTCCGCGCGTTCGAGACATCGCATCCGCACCGGCTTGGCTTCGCGCAAAGTAACGCTCGCGCCGAGCGGCGGACGAAACAGCCGCAGGGCGATCACCGCGCTCATTCTTTCTTTTGCGTTTTCTTCGAGCTTTTCTTCGAGATCACAAGCGCTGTCAGTTTCTGGCATGGACATATTTTTCTTTCGTTTTCCAAACTGCTTTACTTTTGGCGGCGCGGGCTCTGCAGGTGCAAAGTGGCGCACCGCAAACGCGCCTTCGCGATGCGTATCCAGCAATTCCACTGACCCCACTCTTTCCTCGCCGACAATGCCTGCGATGCGCGCCAGCGTCAGCTCCAGTTTTTCGGGTTCAGGAAAAACCGGCTGAAACAATCCACTCTGCAGGGCTCGCGGGCGCGCTGGATCCGCTGACAAATGAATCTTCACGATGGGCGCTCCCGGCGGATGCGCCTGCAAATCAAGCTGCAATAATTTAAGAAACACTTTCGCATCCAGCATGGGTACCGGCAGCCGCAAGGTGCGAGTGAAAATCCGGGTAAGCGTCTGGGGGAAAGATGCGCACCCATTCGACGGTGCAGTTGCGAGCTCCAGATTCAACCGCAACTCTTGGATCGCCAGCGCCCGCGCTCGCAAGCGCGCGCACACTTGTTCCAACATGCGGTTCAG
This sequence comes from Terriglobales bacterium, assembly GCA_049511255.1. Classification (GTDB taxonomy): domain Bacteria; phylum Acidobacteriota; class Terriglobia; order Terriglobales; family Acidobacteriaceae; genus Acidiflorens. Next base: position 2,290 of record JBEKYF010000105.1, on the reverse strand, counting down.
CAAGAACGCCAGCGGTTCCAGCAGCACGATGGGAGATTCCAGTTCCACGCTCTCGGCAAAAATCAGCCGCGGCTCAAGTACACGCAAGTTGCGCGGCGCCGCGCCCCGCGCCAGCTTTTGCAGACGGAGTCCCTGCTGCCCCAGACGCTCGCTGACCGGAACTTCGGGAAGAGCCGCCAACGCCCGCAGTTTGCGAATGCCCCAGCGATCAAACGTTTCCACCCAGCATGCAGCCTCCTCCGCATCGGAAGAAAAACCTTCCAGCAACACATCCACCGGCAGGTCTCCCAAGCGCTCGGCTTCGCGGCCCTCGGGAATCAAGGTCACGCCGGGGAAACCGCGAGCTGCGAGCAAAGCAGCATCCGGATTCGCAGCCACGGCGACGTTCGCCTCCAGCCCCATCTGAAAGACGCGACGCGCCAAATCATGGGCAATTTTCGGCAGCGGACCGAGCAACGGTTCGAGGCCAGCAAGATTAAGAAGCACGATGCCGGACGAGGTGTCTTCCACTTCCGGGGAAAACGATTGCGCACAATCGAGCAGGGCAGCGTGTGCAGACGTCTCCTGCGACTCCGAGCGCGCACGCAGCACCAGATTCTCCCATGCTTCCAGTTGCAGCTTGGTCGCGCCTGCTTCCACGCCGGCTTGCCGCGCTCTTTCGTTGAGCGCCACGACTTTTTCCAGCGGAGGCCGACCGGTGAGCACCGCGACCGGGCGGATGCGCAACTCTGGCTCCCAGCGAAGGAACGCTTGTGCAGGAAAATCGGGGATGAAGATGCAGGCAAACATGGAACACCAGGTCTCAGGTCTCCGGTTTCGAGATCTGACTGATTTCGAACTTTCGGCATCGCCAAAGCGAGTGGTGATTATCCCGCCCATGCGGCTCGACTCTTGAAACTCGCTGCCGATTGCGCCGGCTTTCGTTCCAACCGCGAGCGCATCAATTCCGCCCTGATCTCGAACTGATCTAACAATTCCGTGTGCGGCAATTCCGACTGCATCGGAGGATTTCCTGAGAGCTGAGAGCTGACAGCTGACAGTCTTTCCCCTGCGACCTGCGACCTGACACCTGACACCTTCAACAGCACCGACGAACAACTGCCTGCAATCGGCTGCTGTTCCAAAACCAGCAGTGCCGTTGGCGTGTGCTCAACCGCGCGGCGGAAGCGGAACCACGATGCCAAAGGAATTCGCCGCGCGCTCGGCACCGGAACATCGCCGAGATCGAGAGCGATCATTCCGAAACCATTGCTCTGCAGCAGCAGATCGGTGACTTTCAGCATTTGCCCCAGCTGCGATTCCCAGCGGCTAAAGCCGAACCTTTTTTCAGCGACTTGCGGTATGCCTGAAGGCATATCCTGGTACGAATCGCCCGTTTTTCCGCAGCCTGTTAGCGCAGTCGAAGGATGTTTATGCGATAGAAATTTTTCTCCGCATCGCACCCACAGCAAGCGGCTCATCTCCATGCCCGCAACCGCCGCTGACGCCGGATCGAACGCATCGCTGGCATCCACCAGCGCGCAAATTTCTCCTCGCTCGGTGGCGCGGGCCAGCGCGAAAAGCAACACGCTGGTCCTCCCCGATGAAGTCGTGCCGCAGATTTCCGTGAGGCAACCGCGAGCGAGGCCGCCGGTCAGCGAGTCCAGTTGCGGAATGCCGCTCGAAATCATTTCCGGCGCCGGGCGCACATCGAGGTGCGAAGCGGGAACGACCGCTGCCAGCTTTGGGATGGCGCCCACCTCGGCTAAAATCTCCGCGGTTTTCTTTGCGATCTTCTCCGCGTTCGAGCGCGGAAAAGACTGCGGAGAAAAAATATAAGGGCGGCCCATGGCCGCCGATGAAAAAACCGGAGAGGCAGACATACTTTTCTCGCAATTGTCAGGGAACGCGGAGGGCAAGATCAGCCCGGGCGAGATTGCAATTTTCGCTTTTTATTCGCCTAAATAAGTATCTCTCTCCGGCCTGCCGTTGTCAAGGCGGTTCGGCCAAAATCATGAGTTAGAACTGCAACTTCAAGATTTACAATATTTTGCGAAGAAATTTTTCGCGAGCGAAATCGCCCTGCGAAACGATGGACTGGCTCTAAGCCCACCGGGCTTGATTAGAACGAGCTTTTGTTATAATCGGACTTCGTCGCAATCCACCTGTGGCGCTATCGTCTAGGGGTCAGGACGGAAGATTCTCAATCTTCAAACCCGGGTTCGATTCCCGGTAGCGCTACCAATTATGTTTCAATTACTTACGCCATCTCCTGACACAGTTCGTTGATGTGACTGTGGCCACTTTTGTG
>JBEKYF010000104.1:0-12413 GCA_049511255.1 Terriglobales bacterium | reverse complement strand
GCAATGAAACCGGGGTTGCTTCTAAATCGCTGGGCCAGGGAAGGGGAACTGCCCCCTTCCCCGGCACCCCATCCCCAAAAACAAAACCTGGCCGTTTACACAAAAGAATTGACACACCTGGCTACGAATGGATGGTCGGCTACTCGGAAGTTATGCGGTGGTTGGCGTAACATCCCCATTTCACTCACCATGCCGTCAATGAATGTGAACCCTGGGTGCCCCACACTTCGCGCTCTTTGCGAATGTGTGGGTGCGCGCGGAGAGCTGACAGCTGAGAGCTGATCCGGACGCCGACTGTTAGAATTCCGTCGATGATCTTTCGCAGCGATAATCGCACTCCTGAGCAGATTCGTCCCGTCAACATTATTCCCGACTTCATCTCGACCGCGGAGGGCTCGGCGCTGATTGAGATGGGGAACACTCGCGTCATCTGTACTGCATCGGTTGAAGAATCGGTACCTGTGTTCTTGCGCAATTCGGGTAAGGGATGGATCTCCGGCGAGTACGGGATGCTGCCTCGCTCGACGCTGACCCGGACAGCGCGGGAATCCGCCAGGGGACGGCAAAGCGGGCGCACGCAGGAAATTCAGCGGCTCATCGGACGCTCGCTGCGCGCGGTGGCCGATTTGAAGCGCTTGGGCGAGCGCACCATCTGGATTGATTGCGACGTGATCCAGGCGGACGGGGGCACGCGAACGGCTTCGATCACCGGGGCGTTCGTCGCGCTGGGCCTGGCTTTGCAGCGTCTGATCGATGCGGGAACATTGACTGCGGCGCCGATCAAGGATTTTGTGGCGGCCATCAGCGTGGGCATCGTGGACGGCGAAGTTCTTCTCGATCTTAACTACGAAGAAGACTCGCGCGCCGACGTGGACATGAACTTCGTCATGACGGCAGGCAACAAAATTGTTGAACTGCAGGCCACCGCGGAGCACCAGGTGTTTGACGACGCTCAACTGGGAAAGATGATGGCGCTCGCCCGGCAGGGCGTCCGGTCGCTGATTGCCAAGCAGCAGACGCTGCTCGGGAAGCTGGCTCTGCGACAGTGAGGCCCAGAACCTTCACCACAGAGACACAGAGGCACAGAGAGAACCTTCAAATCTGTAAAAACTAGGTTTTTCCCGTCTCTTGGATTCCTCTGTGGCTCTGTGTGTCTGTGGTGGGTGTGCTCATGGCAGGGGCTGTGGTTTAGAATGTCTTGTCGTATCGCAATGCTAGGAGGATTTATGAAACTCACCCCGGGCAAACTCGCTGGAATGAAGGCTGTATCGAATGAACGTGGCGTAATCGCGGCTGCTGCCATGGACCAGCGCGGCTCGCTGCAGAAGTCTCTCGCCAAGGAAAAAGGCTCGGCCGTTTCTGACGCGATGATGGAGGAATTCAAGATTTTGGTGAGCGAGGTCCTGACGCCGCATGCCAGCGCCATCCTGCTTGATCCCGAGTGGGGACTGCCGGCTTCGAAGCGGCGCGCCAAAAACGCAGGTCTGCTGCTGGCTTATGAAAAGACCGGCTACGACAAGACGGGACCGGGGCGCCTCGGCGATCTGCTCGACCACTGGTCGGCGCGCCGTCTGAAAGAAGCGGGCGCGGACTGCGTCAAGATTCTGCTTTACTACACGCCGTTTGATCCGAAAGACATTAACGACAAGAAGCACGCCTGGGTCGAGCGGCTGGGCGATGAGTGCCGCGCCAACGACATCCCGTTCTTCCTCGAGTTCGTCACTTACGAAGAAGGCGAGGACGAGAAGGGCTTCGACTTCTCGAAAAAGAAACCGAAGGCGGTCATCGAAGCCATGCGCGAGTTCACCAAAGACCGCTACGGCGTCGACGTAATGAAGGTGGAAGTCCCGGTCAACATGAAGTTTGTGGAAGGGACCAAGTCCTACAAGGGTGAAAAGGCCTACTCGAAGCAGGAAGCGATGAAGCTGTTCCGTGAGGCGGCCGCGGTCGCGACCAAGCCCTTCATCTATCTGTCGGCGGGCGTGAGCAATTCCGAGTTCACCGAGTCGCTGGAACTCGCAGCCGAGTCGGGCGTGAAATTCAACGGCGTACTCTGCGGACGCGCCACCTGGAAAGAAGGGATCCCCGTGTACGCCAAACACGGCGCCCATGCTTTCCGGAAGTGGCTGGAAGATGAAGGCGTCAAGAACATCAATAACGTGAACGAGCGCTTGAAGGCTGCAACCTCGTGGTACTCGATCTACGGAGTGGAACCGGCGCTGGCGCACGTGTAAGTGAAACCGTTTCCCAAGCGCAGAGGCGGGTCTTCGGGCCCGCCTTTGTTTGTTGCTACGCGGTTGGAGCGACGGGCGTCTCGCCCGTCCAGCATTTTCGCGGCCGGGCGGGGACGCCCGGCGCTCCACAAGCTAGATTGGTGCTGAATGCCAGTTGCTGACCGCAAGACCGCTCTGATCACCGGCGCCTCGTTCGGCATCGGAATGGAATTCGCCCGCATCTTTGCGCGCGAAGGCTGCAACCTGGTTCTCGTCGCCCGCAGCGCCGACAAACTCCGGCAACTCGCATCCGAACTCGAGAAGGCCCACGGCGCCCGTTCGCTGATTCTGGCGACCGACCTGACCGAACCTGGAGCGTCTTCGTATGTACTGGATCAGACCACGCGCGCGGACATTCAGGTGGATGTGCTGGTGAACAATGCGGGGTTCGGACAGTACGGTTTTTTTGCCGAGAACGATCTCGAAGAATGTCTGCGCCAGATCCAACTCAACGTGACGACTCTCACCCACCTCACGCGCCTGTATCTTCCGGCAATGATTGAACGCGAGAGTGGGAAGATTCTGAACGTGGCGTCCACCGCCGCGTTTCAGCCGGGGCCGCTGATGGCCGTATACTTCGCGACCAAGGCTTACGTCCTGCATTTTTCAGAAGCGCTGGCGAATGAACTCAACGGGTCGGGCGTCGCAGTAACTTGCCTTTGCCCAGGCGCAACGGACACGGAGTTCCACAAGCGCGCAAATGCAACCGGCATGCGCCTGCTGAAGTTCGGCTCGATGGATCCGCGCACCGTTGCCGAAGACGGTTATCGCGCGTTGATGGCTGGAAAACCGGTGGTGATTGCGGGGTTCAAGAATTGGCTGCTGGCGCAATCGGTGCGCTTCTTCCCGCGCCGGTGGGTGACGGCGATTGCCAGGAAAACGCAGGAGCAGTAGCGGTGATGGAGCGACGGGCGTCCTCGCCCGTCCGCCGAGATGCTGCACGCCGCGAGACGCGGCAAGCCGCGTCTCTACGGGACACTTGATTGTGGTGTCTTGCGCCCGGCTAATGCCGCTTGCACGCGACTGTGGTAACGCCCGTAGCCGAAGTAAATCACCATGCCGATCGCGAGCCAGATAATCAGCCGCAGCCAGGTATCGCGCGGCAGACTCACCATCATGAGCCCAGCCACCAGGATCCCCATAATCGGCACGAACGGAACCCACGGGGTTTTAAATGGACGAGCCAGTTCCGGCCGGCGTACTCGGAGAATCCACACGCCCGCGCACACGATGACAAACGCCAGCAGCGTGCCGATGCTAACCAGTTCGCCCAGAATGCCGATCGGAATCAGCGACGCAAAAATTGACACGAAGATTCCCACCGTAATGCTTGAGATCCAGGGAGTCCGGAAGCGGGGATGCACCGCGCCGGCCCACTGCGGCAGAAGGCCATCGCGCGACATGGAGTAGAACACGCGAGACTGCCCGAGCAGCATCACCAACATCACGCTGCCCAGGCCGGCAATCGCCCCCAACTTCACGAGCACGCTGCCCCAGCGCACGCCGGTGTGATCAATGCCAACGGCAACCGGATCGGGGACGTTCAAGGTGGTGTAGGAAACGACTCCGGTGAGCAGTCCAGAAACGAGAATATAGAGGATCGTGCAAATCACCAGCGAACCGAGAATGCCGATCGGCATATCCCGCTGCGGATGCTTCGCTTCCTGCGCTGCGGTGGAGACGGCGTCAAAGCCGATGTAGGCAAAGAAAATGACTCCGGCCCCTCGCGCGATTCCGGACCAACCATAATGTCCAAATTCCCCGTTATTCGGTGGAATGAACGGATGCCAGTTTCGGGCGGCGATGTCCGGGTGCTTCAGAAGAAAAACACCCGCAATCGCAATAAACGTGAGCACGATTGCAACCTTGATTATGACGATTGCCGAGTTGAAGTTCGCCGATTCTTGAATGCCGATGACCAGAATCGTGGTCACGAGAACGATGCCAATGAAGGCAATCAGGTTGAACGAACCATGAACATGCGTAAGCGTGGCCGGATCGACGCCGTGGGCTTGCAGTGTTGGCAGGATGGTGGCCACCCGCTCCCATCGGTTGTTGTACATCACCATGTCGGTGCCGGGAGTTGCCGTCAGCGATGGCGGCAAATGAATGCCATAGTCCTGAAGGAAGCTGTTTACGTAGCCGCTCCAGCCGGAGGCTACCGTGGCGGCGCCAAAGGCGTATTCGAGGATCAGGTCCCATCCGATGATCCAGGCAAAAATCTCGCCCAGGGTCGCATAGCCGTAGGTGTAAGCGGAACCGGCGATCGGAATCAGCGCGGCGAATTCCGAGTAGCAGAGACCCGAAAACACGCACGCGATGCCCGCAAGAATGAAGGAAAGCACGATGGCGGGTCCGGCGTATTGCGCGGCCGCCGCTCCAGTCAAAACAAAAATGCCTGCCCCGATGATGGCGCCGATGCCAAGCGTAATCAGGTTCGTCGCGCCCAACGCGCGCTTCAGCGAATGTTCCCCATGTTCAGCGGACTCATCCAGGATCATGTCGAGCGGCTTGGTAGCCAGCAGATTGGCCATTTCGGCGATCTCTCCTCAGAACTTAAGCGTTCGCATTTCGCGGCCGCCAGATGTAATACACCGGAATGCCGAGCAGCACGATGAACAATCCCGGCCAGGTGTATTGCGGTTTGTAGCGTAACAGCACAATGTCAATAAACAAAGCCATCACGATGTAGATGGCAGGCAGGACGGGGTATCCGATGGCTTTGTACGGACGCTCGGCCTCGGGATGGGTGCGGCGCAAGACAAAAATTCCGAAGATGGTGAGCACGTAAAAAACCAGCACCGCAAAAATAATGTAGTCCAGGAGCTGGCCGTAACTGCCGGAGATGCAGAGAACGCATGTCCAGATCATCTGCACCATCAGAGAAACCGCGGGCGTTTTATATTGAGGGTGCAGACGGGCAACTCCATGGAAGAACAGACCATCCTTCGCCATGGCGTAGTAGACGCGGGCTCCAGAGAGAATTAAGCCGTTGTTGCAGCCAAAACCTGAAATCATGATGGCGACAGCCATGAGCGATCCGCCGATCGAACCAAACATCTGCGTCATGACCGCGGTGGCCACGCGGTCCTCGCGGGCGTATTGGATGCCGCGCTCCAGCAGCGTCGCTCCGGTCGGACTGCCCACCAGCGGCAGCGTGCCCAGATAAACAAAGTTGCACGCGATATAGAGCGCGATCACCACGCCGGTACCGAGCGCCAGCGACAACGGAAGATTTCGGCTGGGATTTTTCACCTCACCGGCGGTAAAGGTAACGTTGTTCCAGGCATCGGCGGAAAATAGCGATCCGACTTGCGCAATCGCCAAGACGGTGAGCGTCGAGACCAGCACGCTTCCTCCGACACCTCCTCCAACGTCATGCAAAGTGCCAAGGGACGCATTGTTCCAGAAGTTTGCGCCGAAATTCGCGGCTACTGCCTGCGCGTTCCGGCCAAGAAAGATTCCGAAAAGCACCAAGCCGAGCAGCGCCGAAACTTTTGCCGTGGTGAAAATGTTCTGGATGAAAGCGCCCGTCTTCACGCCGAAAATATTGATGACCGAGAGCAAGACCACCACCAGGATGGCGGCGAGGTTCTGCGTGTTCAGTCCAACATCCATGCCGCCCAGAATCATTGGTCCGACGGTGAACTTCGGCACTTTCCACAGGTGGACAATCCAATGACTGGAGGAGACTGCCGGCCAGAAGACTCCCAGGAATTTGCCGAAAGCGACGCCCACGGCAGCGATCGTGCCCGTTTGAATCACGAGAAACAGCGTCCAACCGTAGAGAAATCCCCAGAGCGGGCCGAGCGACTCGCGCAGATAAACGTATTGCCCGCCTGCGCGCGGCATCATGGCCGCCAGTTCGCCGTACATGAGCGCTCCGACAATGGTGAGAAAACCGGTGATGAGCCAGGCGCCAATCAGCAGCGCCGGCGAGGCGACCTCGCGAGAAATCTCGGCGGAGACAATGAAGATGCCCGAGCCAATCATGGAGCCCATCACCAGCATGGTTGCGCTGGTCAGGCCGAGACCTTTGACTAGCTCTTCGTCCTGATGGGTGTGTCGCTGCCAATCGCTGATGTTCGAACCGACTTTCGAAGCGGGAACTGGGGGTGGAACGTTCGTGCTCACGAACCTCCTAAGGCCTGCTGAAAATTTCCCTCTGTAAAGACGGGGCTTACCTCGTCTCGGGTCGCGCAGTCTCGTCCGCCGCGGGAGACGCGGCAAGCTGCGTCTCTACGGGAGTTGCAAGAGAGCTTTCAACTTTACCGCAGAAGCCTCAAAAATTCCTCCGCTGATTTGCGGGGATCCCGTAACAAGTCGGATATCACCGCGACGGAGTCGGCGCCGGCATCGATGACGGAACGGGCGTTGGCGCGGGTAATGCCGCCGATCGCAACCAGAGGTTTGCGCGTCAGTTCCCTTGCCCGGCGAACGCCTTCGAGTCCCACGACAGGATCCGGATTGGCTTTACTGGTGGTCGCGAAGATGGGGCCGATGGCGAGGTAGTCGGCGGTCGTTTTATCGGCTTCCGCCAGCTGCTCGGGATTGTGAGTTGATACTCCGAGCCAGCGAGCGGGGCCAATGATGCGCCGCGCCGATTCGGGCAATAGATCATCCTGTCCAACATGCAGGCCATCGAAGCCAACGGCCAGGCAGAGGTCGGCGCGGTCGTTCATGATGAGCTTGACGCTTGCTCCCAGGCGCGCTCTGAGTTCGCGCGCCTCGTCGAGCATGCGGCGGGCGCTTCCTGACTTGTTGCGATACTGCAGCAATGTGCAGCCACCGGCCGCGAGTGCCTCGGCAGCGGCGAACATGGCATCGGCGTCCGGGAAGCATTCGGCGTCAAGAATGGAATATAGGCGAGGAAGGAGCATTGTCCGCTTTGTAGTCTATTCATTTCCGAACCAGGTGTCAGCACAGCGATCGCGTCAGGCGAGGGCGAGGTAATTGATGTAATCGGTTTTGGTCAGTCAACGCGCTGAGGCCACTCGAATCGGTTCCAGTCATCATGACCGTTCCAAGTCACAACGCCTTTCTTGACCGGTGAACTCGACAGGAAGGGTACGCCGCCATCAAGATTGAGACATACGATGAAGCGGCGAGACTTAGGGGCGTGCATAGAAAACCCACCAACGCCGGGGTTGTATGCCCATTTTGTATTCAGCTTCAAAATGGCATCGCTATTCACAACGTAGAAGAACTCTGGCTTTTCTACAGCTTGGTACACAGCGCCTTCCACGCTAGCATCACCCACCTTCAACGACAATGATGTCCTCACGAAGTGGATGACAGACCCCTTGTACTTGAGCTTGGTGACCAGAGCATCGCCCCATAGTTTGTCTTTCTGCGTCATCGAGTACGTCGTGAAAGGCCGCGAAAGATCGACGCTGTACGGAGTCGGCCCACTGGCATCATCACCCGCATAGGCTCCATGCACCACGGCAAAGAACACAACGGCAGCGCAAACAAGTCGCACGTTCGGCTCTCAGTCCATGGCCCTTGTAACACCCTTGGCCCGTTGAGTGCAACATAGTTGTTGTAATATCGCCTTTGCACCAACAGCTTATTTTACCTTCGCCAGGAATCTCTCGATGAATCCAGTATCGAAATTCCCGGCGCGAAAGTCCGGATCAGCCAGAATTCGCCGGTGCAGCGGAATCGTCGTGTGGATTCCTTCCACGATAAACATTCCCAGGGCGCGGCTCATGCGCGAAATGGCCTCGCTGCGATCCTTGCCGCGCACCACAAGTTTGGCAATGAGCGAGTCATAGTATGGAGGAATCGTGCCTTCGGCGTAGGCGGCGGTGTCGATGCGCACGCCCGTCCCTCCCGGAGGGTTGAAGGTAGTTATCTTTCCCGCCGAGGGCGTGAACTTCTCCGGATGCTCGGCATTGATACGGCACTCGATGGCGTGTCCGCGGTGCACGATGGGGCCTTGCAACACGTCGGCCAGCTTTTCACCCGCGGCAATCATGATCTGGCTCTTCACGAGATCCACGTCCGTGACCATTTCGGTGACCGGATGTTCGACCTGGATGCGCGTGTTCATCTCGATAAAGTAAAGCCGCCGCTCTTTATCTTTGTCCGTGTCCATAAGGAATTCGATGGTGCCGGCATTCTGGTAGCCGACCTGGCTGAGCGTTTTGCAGATGATGTCTCCGATTTCCTTGCGCAGCTCGGGCGTCATCTTTACAGCCGGCGACTCTTCGAGCAGCTTCTGGTGGCGGCGCTGAATCGAGCACTCGCGTTCCCCCAGACTGACGACGTTGCCGTGCTCGTCGCCCAATACCTGGAATTCGATGTGGCGCGGGTGCTCGACATACTTCTCCAGGTAGAGATCGCCGTTGCCGAAGGCGGCCGAAGCCTCCGACTGCGCCTGACGATAAAGCCCGGGCAATTCATCTTCATCGCGCACAATTCGCATGCCCCGCCCGCCACCGCCCGCTGTGGCCTTGAGGATGACCGGAAACCCGACCTGCTGCGCCCACTCACGCGCTTCATCAGCAGAAGCGACCACGCCGTCGGAACCGGGAAGGATCGGCACCCCGTGCTGCTTCATGGCGGCGCGAGCTTTCTCTTTCTCGCCCATCAGCCGGATGACGTCGGGAGTCGGCCCGATGAACTTGATATGACAGGCTTCACAAACTTCCGCGAAGTTGGCATTTTCCGAAAGCAGGCCATAGCCGGGATGGATGGCGTCCACATTCGCGATCTCGGCCGCGCTGATCACCGCGGGAATGTTGAGATAGCTTAGCGCCAGTTGCGGCGGGCCAATGCAAATCGCCTCATCGGCAAAGCGCACATGGAGCGAATTCCGGTCCGCCTCACTGTAGATCGCCACCGAGCGGATGCCGAGCTCCTTGCATGCGCAAATGACGCGCAGCGCAATCTCGCCGCGATTCGCTACCAGAATTTTCTTGAACATGATCTGCCTGGGGGTTCGGGCTCTAGCTTGGCGTCCCACAAGTCCGTTGCACAAATCCAGAACGTCATCCTGAGCGAAGCGAAGGACCTATGTAGTTGACCGCGCAAAATGCATAGGTCTTTCGCTTCGCTCAAGATGACAGCCTATACTGGTAGCGCGAATCTGCGGGATACGACATTAGCGGAATAGCATCCATTATTTTGTTGGCCGGAGGGCGAATAGCTCCTGGCCGTACTCGATGGGCTGGCCGTTGGCGACGAGCTTCTTGACCAACTCTCCGGCCATGTCGCATTCGATTTCGTTCATCAGCTTCATCGCTTCAACAATGCACAAAACCTGGCCCACTTCCAGCGCATCGCCGACTTTGACAAAGGGCGGGGACCCGGGCGACGGCGATTCGTAGAAGGTGCCGACGATCGGCGACCGCACAATGTGCAAGACTTCCTCAGATTCAGGGGCAGCAGCGTTCGCTGCCAGATCAACCTGGGCAGGGAGGGAAGCCGGAGGGACCGGGACAGAAACGGGGTGAACCGCGATAAAACGCGAGTCTGGCGACGCCGTGGGCGACGGTTCGGCGGCGCGCTTGATCTTCACTTTGACATCGCCGCGCTCCATTTCAAATTCGGCGATGTCCTTTTCGATTAAGAATTCGATGAGTTCTTTCAGCTCTTTTTGATTCATGTATATGGCGGGTTCCACTTTCAAAATCCCGCTAACTGGGCAGCGGGTTCCGAGGGCATACCGGCCCGGGGAATTATGCAATAAATCATTTATTTACTTAATTTTATCCACTAAATAATAACCAATTCTTTATCTGTGGGCATCAGCACTTCGCAACCCGAAGACGTGACCACCACCACATCTTCGATCCGCACACCCCACTTCCCAGGAAGGTACACGCCAGGCTCGATCGTAATGACCATTCCCGCTTCCAGTTTCTGGGTCTGACCCTCCGCCAACCTGGGCGCCTCGTGTATCTCCAATCCTAAACCATGCCCGGTCGAATGGGTGAAGTACCGGGCCAGTTTCCGCTGGCGAAGCACATGACGCGCCGCGCCATCCACCTCGGCGGCGGTCACGCCCGGACGAACTGCCGCGATGGCGGCCTGCTGCGCTTCCAGCACGGCCTCATACAGCCGTCGAGTTTCTCCCGAAGGCCGTCCGACATGCACAGTTCGCGTGCGATCCGAACAATAAGCGGCGAGTATAACACCAAAATCACAGACCACGAACCCGCGCCGGGGAATGCGCGCGCCGGAGGCCCGGCCATGAACGATCGCCGAGCGAGTTCCCGAAGCGACTATCGTCGGGAACGACATTCCTTCGGCTCCGGCACAACGCGCCTCGAATTCCATGGCGGCGGCGACTTCGACCTCACTCACACCCGGCCGAATTTTCCTGCGTGCGATCCGGAACAGACTGGCGCCGAGTTCAACCGCCCGCCGGAGGCGCAGGATCTCGGCAGCGTCCTTCACCATGCGGGCACGCTCGACCAGCGGCGGCGCGGATCGCAAACGCGCTCTCCCTTTCAGCACCGACGCCAACCGGTCGCGCATGCCGGCGGTAATCGACTCCGGTTCGATGCCGATCAATGCCGGCGTCGAACCTCTTCGCTCGGCGGCCAGCCACTCCGCTGCCGCCACCAGTGGGGACTTGCGAGCGATGACAATCCTTGCACCATTGACTTCCTCTCTTGCCTGGGCGGTGTAGCGGCCGTCCGTAAAGAGGATGCAACCACGATCAGCGACCAGCAAAGCAGCTGCACTGCCAGTAAAGCCACAGAGATAGTGAACGTTGGGCAGGTGCGCGATGAGCAGGCAGTCAAGCTTGTGGGCCGAGAGCGAGGCTTGGAGCCGACGCAGGCGTCCAGTATGGTCCAGGGTAGTAGGGTCCAAGGCTGTGGGGTTCATGTCGGTATGGCATGGAGTGTAGCAGGGTGCTCGAAGCGGGTGGCTGGAAGCTGATCACCGCAAAAGCTAAGCCGCCGGGCTCTCGGCAGGTTCTCCGAGAAAGCCGGCGGCTGTGGCTCGTTTTAACTTCGCGCTTACGTCTGAATGATGCGCGGAGTGATGAAGAAAATCAGCTCCTGGTTTGAAGTGGTCACCGTACGGTGCTTGAACAGGTTGCCAAGGTACGGGATATCCCCGAGCAAAGGCACCTGCGACACGGCCAGCGAGTTCTGAGTCTGGATCACGCCGCCAATCACCACCGTGCCGCCGTCGGTGATCAGCACTTGCGTGGTCGCCTGCTGCGTGATCAGGGTCGGGTTGCCGTAAGAGTCTTCATGGCCAAAGTCAGGCAAGGTGTTCTCCACATCCACATTCAGGAAGATGGTCCCTTCCGATGTGATCTGCGGGGTCACGGTCAGTCGCAGGAAAGCATCCACGTAGGTAGTGGTCGGCGGACCCCCCAACTGGGCCGTGGTCACGATCGGTACGCGCACGCCCTGTTTCACCACCGCCTGAATGTTGTTCTGGGTGACCACACGCGGACGGGAAAGAACTTTCAGCAATCCGCGCGACTCGGCCATGGTGAGCACAACGTCGAGCCGCATATTGCTGGAGGAGTTGAGAAGTTGCAGACCGCTGGTCGGCCCGGTTACGCCCAGGTTCGAAAACAAAGGAATCAGAGTCGTGGTCGTGCCGGTGCCGCTGCTAGCGGTCCCAACGGTTGGCGCGCCGCCAACGGCGGTTGGGCCGTTGTTCCAGCCAAAGCCGAGCTGCACGCCGATGTCACGAGCAAAGCTGCGAGTGGCCGCGACCACGCGGGCTTCAATTTCGACTTCCTGCGTCTTGCGGTCCAGTTGCTGGATGATGCGGTCAATCTGCGGCAGAACCGCCGGAATGTCGTTGACGATCAGCGAGTTGGTGCGTTCGTCGGCGACCACATCGCCACGCTGACTCAGGAATTTCTTGATCGGCATGATCAGATCCTTGGAGTGGGCGTAGCTGAGGAAGCGGGTGATGCTGACTTTGTCGACCGCGAGCGCCTCGGCATCGATTTGGGCGCGCCGGCCCTCGGCTTCCTTCCTCAACGTTTCAATGGTGGCGATGCGCAGTACATTACCGTCCAGTTGGCGGGACAGACCGTTGTTCTTGAGCACGATGTCCAGCGCCTGATCCCACGGCACGTCATCGAGCACGATCGTCAGATTGCCGTGGACCATGGGATCGAGCACGACGTTCAAACCGCTGATCTCGTGAATCAGG